>JBKPTD010000159.1:0-26532 GCA_046735375.1 Actinomycetota bacterium | reverse complement strand
GAGCGTCGTGAAGGGGTAGTCGGCGATCTTCGGACGGGCCGCAGAGAGCGCCGCCACCAAACTTGACTTGCCCGCGCTTGGGAATCCGACAAGTGCCACATCTGCGACGGTCTTCAGTTCGAGGACGAAGTCGCCGCCCTCTCCTGGCTCACCCAACAGCGCGAAACCCGGCGCCTTCCGTCGGGGTGAGGCGAGCGCGGCGTTGCCGAGTCCGCCGCGACCGCCGCGGCACAAAACGATCCGCGTGCCCGTCCCGACCAGGTCGGCGGCCACCTCACCACTCGTGGTCCGCACAACAGTGCCCGCGGGAACCGGCAGCAGCAGGTCCTCGCCGTCAGCACCGTGGCGGTTGTCGCCCTGGCCCGGGCGTCCGTTGGTGGCCCGGCGGTGCGGCGAGTGGTGGTAGTCGAGCAGTGTGGTGGTGCTTGGGTCGACGACGAGAATCACGTCTCCGCCGCGCCCGCCGTTGCCACCGTCCGGTCCGCCCAGCGGCTTGAACTTCTCCCGGTGGATGGAGACGCAGCCGTGTCCGCCGGACCCGGCCTGGGCATGGATCACGACCCGGTCAACGAAGGTCACCACGTCGACTGTCACCTCCCTCCCCTGCTACGAATGCGCCCCTCGGCGCATCCTGCCGTTCGTTCACCCCATGATCGCGAGTTTTGGTGGAGTAGTGCAGTTGGCTGCACATTCCCACCGGAACTGCAGATCACGATCTGATTCCGATCGGGGAGCGGACCTCCCCTGGTACGGCGAGAGGCGGACCGGGTCTCCGGTCCGCCTCTCGCGAAAGCTGTGCTGTGCGCCGTGCGGACTAGTCCGCCGACGGGATCACGTTGACGACCCGGCGCCCGCGCCGGGTGCCGTACTCGACCGAGCCCTCGATCAGCGCGAACAGCGTGTCGTCGCCGCCACGCCCGACGCCCTGGCCAGGGTGGATGTGGGTGCCACGCTGACGGATGATGATCTCGCCGGCGTTGACCACCTGGCCGCCGAAGCGCTTCACGCCAAGCCGCTTCGCTTTGGAATCGCGTCCGTTACGGGTGGACGACGCGCCCTTCTTGTGAGCCATCTCGTGGTACCTACTTCGCGGTCTTGATACCGGTGACCTTGACCTGGGTCAGCTTCTGCCGGTGACCCTGGCGCTTGTGGTAGCGGGTCTTGTTCTTGAACTTCACTATCTCGATCTTCGGACCCTTCGCCGGGCCGAGCACCTCGGCGGTGACCGAGACCTTCGCGAGCTTGGCCGCGTCAGTCGTCACCCTCTTACCGTCGACGACGAGAACCGCAGGCAGCGTCAACTCCGCGCCCGGCTCGCCGACGACCCGATCGATCGTGACGACGTCGCCAACGGCGACCTTCTCCTGGCGGCCACCAGCGCGGACGATCGCGTACACCGCGGAACCTCTCTCGATCAGCATTGACTGTCCACCGCGGAAGCGCGGGGCACCAAAGATGATGAGCGTGCCCGGCCTGTGCAGTCACCGGAGGGCGCGCCAGCGGACAAGACTACAGGACGAGTGCTCACCCGGGCCAGCCGACAGAAACCATCCGGGCGTCCGGGTGCGACGGGTGGGGCTGCTGGTCAGGTACGTTCCCGACGCCAACCATGTACCTGACAGGCTGTCCATCCTGGCCTGCTCCGTGGGCCGTCGAGACCGGGGCATCGGGGGCTGGCGCCGAACCGTCCAACGATGCCCCACCGGACTCCACCGCAACCGCGGGCTCAACCGATGCCGCCGGATCCTCGGGCTCTTCAGGTACGGAGTCCTCCAACGATGCCCCACCGGACTCAGCCGCGGCCACCGGCTCCGCAGCGGTAGCCAGAGCCTCCGTCGCTAAGGCAATAGCCGCCTCGTCGTCATCGCCCGATCCGTCGACCTGCTTGGCCGCGGACTGCGCCGCGTCCGTGCGAGCGCGACGACGACGTCCGCTGTCCTGCCTCGGCTCGAGGAGTTCCATATGGATCTTCAGGCCTCGGCCGTTGCAATGCTCACATGGCTCGGAGAACGCCTCGAGCAGCCCCTGGCCGACCCGCTTGCGGGTCATCTGGACGAGTCCCAGCGAAGTGATCTCGGCAACCTGGTGCTTCGTACGATCGCGGCCCAGACATTCGAGCAGTCGGCGCAGGACGAGCTCCCGATTGCTTTCCAGAACCATGTCGATGAAGTCGATGACGATGATCCCGCCGATGTCGCGCAGCCGGAGCTGGCGGACGATCTCCTCGGCGGCCTCGAGGTTGTTCTTGGTGACCGTCTCCTCGAGGTTGCCGCCCTGACCGGTGAACTTCCCCGTGTTGACGTCGATGACCGTCATCGCCTCGGTTCTGTCGATCACCAGCGAACCACCGGACGGCAACCAGACCTTCCGATCGAGCGCCTTCACGATCTGCTCGTCGATCCGGTAGGACGCGAAGAGGTCCTCGACGTCGGTCCATTTCTGCAGCCGGGGCATGAGGTCAGGCGCGACGTGGCCGACATAGGCATCGACGGTGTCCCAGGCGTCATCGCCGGAGACGACGAGCTTGCTGAAGTCCTCGTTGAAGATGTCCCGGATGACTCGGATGGTCAGGTCCGGCTCGCCATAAAGCAGCGCGGGCGCGCTTGCCGTACCAGCCTTCCGCTGGATGTCCTCCCACTGGGCGGAAAGCCGGTTGACGTCTCGTTTGAGCTCATCCTCGGTCGCCCCCTCGGCGGCAGTCCGCACAATCACACCTGCGTCCTCGGGGAGGAACGAGCGCAGCAGATTCTTGAGTCGGTTTCGCTCGGTGTCGGGCAGCTTCCGGCTGATCCCGGTCATAGAGCCCTCGGGAACATAGACGAGGTAACGGCCCGGCAGGCTGATCTGACTTGTCAGGCGCGCACCCTTGTGCGCGATCGGGTCCTTGGTGACCTGGACGAGGACAGACTGGCCCGACTTGAGGACGTTCTCGATCCGCTTCGGCTGCCCCTCGAGCCCGGCGACATCGAAGTTGACCTCACCGGCATAGAGCACGGCATTCCTGCCCCGGCCGATGTCGACGAAGGCGGCCTCCATCGACGGCAGCACGTTCTGGACCTTGCCGAGGTAGACATTGCCGACGAGGGAACTATGTGTTTCGCGATTGACGTAGTGCTCGACCAGCACGCCGTCCTCGAGGACAGCTATTTGTGTCCGGTCGTCGATCTCGCGGACCACCATCACTCGGTCCACGGCCTCGCGCCGGGCGAGAAACTCGGCTTCGGTGATCACCGGAGCGCGGCGCCGGCCGGCCTCCCGGCCCTCCCGCCGCCGCTGCTTCTTCGCCTCGAGCCTGGTCGAGCCTTTGACCACGGCGACGTCGGTATCGCCGTCCTTGGGGCGCGGTTCGCGGATCTTGACGACGGTCCGCTCTGGGTCATCAGGAGCGGTGCTCGCCTCCTCGGACGTGTCGGCCCGCCTGCGGCGACGACGTCGCCGGCGGCTAGTGCCGGTCGGGGTCTCCTCGTCAGCGTCGTCCGCCTCGTCCTCCTGCGCTTCGCCCGCCTTCTCCGGCTCAGCGACGGCGACCTCGTCCGCGTCACCCGTCCCATCGCGTCGTCGGCCACGGCCGCCGCGGCGGCGCCGCCGCCTCCGGGCGTCACCGCTGTCCTCTGCTTCGTCGCCACCGCGAGCTTCGGCCGGGGACGCAACATCCGCGGCGGAGCCTTCGGCGCTAACCTCGGCCGGGGCCGGCTCCGCCTTCGCGGACGGCCTGCGCCGCCGCTTGGGCTGTTCGGCCTCGGTGACGTCAGCGCCGTCCGCCGTCGAGGCTTGTCGCCGTCCTTGAGGAGCCGACGCTGCCTTGGCCGTTCGACTCGTGCGTTTTGCAGCGGGACGCCGATCGCCGACAGCCTCATCGTCGTCCTGGCGACTGCGTCGGGGCCGGCCTTCAGATTCGCCGGCCACTTCCGTCGCCGCCGTCGGCTCGCGGAAGAGCAGAGACGGCTCCTGGAAGGAGATCGCGGTTGTCGGCTGCTGTCCTGGTGTCGGTGTGGCTGCCGGCGCGGTAGCACCAGCGGCATCTCCTGCCGAATCGGCAGCAGCAACGACGCCGGCATCGCGGGGTGCCCGAACGGCACCCTTGCGGCTGGCGGCCGTCTTCTTGGTCCGGCGCTGCCGAGGCGCCGGCTGCGCCTCCGCCTCCGCTGTGTCAGCCGGTGCGGGCGCGGACCCGGTATCGGCCGCGTCCTTTCCTTGCGCAGCATCAGCCGACGCGCCGCCGGAACGGGCGGCCGTCTTGCGCGACCGCCTCGTCCGCTTGGGCGCCGCCGTGTCTGCAGTCGGCTCCTGTGGGTTCTCCGGCGATCCGGGCGCAGGATCGTCAGAAGCTCGTCGCTTCTTGCCTGCGGCACCCGCCGGCTGGGTGTCTCCGGTCGTGTCCGCCGATGGCGGACCGGCCGACCTGGTAGCCCGGCGGGTGCGCCGCTTGGGAGCGGCCTCCGTGCCGGTATGCGTGTTTTCAGTTGTGTTGTCCCGTGTGGGCTCGTTGTCGAGCATCCGGGCATGTCTCCCGTCGCGCTCCCGGGTGCCCGGTGGGCACCGCACGGGAGCTTTGTCCGTGCGGCCGGCGCGTTTGCCGGCAGAAGTCTCCGTCTGGTGCACCCCGCCTCCCGGCGGCGACCATGGCCGCCTGGGGGCGTCGACTGTGCGATCTCAGGGGGTCGTCCCTCTGAGGCAGTCACTGCGACGCCAAGGTGCCGACTGCGTCACGCGGATTCCTCGCCGCTCTGCGTCTCGTCGGCAGTCGAGACTGTCCGCTGAACTCGGTGGAGCGGATCGGAAACCGTGCCGGTCTCGGGGTCAAGCGGCCCCTGCGCCAGCCTCGTCACCAATGGCGGTACGGGCGGCGCCAGGCCAGCCACCTGGCCGAGTCCGGCGAGGACGTCGTCGGGTCGTACGGCGGGTGTGGTGTGCCGCACGACCATTTGAATTATCGCACATTGAGCTGAGTCGGCCGTGGCGTCCGGGCCGCTCGGGGTGTCCACGATCTTCATATCAAGCACGGGGGCACGGGCCTCCAGCGTTCGGAGCCCCCGCTTCGTAAGCCGCTCGACCTTGATCGAGCCAGCGGTGAGGAACGCGCGGACGGCCGCCCCCACCTCGGCGTTCGTCATCCGATGGATCAAGATCTCCCAGTGCGACGCGTCGAGCCGATCGGCAAGGGGCGGTCCATTGGCTTCTTGAACCTCCAGGACGTCAAGCCCCACCGGCAGGGCCGAGTCGAGGCGGTCGCGGAGATCGTCTGGGTCTACCGCCGTGGTCAGGCCGATCTCGAGGTATTCCGCCTCGCTTGCCACCCCGGTCGGGGCAGCCCCCGCATAGGAGACCTTTGGGTGCGGGGAAAAGCCGGCGGAGTAAGCCATGGGGACGGCCGCGCGACGCAGCGCGCGCTCGAATGCCCGCTGGAAGTCGCGGTGGCTGGTGAACCGCAACCTGCCCCGCTTGGCGTACCTGATCCGCAGGCGCTGGACGGCTGGCGCCGGCGGCGGCCCGTCAGGCTGGCGACTCAGGGCACGATCCCTTCGGTCGGTGATGCACTCAGGGCCGCTGACACGGTGGCTCGGTGATCAGGAGGGCGGCGCGGTCGCACTGACGGCTGCCGCGGCGGTCGCAGCTGTTGCGGCCGCGGTCGAGGGTCGGTTGATCGGCGTCACCGGCAGGAGCCGCTTCCCTGTCGGCCCCGTTTGGATCTCGGTACCGAGCTGCGGGCAGACCCCACAGTCGAAGCAGGGGGTCCAGCGGCAGTCGTCGACCTCCACCTCGGACAGTGCGTCCTGCCAGTCCTCCCACAGCCAGTCGCGGTCCAGGCCGGAATCGAGGTGGTCCCAGGGCAGGACTTCGGCATAGTCGCGCTCGCGAACCGTGAACCACTCCACTGAGATCGGCTGCCCGGCCCACACCTCGGCCGCAGCCCTCATCCACCGCTCGTACGAGAAATGCTCCCGCCAGCCGTCGAAACGGCCGCCGTACTCCCAGACGCGGCGGATGACGGCTCCGACCCGCCGGTCGCCCCGTGACAGCAGCCCTTCCACGACCCCAGGCTCGCCGTCGTGGTAGCGGAAGCCGATCGCGCGCGAATATCGCTTGTCCGACCGGATCGCGTCGCGCAGCTTGGCAAGTCGTGCGTCGGTCGTCTCAGGATCGAGCTGGCCCGCCCACTGGAACGGCGTGTGCGGTTTGGGTATGAATCCGCCGATCGAGACGGTACAGCGGATGTCCCTGCTGCCGGTGGCCTCCCGGCCAGTGTCGATGACCTTCTTCGCGAGGTCGGCGATGGCGAGGACATCCTCGTCGGTCTCGGTCGGCAGCCCGCACATGAAGTAGAGCTTCACCTGTCGCCAACCGTGCGAATAGGCCGTGGTGACCGTACGGATGAGGTCCTCCTCGGTGACCATCTTGTTGATCACCTTGCGGATCCGCTCTGACCCGCCTTCAGGCGCGAAGGTCAGCCCTGAGCGGCGGCCGTTCCTCGACAGCTCGTTGGCCAGTGTGACGTTGAATGCGTCGACCCGGGTGGAGGGTAGCGACAGTGACGTATTCGTCCCCTCGTACCGATCCGCCAGGCCTTTGGCGATGTCGGCGATCTCGGAGTGATCGGCCGAGGAGAGGGAGAGCAGTCCGATCTCCTCGAACCCGCTCGACTCAAGACCGCGCTGGACCATCTCGCCGATGGCCGAGATCGACCGCTCCCGAACCGGTCTGGTGATCATGCCAGCCTGGCAGAACCGGCAGCCCCGGGTGCAGCCGCGGAAGATCTCGACGGAGAAGCGTTCGTGGACTGTCTCGGCGAGCGGGACGAGCGCCTGCTTCGGGTACGGCCACTTGTCGAGGTCCATGACAGTGTGCTTGCTGACCCGCCACGGTACGCCTGACCGGTTCGGCGCCACTCGCTTGATCCGGCCATCCTCCAGGTAGTCGACGTCGTAGAACTTCGGTACGTAGACGCCGCCGGACGCGGCCAGCCGGAAGAGGAGCTCGTCCCTCGGGGTACGCCCGGCCACCGCCGGCCGCCCTTCGGCCTTCCACTCGCGGATCACCTCGCTGATCGCGAGGGCAATCTCTTCCCCGTCGCCGAGAACGGCGGCATCGATGAAGTCGGCGACCGGCTCCGGGTTGAACGCGGCGTGCCCACCGGCGATCACGATCGGATGGTCCTCGCCCCGGTCCGCCGCCTCCAGCGGAATGCTCGCCAGGTCAAGCGCCGTGAGCATGTTGGTGTAACCGAGCTCGGTGGCGAAGCTGACTCCGAGGACGTCGAAAGCGTTGACTGGCCGATGGGCATCGACGGTGAACTGCGGAATGCCGTGCTCGCGGAGCAGCTCCTCCATGTCCGGCCACACCGCATAAGTGCGCTCGGCCAGCACACCGACGCGTTCGTTGAGGACCTCGTACAAGATTTGCACGCCCTGGTTGGGAAGCCCGACCTCGTACGCGTCCGGGTACATCAGGCACCAGCGAACTTCGGCGCTGTCCCAGTCCTTGACGACGGAGTTGAGCTCGCCGCCGACGTACTGGATCGGCTTCTGAACCCGCGGAAGGAGCGGTTCCAGGCGAGGAAACAGTGACTCGGTCGGCATAAGGAAAGATCTCCGGCACTCTGCGGTCCAGGCAGCGGATCAGGCCACGTCGTGGACCAGTGCATCCTTCGGCGAAAACACCAGCCTAACCGCCTCGCGAGACCGATGCCGCCCGTCGACCCCTCCGCCGCCGCGTCGCCGAGCGGATCTGGCTTACCTGAGGTAGGTGGCCGCGCCGAGGACCACACACTCGAGCGGACGGTCCGCGACTGTCACGGGAAGCCCGGTCGCGTCGCCGAGTCGCTCGGTGAGCCCAGACAACAGGGCTCCTCCCCCCGTGATGAGGAGGCCGCGGGTGTCGAGCTCGGCGGTGAGATCGGGTGGGCAGCGGTCGAGCATATCGCGGACCGCTCCCAAGATCTCCGCAAGCGGTTCGTCCATAGCCACCCTGACGTCACCACCACTCACGGAGACCGTGCCTGGCAGACCGGAGACGAGGTCACGACCGCGAATGTCGGCCTTTGTCTCGTGCCGCCGGGGCCAGGCAGAGCCCACCGCGATCTTGAGCTGCTCAGCGGCTCGGTCACCGACGAGGAGAGCGTGCTCCTTGCGGATCCAGCCGATGATCGCCTGGTCGAGGGCGTTTCCGCCGACCGGCACCGAGGCGGAGGCGACGATGCCGCCGTCGGCGATCATCGCGACCTCGGTCGTACCACCGCCGATGTCGACGATGACGCTCGGGGTCGGCTCCTCGACCGGGAGGCCTGCACCGATTGCTGCGGCGATCGGTTCCTCGACCAGCTCGACCGTACCGGCCCCAGCGGCGTACACCGCATCCGCCACCGCTCGCCGATCCACGCCAGTGACGCTGCTCGGCACCGCGACGACCACGTGCGGACGTGACCCGAGCCGCCGCGGAGGGACGACCCTCTCGACGAACCCAGCCAGCATCCGCTCGGCGACGTCGATGTCGGAGATGACTCCGGCCGCGAGCGGCCGCACGAGTGTGATTGGGCTCCGCCCGTCGCCGAGCGCCGCCGGCGCCTCTGATCCGACCGCTACCACCTCGCGCGAGTCCTCCCGCACGGCAGCCACCGAGGGCTCGTTCAGCACGATCCCCTTGCCGAACTCGTACACGAGGGTGTTCGCGGTACCGAGGTCGACAGCAAGTGCGGGGGCGGTTAGGCGGACCATGCGGCCGGGCTCGAGACGTCAGACGCCGGCGAAGAAGATGTCGATCTCACGCTTCGCGGATTCGAGCGAATCCGACGCGTGGATCAGATTCTCGCGGTTGGAGTTGGCGAGATCACCGCGAATCGTGCCCGGCGCGGCCTTGCGCGCGTCGGTCGCACCGACGATAAGCCGGGCCACCTCGACGGCCTGATCACCCTCGAGGACCATGGCCACAATCGGTCCTGACGTGATGAAATCGCGCATTTCCGCATACCAGGCCTTGGCGACATGTTCGGCGTAGTGCACATCGGCCGTCTCGGGGTCGAGCGTGCGCATCGACAGGGTGACGATCCGCAAACCCTTGGCCTCGAACCTCGACACGATCTCGCCGACGAGCCCGCGCCGCACCCCATCCGGCTTGACGAACACCAGCGTGCGCTCAGACACGGTGATCCCCTTCGATGGCGAGTGGAGCGCCGGGGCGTCAAGCCCCCGAGGTGCTCCCGACAGTGCAGGAAGCCTACCGGCGTAAAGGACCAGCGCCAGCGGACCGCTCATCCCCGCGCCGGGCAGCAGCAACGAGTTCCGCCTTTGCGGCAAGCCGAAGAGCGATGAACCAGAGGATCGCGAAGAGCGCGCCGACCGCGTACATCATCGGCACGAGCACGCCAGCAGCGATCAACCCCACCTGAAGCAGCCAGCCTGCCCAGAGCGCCGCACGATGGCGGAGCAGGACGCACAACGCAAGGGCCGTGACCGCGCCGACCGCGCTGATGACAGCGACGGCGAGGGTATCGTCCGGCCGCAGTCGGCTCGCTGCGAGCCCAAAGAAGAACAGCACGAACGCTTCGCCGGCAAGAACCGTGGCGCCGAGCCGCCGAGTGATCGCGCCCGGACTGGCTCCTGCGCTCGTCACCTCGCCTCCCGTTCCGTCCGGCGCAGCAGCCAGCGGGCGTCACCGACGGTGACGATGGATCCGGTCACGAGGACGCCGGCACCGGGCAGCTCGCCGGAAGACTCGGCGAGCGCGACCGCCGTCTCCAGGGCATCTGGCAGGGACGGCACGACGTGCACACGGTCGGGACCGAAGACGTCCTCGGCGATCTCGCCGAGCTCAGGCGCTGGCATGCAGCGGTGGGACGAGTTCTGGGTGACCACAATCTCGCTGAGCAGCGGCTCGAACACATCGAGAATCCCGATGACGTCCTTGTCGGCCATCACGGCAACCACCCCGACCAGGCGGCTGAACGAGAAGCCCTCGGCGATGGCGGCGGCGGTCGCCTCAGCGCCCGCCGGGTTGTGGGCGGCGTCGAGCACGATGGTCGGCGAAGTGCGGACGACCTCGAGCCGTCCGGGCGACGTCGCCCGGGCATAGCCTTCCCGTACGACGTCACGGTCCAGGTCGCGGCCACCGAGGAAGGCCTCGACGGCCGCAAGCGCGCAGGCGGCATTCTGCGCTTGGTGGGCGCCGAACAGCGGCAGATAAATCTCGTCGTAGTCACCGCCAAGCCCACGCAGCGACAGCTGTTGACCACCGACGGCCACCTCGCGGTGTAGCACCCCGAACTCGAGGCCTTCCCGCGCGACAGTGGCGCCGACCTCGGCGGCCCTGCGGATCAACACCTCCGCCGGCTCGACCTCTTGCTGGGCAAGGACCGCCACGGCGCCGGGCTTGATGATTCCGGCCTTTTCGGCCGCGATCGTCGCGGCATCATCCCCGAGGTAGGCCGCATGGTCGACAGCGATCGGTGTGATGACGGCAACCTGACCATCCGCAACGTTGGTCGCATCCCACTCGCCGCCGAGGCCGACTTCGACGACAGCCGCGCCCACCGGTGCGTCCGCGAAGGCGGTGTACGCCATTGCCACGAGCACTTCGAAGAAGGAGAGCGGGACGTCGGACTGCGCATCGACCACGTCGAGATACGGCGCCACCTCGTCGAACGCGGCAGCGAACCGCCCGGGCGAGAGGGGTTGGCCGTCGAGGACGATGCGCTCGGTGACCGACTCGACATGGGGACTGGTGAAGCGTCCGGTACGCAACCCGAACGCGATCAGCAGCGACTCGATCAGCCTCGCCGTGCTTGTCTTGCCGTTGGTGCCGGTCACATGGATGACGGGGTAACGGCTCTGCGGTTGGTCGAGCAGCTCGACCAGGGCCTTCATCCGGTCGAGCGTCGGATCGATCCTCGACTCCGGCCACCGCTTCGCCAGCTCCGCCTCGACCCTGGCCAGCGCCGCCGCGCCATCGTCTCCCATCGGTCCGGTCACACCGCCTAGCCAATCACGCGGGGCTAACCCTCAGCCGCAAGTGCGGCGAGCTGCGCTTCGAGGCGGCCGATGTCAGCCTCCGCCGAGGTGGCCCGGTCGCGGACCTTCTCGACCACTTGCTCGGGTGCCTTCGCGGTGAAGTCACGGTTGGCGAGCTTGGCCAACGCCGCGCTGTGGTATTTCCGCGCGGCCGCCAGGTCCTTCTCGAGACGGGCGCGCTCAGCCGCAACGTCGATCACCCCGTGCAAATCCACCACGACGCTAAGGCCCCCGACGGTGAGCGATGCCGTGGGGGCGAACCCCTCTCCGGCCGCATCCAACCTGACCAGCGCGCGGATGTGTGCCTCGTGCTGGAGGACGCCGCCGGCGGCCTCAGACACGTACTCGATCTTGGCCGGCACCCGGCGACCCGGCGGAAGTCCCTGCTCGGCGCGGAAGCGGCGGATCTCAGTGACCACCTCCTGTACCGCCGCGATTGTTGCCTCGGCACCCGGATCCCGGTGGCTGGAGTCCGCAGTGGGCCAGGGCGCAACCACTAGCGAGGCAGGAGCGACGACCGGCGCCTGACCAGCGCCGGGCTCTGAACCACTGGTCGGCTCGCCGGCGACCAATGCGGTCCACAGCTCCTCCGTCACGAACGGCATGAGCGGATGGAGCAACCGGAGCAGATCGTCGAGCACCCGGCCGAGCACCAGTCGCGTTGTCTGTGCGGCCGAGCCCCCGGAGGCGAGCGAGGTCTTGGCCAGCTCGACGTACCAGTCGCAGACCTCGTCCCAGGCGAAGTGGTAGAGCGCCTCTGCGGCCTTACCAAGCTCGAAGTCCTCGTACATCGTGTCGACCTCGGCGACCACCACCGAGAGCCGAGACAGGATCCACCGGTCCGTGGTCGACAGCTCGGACGGCGCCGGCAGCTCCCCCACTCGCGCGCCGTTCAGCAGCGCGAACCGGGTCACGTTCCATAGCTTGTTGCAGAAGTTGCGGCTGCCCTGGACCCACTCCTCGCTGGTCGGCACGTCCGCGCCGGGATTGGCGCCCCGAGCGAGGGTGAAGCGGGTCGCGTCCGCACCGAACCGGTCCATCCAGTCCAGCGGGTCGACAACATTCCCGAGGGACTTGGACATCTTGCGACCGAACTGGTCGCGGACCATGCCGTGCAGAGCGACGGTACGGAACGGGACCGAATCGTCCGGCCCACGATCGTTCATCGCGTACAACCCGAACATCATCATCCGGGCGACCCAGAAGAAGAGGATGTCGTAGCCCGTCACCAGCACCGAGGTCGGATAGAAACGCTCGAGCGCGGCGGTGTCCTCCGGCCAGCCGAGTGTCGAGAACGGCCACAGGGCGGAGGAGAACCATGTGTCGAGGACATCAGGATCCTGCATCCAGCCCTCGCCCGCCGGCGCCTCGTCATCCGGGCCGACGCAGACTGTTTCGCCGTCCGGGCCGTACCAGACCGGGATGCGGTGCCCCCACCACAGCTGCCGGCTGATGCACCAGTCGTGCATGTTGTCGACCCAGCCGAAGTAGCGCGCCTCCATGTCCCTCGGATGGAGGGTCACCCGGCCATCCCGTACCGCGTCGCCCGCTGCCTTCGCCAGCGGCTCGACCCGCACGAACCACTGCATCGACAGGCGCGGCTCGACGGTGGTGTTGCAGCGCTGGCAGTGTCCTACGGCGTGAAGGTAGGGCCGTTTCTCCGCGATGATCCGGCCTTCCTCGCGCAGCGCAGCGACAACGGCCGGGCGTGCCTCGAACCGGTCCAGGCCCTGGAACGGCCCATGCGCGGTGACGATCCCCCGCTCGTCGAGCACGGTGAGACTCGGCAGACCGTGTCGTCGGCCGATCTCGAAGTCGTTGGGGTCGTGAGCCGGCGTGACCTTCACCGCCCCGCTGCCGAAAGTTGGATCGACGTGCTCGTCGGCAACGATCGGGATTCGGCGACCGGTCAGCGGCAACTCAATCTGCCGCCCGACGAGATGTCGATAGCGGGTGTCCTCGGGATGGACAGCGACCGCCGTGTCGCCGAGCATCGTCTCAGCGCGAGTGGTGGCGACGACGATCGCGTCATCGCCGTCGCCGTACCGAATCGAGACCAGCTCACCGTCGTCGTCTGAGTGCTCGACCTCGATGTCAGACAGCGCGGTGAGGCATCGCGGGCACCAGTTGATGATGCGCTGCGCCCGGTAAATCAGCCCGTCGTCGTAGAGCAGTTTGAAGATGGTGAGAACGGCACGGGAGAGGCCCTCGTCCATCGTGAACCGCTCGCGGCTCCACGCGACGGAATCTCCGAGTCGTCGCATCTGGTCGAGGATCGCGCCACCGTATTGGGCTTTCCACTGCCACACTCGCTCGACGAACGCCTCGCGGCCCAAGTCGTGACGCGACAGGCCTTCCCTGGCGAGCTCCCGCTCGACGACGTTCTGGGTGGCGATGCCCGCATGGTCCATTCCTGGCAACCACAGGGTCTCGTAGCCCTGCATGCGACGGCGCCGGACCAGCGCGTCCTGGATCGTGTGGTCGAGGGCGTGGCCGACATGCAGGCTGCCGGTGACGTTCGGCGGCGGGATGACGATCGAGTGCGGCGGACGCTCGCTCTTCGGATCCGCTTCGAAGTAGCCGGCCGCCACCCAGCGGTCATACAGGCGCGCCTCTACCTCAGCCGGCGCGTATTGGGGCGGGAGACTGCGCGGCTGCTCAGAGGTGTTGGCGTCGGTCACGGGCTGAAGTCTACGAACACGCAGCCTCCGCAAACGACCGAGTTCGCAGGACTACGGCTTGCACGGCTCAAGCTCGCGGGAAATCACATTGCAACGGCCATGGCGGCCCGCAAGGCTGGGGTATGCGGTTTGTCATCGAGCCCGACGCGACGGCGTTCGTACCTCGCGGGCTCGCCTGGATGGAACGCGACGCCGTTCTGAACACGCTGCCGGCAACGTTGGCGCGGACCCGGCTGGGCGGCTTGCGGGCCAGCGACACGGGCCCTCCCCTGTGGATCACCGTCGAATCCGACGACGGCGAGGTGATCGGCGCCGCGGTACGTACCCCGCCACGCGCTGTTGTTCTCCCGGGGATCCCGCCAGCCATGGCGGCTGGGCTTGCCGACTTCATCCGTGAGGTGCTGGCCGCTCAGGATCTGCCCGGTGTCACCGGGCCTGTCGTGCAGGCGTCGGCCTTCGCCGACCGGTGGGCCGCGCGTGCCGGCTGCGGCGTCCGAACCCATACCAGGATGCGGCTCTATCGAATGGCAGAGCTGCTGCCGCCACCTGCCGGACGCGGGTCATGGCGGCTGGCGGACGAGAACGACTTCGATCTGTGCTTCGACTGGTTCGTCGACTTCCCTGTCGCTGCCGGCCACGTGACGGGGCCGCCAGCGGAGGTCGCCGATATCCGGGAACGGCTGGCGGGAGGCCGGATCGGCCTGTGGGAGATCGACGGTGAGCCGGTGTCGCTGGCCGGCTGGACGGTGCCCGTGTCGGGCGTCGTCCGCGTCGCCCCCGTGTACACCCCACGGCAGCATCAGCGGCGCGGCTACGGCACGGCGGCGACGGCTGCTGCGACCGCGGGAATCCTGGCGACCGGGGCCGAGGCCTGTCTGTTCACCGACTTGAGCAACCCGACGTCGAACTCGATCTATCAGAAGATCGGCTATCGCCCGGTCGCAGACTTTGCCGAGCTCGTCTTCGAGTGACGGCGGACGACTGGCCTTAGATGCAGCTCGTGCGGGCTATGCGGACTTTTCGCGCCGCTCGCGCTTGCGCTCGCGCTCGGCGGCGATGTCGCGCGGCACGAGCGTGGGATTGACGTTCTCTAGCACGACCTCGCGGTTGATGACCACGCGAGCGACGTCCTTGCGGCTGGGCACTTCATACATGACGGAGAGGAGGACTTCCTCCATGATCGCCCGCAGGCCGCGAGCCCCCGTCTGCCGGAGGATCGCCTGATCGGCGACCGCCTCGAGGGCGTCATCTGTGAACTCGAGCTCGACGTTGTCGAGCTCGAAGAGCCGGCGGTATTGCTTCACGAGGGCATTCCGCGGCTCAGTCAAGATCCTGATCAGAGCATCGCGGTCGAGGGCACGGACATTGGTGATCACCGGGACCCGACCAACGAACTCCGGGATCATGCCGAACTTGAGCAGGTCCTCCGGCATGACCTCGCTGAAGCTGTCGGCGGCGTCGAGATCGTGCTTGGAGTGCAGCGTTGCGTTGAAGCCGATCCCCTTGCGACCGATGCGCTGCTCGATGATCCGCTCGAGCCCGGCGAACGCGCCGCCGACGATGAAGAGCACGTTAGTGGTGTCGATCTGAATGAACTCTTGATGGGGATGCTTACGACCGCCCTGCGGCGGGACGGAGGCCGTCGTGCCTTCGAGGATCTTCAACAGTGCCTGCTGGACACCTTCACCGGAGACGTCGCGGGTGATCGACGGATTTTCACTCTTGCGGGCGATCTTGTCGACCTCGTCGATGTAGATAATGCCGGTTTCGGCCTTCTTGACGTCGTAGTCCGCGGCCTGGATGAGCTTGAGCAGGATGTTCTCGACATCCTCGCCGACATAACCGGCCTCGGTCAGCGCGGTGGCATCCGCGATGGCGAACGGGACGTTGAGCATCCTGGCGAGCGTTTGAGCGAGGTGGGTCTTGCCGCAGCCAGTGGGGCCGATCAACAGGATGTTGGACTTTGCGAGCTCGACCTGGTCGCCGTTGTTGGGATTGGTCCGGCCGGTGTCGCCCGCCTGGACGCGTTTGTAGTGGTTGTAGACGGCGACGGCGAGTGCTTTCTTTGCCTCATCCTGGCCGACGACATATTGGTCGAGGAATTCGCAGATCTCGCGTGGCTTGGCCAGCTCGTCCCAGTGCACCTCGGACGACTCTGACAGCTCCTCCTCGATGATCTCGTTGCAGAGATCGATGCACTCGTCGCAGATGTAGACGCCGGGTCCCGCTATGAGCTTTTTGACCTGCTTCTGGCTCTTGCCGCAGAACGAGCACTTGAGCAGGTCGCCGCCGTCGCCTATCCGTGCCACGCGGTGCTCTCCTTCTGCGCTGCGTACCCGCCGGCATGCCCTGTCGGCGGCGGAACGAACTCGTTCCCCTTGACGTTACCCCGAGAACGGGCTGGTGGGTCGCTCTTTGCGGCCCGCGTCGCACTCTGCCAGGTTTTGGACAACTCTCGCCAAAGCCTCGCGGAGCACCCGCGACCGGTGGCTGACCCCCCCGGTCGCCTTGATTAGCCCATTACCGTATGCGATCGCAGACTGAGATGGCAGGGATTAAGCGGACACCAGTGATGCCTTTCGTGACGTGATCACCTGGTCGACCAGGCCATATTCCAGCGCCTGCTCAGCCGTGAAGATCTTGTCACGCTCGATGTCCTCGCGGACCTGCTCCTCGGAGCGGTTGCTGTGCCTGGCCAGCGTCTCCTCGAGCCACGACCGCATGCGAAGGATCTCGTTCGCCTGGATCTCGACGTCACTGGCCTGGGCGTACCCACCATCCGTCATCGCCGGCTGGTGGATGATGATCCGGGCATTTGGCAGCGCAAGCCGCTTGCCGGTGGTGCCGGCGGCGAGGATGACCGCGGCGGCCGAGGCCGCTTGGCCCATCGCGATCGTCTGGATGTCTGGCTTGACGAACCGCATCGTGTCGTAAATAGCCGTGAGCGCCGTGAACGACCCGCCGGGCGAGTTGATGTAGATCTGAATGTCCCGGTCGGGGTCCATCGATTCGAGGGTGAGCAGCTGCGCCATCACGTCATTGGCCGAGGCGTCGTCAACCTGCACGCCGAGGAAGATGATCCGCTCTTCAAAGAGCTTCGTGTAGGGGTTGTGCCTCTTGAAGCCGTAGCTGGTCCGCTCGTCGAACTCGGGGAGGATGTAACGGCTCTCTGGCATGTGCAGCTCACTCATCGCTCGTTCCTGAATCCCGCTCATTACGCCGTACCCCCACTGCCGTCGACCTCGCGCGCGGTCTTCACGACATTGTCGACGAAGCCGTAGACCTTCGCTTCCTCTGCGGTGAACCACCGGTCGCGGTCGGAGTCTCGCTCGACCGTCTCGATCGTCTGGCCGGTGTGCAGGGCGATGAGCTCGGCCATCTTCTTCTTGGTGTAGATCATCTGCTCAGCTTGGATCTTGATGTCCGACGCCGTGCCACCGAGGCCGCCGGCCGGCTGATGCATCATGATCCGCGCGTGCGGCAGGGCATAACGCTTGCCCGCCGCTCCTGCACAGAGCAGGAACTGTCCCATCGATGCAGCAAGGCCCATGGCAAAGGTCGCGACATCGTTCTTGATGTACTGCATCGTGTCGTAGATCGCCATGCCCGCGGAGACGGACCCGCCCGGTGAATTGATGTAGAGGTAGATGTCCCGATCCGGGTCTTCGGCGGCGAGCAACAGCATCTGCGCGCAGATCATGTTTGCCATCTCGTCGCGGACCTCGGTGCCGAGGAAGATGATCCGCTCCCTGAGCAGACGCTCGTACACCCGATCGTCGAGCTGAGAGGTCGTCGACTGCTGAGCCCGCGGCGACGGGAGGACGAGACCGGGTGTCTCGATGCCCGACGGGGTCACGAGCCGCCCAGTGTGCCCCGATTCCACTGAAGTCATGTTGCTCTCCTCGCCTACCGTGTCGGCGGCATTGGGTTCTGTCGTGGAGCTTGCGAATGACAGGTCGCGCTGCCGACATTAACGCGCAGATCGACGGTCGCCATCCCTGGTTGCACCGTGTTCGCTGACGGCGCAGGCGGCCGGTCATCGAGGCGCGCGAATTACCGTCACCGCATTGCTGCCATTTGCGCCTGCATCGTCAACGAACGCCGAAAAATCGGGATCCTCCAGGCATTCAGCCCGTGCTCCGCGCGAATCACTGCTGTTAACAGCCGCGATTCGCGCCCGGTCACGACTGCGAGTCGCAGTATCGCGTGCGGCCGCGAAACAGCCGCGAAGATCTCGAGTTTGGTGGGAAGGTGCAGTTCGCTGCGCCTTCCCACCAAACTGAGGATCTTGCTGGGCGAAATGACTAAGTCGTTCAGGAGCGGGCGGCTTCCTCAGGATGCTCCGTTTCAGAGCTCGCAGTCTCCGCGTCCGCGCTGTCAGTGCTGGTCGCGTCCTCGCTGGTCGCGTCCTCCGAGTCTTGATCAGCAGCTTCGGCGCTGGCGGACACGGCGTCACTGAGGGCCTTGATGTCAACCGCCCGGCCGGAGGTGTCGACGACCTTCGCAGCCTCGACGACGGTCGTGAGCGCCTTGCCGCGCCGTACCTCGCCGACCAGGACGCCCTGCTGTCCGGCGTCGATGATCTGCTTCGCGAAGTCGTCAGGGGTCACGCCGTAACGCATCGCACTGCGCACGATGTGCTCCCCCAGCTCGCCCTCGCTGACGCTGACCTGTGCCTTGTCCGCGACGGCATCGAGCACGAACTCCGCTTTGATGGACTGCTCGGCATCCTTGCGGAAGTCGGCGAGGAGCTCGTCCTCGCTCCGGCCGTCGTGCTCGAGGAACGTCTCGAGGGTCAGCCCCGCCGGCTCAAGCCGGTGGTGCTCAAGGTCGTGCTTCTGCGCTTCGACCCGATTCTCGACCGCCCGCTCGGGCATCGGGATGTCAACCTTGTCGAGCAGGGCCGCGAGTACGCGATCGCGCGCCTGGCCGAGCTGGGTGATCCGGCCAACTCGCTCCAGCCGTTCACGCAGCCCGCGCCGGAGCTCATCGAGCGTGTCGTACTCGCTCGCTAGGAGGGCGAATTCGTCGTCCAGCTGGGGCAGCTGACGCTCCTTGACCGCGCCGACGGTGACCTCGACGTCGACCTCCTCGTCGGCATGCTCTCCCGCGACGAGCGTCGTCTTGAAGGTGGCACTCTCCCCGGTGGACAGCCCGATCAAGGCATCGTCGAGGCCGTCGAGCATGCTGCCGCTGCCGATCTCGTACGACATGCCGGTCGCCTGGGCTTCCTCAATCGGCTCGCCCTCTTTGCTTGCCGACAGGTCGATGGTGACGAAGTCGCCCGTGGCAGCGGGCCGCTCCACGGTCAGCAGCGTGGCGAATCGCTCGCGCAGGCTGGTCAGCTCCCCGTCCACCCGCTCGTCGGTGACGTCGGCGTCATCGACCGTGGCCTCGATCCCCTCATAGTCAGGCAGCTCGACCTCGGGCCTGACGTCCACCTCGGCGGTGAACTTGAGCTCCGTGCCGTCGGCGAACTCCGTGACATCGACTTCTGGCTGGCCGAGCACCCGGACGTTGTTGTCGACCACCGCCTGCGTGTACAGCTGGGGAAGGGCGTCATTGACCGCCTCCTCGAGGACAACAGCGCGGCCGAAGCGCTGGTCGATGATCCGAGGGGGAACCTTCCCGCGGCGAAATCCGGGTACGTTCACCTGCCGGGCGATCTTCTTGTACGCCGCGTCGAGACTCGGCCGTAGCTCGTCGAAGGGGACCTCAACGGTCAGCCTGACCCGAGTCGGGTTCAGGGTCTCGACAGCACTCTTCACGACGGTTCGGTCTCCTTGGTCGACAGACGAGAGCAGCGCGGAACGATCAGACAACCTCAGCAGGTGAAGGGCATGTGGATAGCCGTCAACTATGCCCCGCGGCACTGCCGCAGAAGTCTACGCGACCCCCAGACTCGGGTCCGACTCAGTCGAGGCCCCCGGTCGTACACCCCAAATCGACCTGCGTGTGGTGCTGCGGCTTCCCTAGATCGAAGATCATCGGGGTGGCAGTGCTCAATGCGACTGCTGGATGCTGGCACCGACACTTTCTCGGTATAACCGGGGACGAGACGCCACGTTTGAGCCGATATGCGCGACCCACGGACCGCGGTTATTACCGGGAAAGTGTCAGCGTTTCTTAGTGGCGACCATGGATCTAAGGGGAGATCACGGACTTGATCTTCTGCCCCCGCGGCTTGATCTACATTGCCTGATCGCCAGAATAAACATCCATGATCAACAGTCGGGATGGCCGGATTTGAACCGACGACCTTCCGCTCCCAAAGCGGACGCGCTACCAACCTGCGCCACATCCCGTCGTCCCAGACGCTCGCTGCGAAGCTTACCGGCGATAAGAACCGTTCTCTGACCACTTATTCGGCGTCGGCGGCCGCATGGCACTCTGTGGCACCATGGTCTCCGCGCGGGTGTAGCTCAATGGTAGAGCTCCAGCCTTCCAAGCTGGCGGTGCCGGTTCGATCCCGGTCACCCGCTCCACAGAAGCTCGCGGTCCGAGACTTGCATCGGCGTAGCTCTCTCCCCAGAATCCCGATCTTGCCCGTCGCGCTGTCGGATACAAGCGGCGTACCAGAAAGTCGTCGAGGGAAATCCGCGAGGCGGTGTCGGATCGGCGCAGAGGTGTTCGTGGCAGGGGTGAGCGGCCGCCCACGAGGGGCGCCGAACCACAGGAGATGATCCGAGATGCCGTACCTGTTTTCCGTGATTCACGACTCCGCCAGCCTCGCCACCCCAGACGAGATGGCGGCCATCGACACGTTCAACGACCGGCTCGCGGCGGAGGGTCACTGGGTTTTCGCCGGTGGCCTCGCAGCGCCCAGCGCGGCCACCGTCATCGACAACCGGGATGGGGAGGCGGTGTTCACCGACGGGCCCTTCCTGGAGTCGAAGGAGTATCTCGCCGGCTTCTGGATCATCGAGGCTGCCGACCTCGACGTTGCGCTCAAGCTCGCCGCCGAGGGGTCGAAGGCATGCAATCGGAAGGTCGAGGTGCGGCCGTTCCTGTGAGCGCGGCCGACGTCGGGGAGGCGATCACCCAGGCACACCATGAGCAGTGGGCGCGGGTGGTCGCAGCCCTGACCAGGCGTTTCGGTGACCTCGACATCGCCGAGGAGGCGGCGGCCGAGGCGTTCGCGACCGCCGTCCAGCGGTGGCCGGTCGACGGCGTACCACCCAACCCCGGCGCCTGGCTGACCACCACCGCCAACCGCAAGGCCATCGACCGGATCCGGCGCGAGACCAAGCGTGGCGACAAGCAGAAGGAGGCTCAGCTGTTGTACGACGACGACCCACCCAAGCCTCTCGATGCCATCGACGACGAGCGCCTCCGGCTGATCTTCACATGCTGTCACCCGGCGCTCGCGATGGAGACCCGCGTGGCGCTGACGTTGCGTATGGTCGCCGGTCTGACCGTGCCTGAGATCGCGCGTGCCTTCCTGGTGCAGGAGACCACCATGGGGCAGCGGATCATCCGCGCGAAGGCCAAGATCAAGGCGGCTCGCATCCCTTATCGGGTGCCGCCCGCGGGGGATCTCCCGGCACGGGTCTCCGGCGTACTCGCCGTCCTCTACCTCGTCTTCAACGAGGGCTACCTGGCGACCGGCCCCGACACCGATCCGGTACGGCACGACCTGACCGCCGAGGCGATCCGACTCACTCGCCTGATCCATGCCCTCATGCCGGACGACGGTGAGGTGGCGGGGCTGCTGGCGCTGATGCTCCTCACCGAGGCCCGCCGCACCGCCCGGGTTTCGGCGAGCGGCGAACTGGTCACCCTCGTCGAGCAGGACCGTGGCACCTGGGACGCGGCGCTGATCGCCCAGGGTCACCGGCTGGTGCGCGAGCGCCTAGCCGCCCGGGTGGCTCCGGGTCGCTACCAGATCCTCGCGGCGATCAGCGCCGTGCACACCTCCGCCCTCGACGTACGTGACACAGACTGGTCTCAGGTCGTCGCCCTCTACGACCAGCTCGTCCGCCTCGATCCCTCGCCGATCATCGCCCTCAACCGGGCGATCGCGGTCGCCGAGCTTGACGGCCCGGAGGTGGCACTGGCGGCCGTCGACCGTCTTGAGCACAGGTTGGCCGGCTATCACGCCTACCATGTGGCCCGCGCCGACCTGCTGCGCCGGCTGGGCCGCAGTCAGAAGTCGCGCGCGGCGTACGACAGAGCCATCGAGCTGGCGGGCAACATCGCCGAGACCGCCTACCTGACACGCCGCCGCGACCAGCTGGGGTAGCGCCCGCGGCGGTCTTGCTCCTCCTCAGCCAGCCGATAGCGGTCACCCCGCGGGATCGGCTCCTCTTGCTGCGCTCCCGCAGAAGCCTTAGCGTAGACAGCTATTGTCTACTTAGCCGAGGGGTCTTATGGATTGGCCGCTGGTCGCCGGAGGCGCGATGTCGACAACCTCGGTTTCCTGCTGGCCAAGGCCTCGCAGCGCTGGAACCAGCGACTTACCGCCGGACTGACCGCCGCAGGATTTCCGCAGGTGCGTGCCTCATACGGGTCGGTGCTGCTGCCGCTGTGGGAACAGCATGGGGTTCGGATGGGCGCGCTGGCCGAACGGGCACGGTTGAGCAAGCAGACGATGACCACGCTGGTCCGGCTGGCCGAGCGCGACGGTCTGGTAGAGCGGCGCGCTGACCCGGCGGACCGCCGCGCGGCGCGGGTGTGGTTGACCCCAGCCGCGGTGGCGCTCGCGCCGGTGGCCGCTGCCGTCGTTGCCCAGTTGCAGAGCCAAGTCGAGACGGCCTTGGGTGCTCGCGCGACGCGGGGTCTGCACCACGGCCTTACCGCTCTGACCAGCCTCTAATGGAGACGAGGAGTCACCATGTCCGTCACTGCCGCCAGCCCTGCGGAAATCATCGCTCTATTCGGGGAGGCGCTGCGCTGCGTGAAGGCCGCATACAGGACGCCCTAGCGCTGTACGAGCCCGACGCGGTGTTCATCGCACAGCCCGGAGCACAGCCGCTGAGTGGACGGGAAGCGATCCGCGACGCGCTGACCGAGTTCGCCGCCCCGGTCCGGTATTTCCAGTCGATCATCGCGATTGAGCTGGCGGTGGCCGGCGCCCTGCTGTTCCAGGTGCGCTACTTCGACAAGGACGCAACGGCGGGTCAACATCCGATCCTTGGATCCGCCTGTTCATGGCGACCGTGCTCGCTGCGACTCTGTTTGGCTGC
Source organism: Actinomycetota bacterium (assembly GCA_046735375.1). Lineage (GTDB taxonomy): Bacteria > Actinomycetota > Actinomycetes > JAKEEW01 > JAKEEW01 > DASYTV01. Next base: position 3,666 of record JBKPTD010000159.1, on the reverse strand, counting down.
TTGGAGGCGATGCGCGAAGGCTTGGGCTCCCTGGCCGCGGTGCTCGTGACAGTAGGGCTGGCGGTGTCGTTGCTACCGATTCTGGTCAGGGTTCTCCCTCCGCTCACCCGCGACATCAGGACGAACAGGCACGACCCGCATCGGTGGGTGACGGTGGTCGGTTTGGCCCTCTACGTCGCCATCGTGACCGTCGTCGTGCTCAACCGGTGACCCATCTGCATCTAGCCAGGGCCGACTCGATCCCGGTGGGCTCGACTCCTCACGCGCTCCCGAGATGCGGAGCACAGTGGCTAGGCCCTCCTCCGTACCAGGCCAGTGCCGACGGACCGCCTCCGATCCGCTGCGGCGGATGACCGATCGCAGGGTGAGAGCAATGATGATCGCGTCATCGGCATAGCCGACGACCGGTATGAAGTCGGGCACCAGGTCGATGGGCAGGGCAAGGTAGGCCAGCAGCAACCCGAGTCGAACGCGAACACCACGCGGAAGCGTGGAATCCCGGGCAAGCCGCGAGAGAAGGCGAAGCAGATCAGGCAGAAGACGTATCACGTCCTTAAGCCGGGCCTGCTCTGGCGCGACAACGCGGAGGGTGATGATCAGCCCTGCCCACAGCACCAGCAGTCCAGCGGCAAGCGCGATGAGGATCCGTACGACCATCCAAGGATGATGACAGTCCCTCCACCCGATCCGGTAACGCGAATCCGGGGTCGCGGATCGAGCCATTGAGTGGCAGCGCTGAGACAAGGCAGCCGGCCCTCAAGGGATCGCAGCACTGCTGGGGTGCTCGTCCGAGGTCAGGAGCGGCTGACGTCGACGACCGCTTGCGCGAAAGCTTCCGGAGCCTCTTGGGGCAGGTTGTGGCCGACGCCGCCGGAGATTGTCAGGTGCGCATACTTGCCGGTGAATTTGTTGGCGTAGGCGCTGGGGTCTGGGTGCGGCGCGCCGTTGGCGTCGCCTTCGAGGGTGATCGTGGGCACCGCGATGGCTGGAAAGCCGGCGAGCCGCCTCTCCAGGTTGTCGTAGCGCATCTCGCCCGGCGCCAGGCCAAGGCGCCACCGGTAATTATGGATCACGATGGCGACATGATCGGGGTTGTCGAAGGCGGCTGCGCTGCGCGTGAACGTAGCTTCGTCGAAGTCCCACCGCGGTGAGGCGAGCCGCCAGATGAGCTTGTTGAACTCGCGCCGGTAGGCGTCATAGCCAGCCCGGCCGCGCTCGGTGGCGAAGTAGTACTGGTACCACCAGGTGTGCTCGGCTGCCGGCGGCAGTGGCGCCTCGCCCGCGGCCTGACTGCCGATCAGGTACCCGCTCACCGAGACGAGGCCCTTGCAGCGGTCCGGCCACAGTGCCGCCATGACGTCGGCCGTCCGCGCTCCCCAGTCGAAGCCGCCGACGACAGCTTGCTGAATGCCGAGAGCATCCATGAGCGCGATGACGTCGATCCCAAGAACCGATTGCTGGCCATTACGGAATGCCGCATCTGACAGGAAGCGTGTCGTTCCATAGCCCCGCACGTAGGGGACGATCACCCGGAACCCGGCCGACGCCAGCAACGGGCTCACATCGACATAGCTGTGGATGTCGTACGGCCACCCGTGGAGAAGAATGACGGCGGGGCCGTCTGGCGGGCCGGCTTCTGCGTACCCAACGTTCAGGACGCCCGCGTCGATCTGCTTCAGCGAGTCAAATGAGCTGTGCGTTCCCGCCTTCATCGCCGTCGCATCTGCCGTGCTCGCCGTGGTGTCCGTGCTCATCGTCGTCGTCTACCGGTGCGCGTCGGCGACAGCCTCGGCCGCCGCCAGGATGACGTCGGTGACCGCCTGCGGTTGAGAGACCATGATCACGTGCGAACCCTCGATCTCGTGGATGTCCGCGCCCGCTCGCTCCGCCATCGAACGGACGACGTCGGTGCCGGCGGCCTTGTCGCCGGTGGCGACCACCGCCCAGGACGGCAACCGGTTCCAGGCAGGCGGTCCAGACGCGTCGCTGAATGCCGCGCTGGCGACGGGTCGCTGGGTAGCGGCCATCAGCGCTGTTTGCTCCGCGGGCAGGTCGGCCGCGAAGGCATCCCGGAAGAGCGCAGGGTCGATCATGAATTCGACGTCCGTCTCCCCCTCCCCGCCGGTCGGATATTGGCGCTGGACCAGAGCCGCGTTGAGGACGCTGTCCTTCGAGCCGCTCTCGACTTCTCCCAAGCGTTCGCCTAGATCCGGGGCAAAGGCCGCGACATAGACCAGGCCTACGACGTTCGGGGCGCTGGTCGCAGCGTTGGTGATGACCGCGCCGCCGTACGAGTGTCCGCCCAGCAGCACCAGCCCGTTGATCTGATTGACCACGCTGGCGATGTAGGCGGAATCGGCGATCAGCCCGCGCAGCGGGTTGGCCGGAGCTTGGACGGTGTAGCCCTGCTGCTTCAGCCGCTCGATGACGCCGCTCCAACTTGACCCATCTGCGAAGGCACCGTGCACGAGCACAATCGTCGGCTTGGCTTCGGTGTGGGACTGCTGGACTGTCGCATTCACGAGAACCTCCCCGGTTGGAGACTGCGACGGACGTTGTGCCGCATTCCCTGCTTTCCCCTGGATTAGCGCAGCGATTCTGTGGGGCGGACTCCTACCGAAAGAAGTCGACGGCAACGCCGACCCGCCTTCCCTTGGGTCGGCGGCGCGCAGCAAGACGATCGCCACGCGAACCTGACTATCTTTCAGGGCTTACTTATATAAGTCTCAGATGATACTCTCGCTACTGTGCATGCCTTTGACGTGCTCGGCGACCCGGTGCGACGCCGGATATTGGAGCTGCTCTCCGACGGCGAACAGACCGCCGGCACCGTCAGCGGGGTCATCCGGGCGGAGTTCGGCATCTCGCAGCCGGCCGTATCCCAGCACCTGCGGGTGCTGCGGGAGTCCGGGTTCGCAACCGTCCGCCCGGATGGGACTCGGCGCCTGTACGCCGTCGACTCGACGCCGCTGCAGGAGGTCGACCTATGGCTGGAACGCTTCCGCGGCTTCTGGAGCCAGCGCCTCGACGCGCTGGGCACCGAGCTCGCGCGTGGCAAGCCCGAGCGCCGTAGACAGCGAGGGAACACCACTGCGAGGCCATCAGGCGAGCAGCACAACGGATCCGAGAGCGAGGAGGACACGTGATCGACATCGTCAAATCAGATCAATGCCACCCACCGGGAGATCGGCAACCACGCGGTCACCACGGGCGAGGGACGCTCGCTGCGGCTGCGCCGGGTCTACGACGCGCCGATCGAGGACGTGTGGAACGCCTGTACCGACCCGGGCCGGATCAGCCGAGGCTGGCCCCGATCGACGGCGACCTTCGCCTCGGCGGCACGTTTCAGCTCAAGGACAACGCCGGCGGGCGGATCCTGCGCTGCGAGGAGCCCCATCTGATCAAGGTGACCTGGGCCTTCGGGGACGGCATTCCCACCGAGGTCGAAGTGCGTCTGGCGCCCGGCACTAACGGCGGCACCACCTTGGAGTTGGAGCACGCGTCACCCGCTGAGATCGTCGACGAGCTGGTGCGAACCTACGGACCAGGCGGCACGATCGGAATCGGTGGCGGCTGGGACCTCACTCTGCTTGGCTTGGACCTGTTCCTCCAGGCGCGACGTTCGACCCCGCGACCTGGGAGGACACGCCGGAGGCCAAAGAGTTC
>JBKPTD010000158.1:0-8214 GCA_046735375.1 Actinomycetota bacterium | reverse complement strand
CTCTACGAGGCCGGAACCGACGCCGACCTTGCTGATGAAGTTGACTGGCCGCGCCTGTACATCCACGCCGTCGATGCGCTTGAGGCCTCAGGCGACAGGGTCCGTGCCGGAGTTTTCGCCGAGGACGCGTATCGCCGGTTCGCCGATCATCCCGATCGCGTCACGGCCGCATCGATCCACTACCGTGCCGGGCACTTGCGAGCGAGCGATTCCCCAGCCGCCGGTGGCCCTCTGATGAGGGAGGCGTTGCGACTGTTCGATGGCACCCCACCCTCGCTCGACCATGCTCGGGCTTTGCTCGGGTACGCGCTCGATTTCCTGTTTGTGGTCGAGGGGCGCCACCCGGCCGAGATCCATGCTGTCCTCGAGAGCGGGCTCGAGGTCGCGGAGGCGGCTGGTGCGCTGACCGTGACAGCCCCGATCCTTTGCATGCTCGCCATGGAGACGTTCGTGCGTGGGGAGGTCGAGGAGGGATTCCGGCTGCTCGCCCAGGCGCGGAGCGTGCTGGGGGAATCCCGGGACGCCAGGGCCGTGCTTCCACTCGCCATCCTTGAGAGCGACGCGCTGCTGAAGGTGGGCAGGCTCGAGGATGCCACCCGGGTGGGGCTGCGCGGGTTTGACGAAGCCGGAGAGCTTGGCTTCGGGAGCACTGGTCCAGCCGCGATCAGCCTGGCCAACGCGGTCGAGGGACTGCTCGGTCGAGGCCGTACCGCGGAGGCAGCGGCGCTGATCGACCCCCTGATCAATGGACCGATCGACCCGGACAACTGGCCGCTGCACTTGGCCCGTGCCGAGATCGACCTGGTACGTGGCGACCTGCATGCGGCCGCCGACCGGATGGCCAAGATCGACGTCGGGGCCAGCCCGGAGTTCGCCGCAGGACTCGCACAGGATGTCGCCGAGGTGGCGCTGTGGGCGGGAAGGCCCGGCAATGGCCTTGAGGAAGTTCACCGAGCACTCAAGCGGAAGGGCGAAGAGGACTGGTTGATGAAGAGCGGTCCACTCCTCGTGGTGGGGATGCGCTCCTGTGCGGAGCTGGCAGAGCGCGCCCGAGCCCACCGCGACGACAATGCGGTGCGAGCAGCGCTGGCCGCCGCGAACAACCTCGTCTCCTGGGTGAACCAGGAACACGATGTGCCATTCACCGACCATCCGTACGTGGCCACGATCCCAGCGGCCCGCGCCACCTGGGACGCCGAACACGGCCGCGTCGCGGGGCCGAGCGACCCGGCCGCGTGGAGCGTCGCCGCGGAGCGGTGGGAGGCGCTGGACTACCGGCATCGCGCCGCATACGCCCGCTGGCGGCAAGCCGAGGGGCTGCTTGGCAGGCCGCACGGCGGCCGGGAGGCCGCGACCGTGCTTGCCACCGCGGCTAATCTCGCGGTGGAGCATGTACCGCTTACAACCGAGATCCAGGACCTGGCCCGCCGCGCCCGCATCGACCTGAGCGCCGCCGCCACTCCACCCGGCGACCAGAACGGGCCTCCTCCCGCCCGAGCGCTCGGGTTGACCGACCGGGAGTTGGACGTGCTGCGGCTGCTGGGGCAGGGCAAGACAAACCCGGAGATAGCGGCTGCGTTGTTCATCAGCCCGCGCACGGCAGGTGTCCACGTCACCCACATCCTGCGCAAGCTTGATGCCACCACCCGGGTGCAAGCTGCCACCGTTGCCGAACGCGCCGGCCTGCTCCACGCCGACCCGAAGTTCCCGGCGGCGACCTAGGCCGCCCGTACGTACCACGCGGCTCCGCTTCGGTGTCTCCGCGGAGCATCCTGGCGCAGGACTCAGTTCTCACCCCCCGCCTGGAGAACCTCTTCGCCCATGCAGACGAGTTCGACGTCCAAGCCTTTGATCGGCGCCGGGTAGTCCAGCGCCAAGGATCGACAGCGGGATCGTCTCGATCGGCTCGACCTCATTACTTCGTGTCCTTGCTCTTCCATCCTTTTCGATGTTGGGACTCGCGGCGGGCGGCGCGCATGCCGGCTAGTGGCGCGCCGGAAGGAGTGATAACGCTGACCGGCGCCTTGGCTTGCGAGCGGCGGCGCCTGATCGACACCGCCCGCGGCGACTTTGACGGGCCACCCGCTACGATCTTGGTTCTCTTCTCTCGACGTCGAGAATCTCGACAGCGAGTAACGTGACTGACGTGACCGACCCGCGGCACACCCCGGCCTGGCAGCGGATCCGCCGTCGGGTCGTCGTCGCGGCCCGGGCCCGCGATCTGCCGTGTGCCAGATGCGGCGGACGAATCGACTACTCGGCCAGCGGTCGCACACCGTTCGGCCCACACGTCGATCATGCGTTCGCGCTCGCGACCTACGGCGACGGGATCGCGCTCGACGAGTCGCTGCTGCGGGTCATGCACGGCCGCTGCAACACGGCGCTCGGCGGGAAACTCGGCCGAGCCCGGCAGCTGGCCCGCCGCAACGGCGGCATCACCAACACCAACGGCACCATCCTTGGCGGCCGAACAGCCGCCGACGACGGTGCTCACACACCAGAAGAGATCGCGGCATGGCGTCGCTACCGCGAAGCCGGTGGCCGGACGACGACAGGCTGGCGCTGGTGATCTTGGTTTTCTGAGGCACATGTTCACGGACCCAGGGAGTGAGTTTCTCTCCCCGGAGGACTTTTCCGGACGATTCGGTCAGATCGAGGAAGATCGTCGGCGATCGGGCCGGGCGGGAAATCTTCCTGGGAAATCTGAGTCAAGGGAAATATCACGGTTGGGGGAGTGATCATGGCCTATGGAAAAACCAAGATCATCGTGCGGCGGGCACCCCGAACACCAACGCCTGCCGCTCTCGTCGGCCTTGTGAACGATCAAGCGCAAATCTCGGCCGCAAGCGGAGCAGGTGAAGTCACTCATGAGCCCAGCACCTCGCGGACGGGTGGCGGTTGGCTGCTGGGTAGGTAGCGGTGGGGGTCTCGGCGGATGCACTCGCGGGCGTACGCTTCGCGGTTGCTGACGGGTTGCCCGTTGAAGATCGTCCGCTCGACTTTGGCGCACCACTCGGTGGCCCGACGAAACCATCCTCGGACGAGTGGCGCCGTGGACGATCGAGCGGGAGATCCGCAAGGCACGAGCGAAGATCGACGGCCTGCCGCAAGGCTTCCGCTTCCATGATCTACGGCACTATTACGCCTCGCTGCTGATCGCCTCGGGCGCCGACGTGAAGGTCGTCCAGCATCGCCTGCGCCACGCCTCGGCGAAGACAACGCTGGACACCTACGGGCACCTGTGGCCGGACACCGATGAGTCGACGCGGACAGCGGTCGAGCGGGTCATGTCCGCACGTCTTGCGGACTCTCTGCGGACTGGCGAGGCGACCAAATGACAAAGCCGCAGGTCAGAGCGGGTGTAGGGCCTAGATATCGAAGTAGAGCTCGAATTCATGCGGGTGAGGGCGTAGCCGGATCGGGTCAACCTCATTCTCGCGCTTCCAGGTCACCCAAGTCTCGATGAGGTCCGGAGTGAAGACACCGCCGTCAAGCAGATACTCGTGATCGGCCTCGAGCAAATCCAGGACCTTCTCGAGCGAACCGGGAACCTGTGCCACGGCGGCATGTTCCTCGGGCGGGAGCTCGTACAGATCCTTGTCCACAGGCTCCGGTGGCTCGATCTTGTTCTTGATCCCGTCCAGGCCGGCCATCAGCATGGCCGCAAAGGCGAGATAGGGGTTGCATGACGGGTCGGGGACGCGGAACTCGAGCCGCTTGGCCTTGGGATTGGTTCCGGTGATCGGGATCCGGACACAGGCCGAGCGGTTCCGCTGCGAATAGACGAGATTCACCGGTGCCTCGAAGCCAGGCACCAGCCGGTGGTAGGAGTTGACCGTCGGGTTGGTGAACGCCAGCAGCGACGGTGCGTGCTTGAGCAGCCCGCCGATGTAGTAGCGGGCGATGTCGGACAGCCCGGCATAGCCGATCTCGTCATAGAAGATCGGCGACCCGTCCTTCCATAGCGACTGGTGACAATGCATGCCCGATCCGTTGTCGCCAAAGATCGGTTTGGGCATGAACGTCACCGTGCGGCCGGCGGCCCGCGCTGTGTTCTTGACGATGTACTTGAAGGTCATCAGGTTGTCGGCGGTCTTGAGTAGGGTGTCGAACCGAAAGTCGATCTCTGCTTGGCCGGCGGTGCCGACCTCGTGGTGCTGCATTTCGACCTTGATACCCGCGGCGATGAGCTTCTTGACGATCTCCGACCGGAGGTCCGTCAGGTGGTCGGTGGGCGAGACAGGGAAGTAGCCACCCTTGTATCGCGGCTTGTAGCCCTTGTTCCCGCCCTCCTCCTCTCGCCCGGTGTTCCACGCCGCCTCGACCGAGTCGACGAAGTAGTAGCCGGAGTTCTGCTTGGTCTCGAACCGGACGTCGTCGAAGATGTAAAACTCGGCCTCGGGGCCGAAGTAGGCGGCGTCACCGATGCCGGAACCGCGCAAGTACTCCTCGGCCTTGCGGGCGATGTTGCGGGGGTCGCGGCTGTAGGCCTCCCCGGTCAGCGGATCATGGACGAAGAACGTGATGTTCAGCGTCTTGTGCGTACGGAACGGGTCGATCAACGCCGTGGTCGGGTCGGGCAGCAGGAGCATGTCCGATTCGTGGATCGCTTGGAACCCGCGGATCGACGAACCGTCGAACATCAGCCCTTCGCTGAACACCTCGGCGGCGAAGCTCTCGACCGGCACTGTGAAGTGCTGCATCACGCCTGGGAGGTCACAGAAACGGACGTCGACAAACTCGACGTCCTCGTCCCTGATGTAGGTCAAGACCTCGTCTGCGCTCTGGAACATCCGTCCTCCTCCTGGCCCTGCCGGGCTCGCCGAGCCTGTCACGCGGCCCCGACGTACGTCGAGCAGTCCCTTGGCCCCCCGGGTACGAGCAGCCAGTGGTCGTCTTGGTTTCCCAGAACGTAGGACGGAGCGGTTTCCCGGCGGTGTCTCGAGTGTTTCTGTGGTGTTACGCACAACCGGTCCGGTACGTCGGGTACGGATTCTTATGGCTCACGGACCGGCCTGTGCGTAACTTGCCAGGTTGCCGGGCATCCCAATCGCCGACGGTACGGTGGCCGGGTGGACCGGCACCCCGCTTCTTCGATGCCCTCGGGTGACGACCCGGAGGAGCCAGAACCATCGGACGCTGGTTATCGCGGCAAGGAACTCGGGCTGCCGGCGACGGGTCCGGGGTCGGTCGCAGGCTACGGTCGTCGGCTCGCAGCGCTCGCCATCGACTGGTGGGCGTCCCTGTTGATCGCCAGGGGATTGCTCGGGCTCGACTCAGCGTGGGCCTTCGCCATTCTGGCGGCGGAGTACATCGCCCTCGTTCCGACCATCGGCACCACGCTAGGGATGCGGTTTCTCGGTATCAGAGTTCTGGGCTTGTTCAGCGGCCTTCCTCGGTGGCCGGCCGTCGTGGTACGGACGGCTTTGCTGCTTCTCGTGCTCCCCGCAGTCGTGTACGACAGGGATGGCCGGGGCCTGCATGACCGGGCGGCGGGGACGGTCGTGGTCCGGACCGGAGCGGGCGGCTGAGCGGCTCGTTCCCACCGTCCAGCGTGGCGATGGCGTAGCCAGGGCAAGAGCCTCCAGCCAGATCATCCGCGAGCAGGTCAAAGTTCCTTCATGCGAAGAGGGGCTCTATTTCAGCTTTGGGCCGCGCGGGAGCTTGACGTTCTTGGGGACCGGGCCCTTGGGCATCATTTTCTGCTGCATGTCACCCAACGCACGAAGCCGGTTGTTGACTTCGGCCACCTGGTCCTTGCGGAGGTTTCTCGGCAGCTTGACCATCGTGGACTGGAGCCGGCGCAAGGGGACTTGTCCCGGGCCGTCGCCGACGACGAAGTCATAGACCGGCACGTCGCCGAGGAGGCGGCCGAGGCGTCGCTTCTCAGCGGCGACGAGCTGCGTGACACGGTTCGGGTTGCCCTCAGCGACAAGAACGACGCCGGGTCGGCCCACTGCACGGTGGACGACATCTTGGGTGCGCGGCGCGGCCGCGACGACTGGGGTCACCGTCCACCCCCGTCGTAGCGCGTTGAGTACCGCCATCGCTGCGCCCGTCTGGCCCTCCACCTGGGAGAAGGCGGCCCGTTCCGCCCGTCGGCCGAACACGATGGTGGCCAGGAGGAAGCCGAGGAGGAAGCCGAAGATGCCAAGCAGGATCGGGTGGCCGATGACGAATCCGATAACGAGGAACAGCGCGAAGACGGCGAGCAGAACACCGAGGACGATCAGGCCGATCCTCGGATCGGACTTCTTCGCCATCCGGTAGACCGAGCGGATCTGCGCAATACGTCCTGAACGTTTCGACTCGTCGTTTGCCATGCGCCGCAGGATACGGCGAATCGACGCAACAAAAGAAAACGAGGTCAGATCAACTGGCCTGCGCACCCGCGCGAGAGGCACCGGATCGCGCACTGGCACGGTACGAATCCCTGACGTCCTCTGGTCACGGACCCGACCAGGCAAGGAGTCCGGCTGGGAATACGGGTCGTTGCGGTGGACCGTTCGGCCGCTGTGAGTCAGGCAGACCGGCTGAGGGTACGGCGGTCGACGGCTTGCCGATAGAGATGGCCGGCCCGGTACGACGACCGGACCAGCGGCCCGGACATCACACCGGCGAAGCCGATCTGCTCGGCCTCCTCGCGGAGCTCGACGAACTCGTCGGGCTTCACCCACCGGGCGACGGGGTGGTGCTTGATGCTTGGCCGCAGGTACTGCGTGATCGTGACAAGCTCGCAGCCCGCGTCGTACAGGTCCCGCAGCGCGGTGCTGATCTCGGCGCGCTCCTCGCCCAGGCCGAGGATGAGATTGGACTTCGTCACCAAGCCCGCCGTGCGTGCCTGGCGGAGCACGTCGAGCGACCGGTCGTATCGGAAGGCAGGTCGGATCTGCTTGAAGATCCGCGGGACGGTTTCGATGTTGTGCGCGAGCACCTCAGGGCGCGAGTCGAATACCTCCGCGAGCAGCTCCGGCCTGGCGTTGAAGTCCGGTATCAGCAGCTCGACCCCGCAGCCCGGCACGGCGAGGTGGATCTGCCGGACCGTCTCCGCATAGAGCCAGGCACCGCCGTCGGGGAGATCGTCGCGTGCGACCCCGGTCACCGTCGCGTAGCGCAAGCCCATTGAGGCGACCGACTCGGCGACCCGGCGAGGCTCATCCCGATCCAGCGCAGCGGGCTTGCCGGTGTCAATCTGGCAGAAGTCGCATCGCCTCGTGCACTGGTCGCCGCCGATCAGGAAGGTCGCCTCGCGGTCTTCCCAGCACTCGTAGATATTGGGGCAGCCGGCCTCCTCGCAGACCGTGTGCAAGCCCTCGCTCCGGACCAGCGACTTCAGCTCCGAGTACGCCGGCCCCATGCGCGCCCGGGTTTTGATCCACGGCGGCTTCTTCTCGATCGGCGTCTGGCTGTTGCGGACCTCGAGCCGCAGCATCCGCCGGCCCGCAGGCGCGGGCACGTCCGAATCCGCGCGGACGTCCGCCGGCAGCGCCGTCGTCACTCGACCTCCTCGCTGGTCTTGCCGATCGGTCGACCAAGGCCCGCCTACTCGGCCGATCTCACGATCGACGAGGTCATCGGGCTCCCGGCCTCATCCCGGCCCGCTGGGGGAGCCGGGATGCGAATCTTGCTCGGTAGGCAGTGCTTATCAGCCTACGTCCCGCAGCATCGCCATGGTCATTCGATCCCATTCCGAAGGAGTGGCATCTGGTCGTCGCCCGGCCTCGCCTCCCAGATCGCGGCGAGGTGCTTTTCGGCGTACGGGATCGCGTCCGCGACCGTCACCTGTCGGCCAAGCTCGGCCGTGACGGACGTCACGGCGGCGTCACTGATCCCACAGGGCACAATTCGGTCGAACCACGAGAGGTCGGGGTCACAGTTCAGGGCGAAGCCATGCATCGTCACCCCGGACGCAACCCGGATCCCGATTGCTGCCACCTTGCGATCCACGCTCCGGCTCACGGGACGGTCGCCGGCGGCGAGGCCCCCTCGGCCGTCGGTGCCGGTCGACGCACTCTCTGTATCAGCCGGCACCCAGACACCGCTGCGTCCGTGGATGCGGGCGGCTTCCAAGCCGAGATCAGCGCAAAGCTGAATGAGAACTTCCTCGAGCCGGCGGACATAGTCGACGACGAGGACCGAGTCGGGCAGCTTCACGATCGGGTAGCCGACGAGCTGGCCCGGTCCATGCCAGGTGATCTTTCCGCCTCGATCGAC
>JBKPTD010000157.1:0-20168 GCA_046735375.1 Actinomycetota bacterium | reverse complement strand
CGATGAGCCGACCTCCGGCCTGGACCCGGTCGCCGCCCACGACGTCCACGAGCTGATCGACAATCTCCGCCAGCGCGGCGTCACGATCTTCCTCACCACCCACCGCCTGGAGGAGGCCGAACGGCTCTGCGACCGCGTCGCGATCCTGAACACCACCTTGCGCACGATCGGGCGGCCCGACGAGCTCCGCGAGCAGCTGTTTGCCAAGACGCTCACGGTCAGGACCCGCGTCGCGCTCCCCGCGCCGGGCGGCATCTTTGCCGACCTGCCCGCCGTCGACGGCTGGCATCAGGACGGCCGCACCGCGTATGTCCTGGCCGTCTCCGACCCGGCGGCCGCCGCGCCGGCCGTCACCCGCGCGCTCGTCAGGGCGGGCGCCGACGTGCTGTCGATCAGCGAGTCGCGCCACTCGCTCGAGGACGTCTATCTCGAGCTGATCAATGAGGACGAGGAGGCGAGGCGGAGATGAACACGAACACGAGGCGCGTCCGGGCGATCTTCCGCAAGGAGCTCGGGGAATACCGCCGCAACGGCTCCATCGTTTCGACGATGGCGGTCATCCCGCTGATCTTCGTCATCCAACCGCTGATCCAAGTCTTCGCCCTGCCCGCGTCAGCGGCGGCCGGGCTCAGCCATGAGCATGTTCTGCTGTACCTGCTCGGCATCCCGGCCATTGTGCCGGCATTTGTCGCTGCCTACGCGGTGGCCGGCGAGCGCCAGCAAGGCACCCTGGAGCCGGTGCTCACCACGCCGATTCGCCGCAAGGAGTTGGTGCTCGCCAAGGCCCTAGCCGCCCTCCTCCCGTCGATTGCAGTCGCCTACGCGGTCTATGCGCTGTTCCTTGCCTGCGTCGAGCTGTTCGCACATCCGACCGTGGCGTCGGCACTGGTCCACCCCACCGAGTTGCTCGCGCAGCTCGCGTTCACACCGCTCCTTGCCGGCTGGACGATCTGGATCGCTATCGCGATCTCCACCCGGTCCAACGACATCCGCGTCGCCCAGCAGCTCGCCTCGGTCGCCGGTCTCCCATCGGTCGTGGTGACCACGCTCATCGCGTTCAACGTGATCCCCGCGACGCCCGGCCTTGCCATCGCCGCAGCGGCCGTGCTGCTGGTGCTCAACCGCCTCGGCTGGCGGATCACGTCCGCGCTGTTCGATCGCGAACGGCTTATTGCCGGGACCAGGTGATGAGTTGCAAGCACCTCGGCCCTCGCCGGCAACATCGCGCGTCGAGATCTCAGTCTTTCTCGACCTCGCACGTTAGCGACGGAGTATGGCGACGCGCCCCGCATCGCCGGTCGCCCAGCATGTCCCGTCGGCGGCGCAGCCAACGGTGTTGAACTCGCCGTTGTCGAATCGTGTCCAATGCTGCCCAGCGTCGTAGGAGACGTCGGAACCGTTGATTCCCACGGTGACCGCTGTCGCGAGCGTGAACGGAAGCCATGCGGCGGCGAACCGGACGCCGGATGGCTCCCTGACGGGGGAGATCCACGGGTGGCCAAGGTAGGACAGCGCCGAGACGTGAGAGGTGACGTCGGGAGTGAGGAAGTCGCCGCCGATGGCCAGCCCCAGATTCGCGGTGCGAAATGCCAGTCCGTACACCCCCGCGGTGCCCTCGACCGATCCGCTCAGGATGGGGGTGTTCTTGACGTCCCAGGTGAGTCCACCGTCGTGCGAGTGGTATACGCGCGATACGGAGCCACCACTTCCGAACCAGGCGTCCTGACCGGCGGTGGTCAGCGTCGTGCCGCTGTCAGCGAAGCCGTACTCGTCCGGGTGCGCCGACGGCATGCCGGCATTCGGCAAGATCTCCCAGGTGTCACCGCCGTCGGTTGTGGCGAGGATCTGGAACTTGCCGTCGACGGGATCGGACATGACGAGGCCACGCCGGCTGTCGAAGAAGCCCATGGCGTCGAAGAACGTCGCCGGGTCGCTTGCCTGATAAGCCAGTCGCCAGGAGCGGCCGCCGTCGGATGTCGCATAGAGGCGCGAATCAGATCCGGAGCCGGCGGTCATCGCGACAGCTCGGTACTCGTCGCGGGCGTAGAGGTCACGGAAGTGCAGGCCGCCGGTCCCCGGCGGAGAGACATCCCTCCACGACTGCCCACCGTCGACGGTGCGCACGACCGTGCCGTCATCCGAGCCGATCCAGGCAGTCTTTCGGCTCACAGCGGCGAGGGTGCGAAACGTCGCCCCCGAGGGGATCGACAGCATGTGCCAGCTCGGCAGGTGCGCGCCAGACAGCGACGTCCCGCGCGCGTTGGGCGTCAGGGCGACTGTCACGAGGGCGGCGAGAAGTACTGCCAATCCGTATCGGACGGATCGAGCCCCACGCCCGCGAGTCTGTGGGCGTACCGCGCGGAGCGGCTGCGTTGTGGCTGTGATCATCTTGGGAGGTCCCTTCCAGGGAACCGTCGACGCGCAGCGCGAGCGACGGGAGGCCGGTTTGCCTTGAATGCACTCGCGCCGCGCTTGGAGAATCCTTGGAACGGGGACGTACCGGACATTCGCCGGTAGCCTCAGGTTTGGCAAGGACACTCTCGGGGGGGACGATGTCCGAGCGAACAGAGCCTGGCCCAGGCATCGGGACGAGCGGCGTCACCGGCAGTGACGCGCCCGGGCTGCGATTCCAGATGCTTGGAGCGATACGCGCGACGCTGAACGGGTCAGGCGTGAACCTGGGTGGTCCGCAGCAACGGGCCGTGCTGGCGCTGCTGCTGATCGAAGGCGGCTCTCCCGTTCCGGTCGGACGTATCGCGGACGCGCTGTGGGGTGAACGCCCGCCGCCGGGAAGTTCCGCAACCATCCAGACCTATGTGTTCCATCTCCGCGAGGCACTCGAGCCCGATCGGCCCAGAGGGACGCCGGCTCAGGTGCTCGTCAGTGAAGGTGGTGGCTACCGCCTCGAGATGCGAAATGCGGTGTTGGACACGCGCGAGTTCGAAGAGCTTGCTCGTTCCGGAGTGGGGGGCGTGAGGAACGGCGCGCACGAGCAGGCGCTCCGCGAACTCGACGCGGCCCTAGACCTGTGGCGTGGACCTGTCCTTGCCGACGTTGTGGAGCTCGAGGCCGTCGCTCCGGTCGCGGCGCGCCTGAACGAGCTGCGCCTCACCGCCATCGAAGCGCGGATGGACGCGCTGCTCGCTCTCGGCCGCCACAGTCTGGTGGTCGGCGAGCTCGATGAGCTGATAGCGGCCAACCCCTTGAGGGAACGGCTGCACGCTCAGCAGATGCTCGCCCTCTACCGGTGCGGACGGCAGGCCGACGCGCTTGCTGCCTATCGTCATCTGCGGCAGGTCCTCGACGACGAGATCGGCGTCGAGCCCGCACCACCGCTTACCGAGCTGCATCAGGCGATCCTCACTCACGACCGGAGCCTGACGGATGGCGTGCCGGCCGACGCCAGACCGGAAGGTGCGCCCGGCGGGGTTTCTCCCAACCAGTCGGCCGTGAAGCGTCACCCGGTGCAACGGCGGGTCTTGATCGCGTCTGCTACGGCGGTGATCGTCGCCGTGGGCACAGGAGTCGCGGTCGTGGCCGCCCATGGCCAGCGGAGCAGCCTGAGCGCGCTGCCGCCGAACAGTGTGGGGCTCATTGACTCCGACGGCAGCCTCCACGACGCAATACCCGTCGGGCAGAGCCCGACCGCGATCACGTTCGCCGCTGGTTCGCTGTGGGTCGCCAATGGCGGAACGAACACGGTGATGCGCATCGATCCGCGCGCTCACATCGTCGTCCGCGAGGTCACGGTCGGTGCCGACCCGGTGGCGATCGCGGCCACCGGCTCGGATGTGTGGGTCGTCAACGCCTCAGACGGAACAGTGGAACGCATCAATACCCACGTGAATCGTGTCGTCGGGAGGCCAATCAAGGTCGGGAACCAGCCCGGTGCGATCGCGGCGGGGCCCAGCGGCGTCTGGGTGGCGAACACCGGCGACGACACCGTGCAACACATCGACCCGGACTTGAGCGAGGCGGACCCAGCTATTCCGGTCGGCGGAGGTCCCGACGGCGTCCTAGCCGCCGATGCCGATTCGGTCTGGGTGGCCAATGGCCTCGATGGAACCGTGTCTCATCTGGACGTGCACACCCGAGCCGTGCGCGCGCCGATTCGTGTCGGCGCTGGACCGACCGGCCTGACATTCATGGACGGAGCCGTCTGGGTCACGAACAGCCTGGAGCAATCCGTCAGCCGCATCGACCCGGGGTTCGGCCCTGTCGACACGATCCCTGACGTCGGCGATGGGCCTGCTGCCGCGGCCGGCGACGGCCGGTTTCTCTGGGTTGCCGCGTCGCACTCCGCGACGGTTGCGCGCATCGAGCCGAAGAGCCGGAACGTCCGCCACTTCGGCATAGGCGCATCCCCGACCGCCATCACAACCGTCGGCTCATCGGTCTACGTCGCCTCCCAGGCGTTCGCGGCCGCCGGCCACGTCGGCGGGACGCTCACCGCAGGCGTCGACTGGCTGCCCGGCACGTTCAATGGCATCGACCCGGCGAACCTGTACTACTACTGGACTGCGGCGGCGGAGCGCTTCGTCTACGACGGCTTGCTCACCTACCGAGCCGCCGACGGAGCGGCGGGCTACACGTTGGTCCCGGACCTGGCCGCCCGCATGCCGGAGAGGTCCCAGGACGGCAGGACGTACACGTTTGTCCTGCGGCGAGGAATCCGTTATTCGACCGGGCGAATCGTCCAGGCCCAGGACTTTGCCCGAGGTTTCAGACGGGTCTTCACCGTCGACCGACCGACCAACCGAGTCGGCAACCCCGAACTGTTCAGCGGCGTCGTCGGGGCCACCGGCTGTCTCGCCCACCCGGCCGCCTGCGATCTCAGCCGGGGCGTGATCGCCGACGACACACACCAGCGCCTGACCATTCACCTTGTCGCCCCGGACTCGGACTTCCTGTACAAGCTCACCTACTTCGTCGTGCCGACCCCGCCCGGGACATCACCGAAACGGCTGACCACGCCCCTACCCGGCACCGGCCCGTACCAGATCAAGGCCGCGTTCACGAGGCGAAACCCGCAGGACCGGCACCCAGAGGTCGTCTTCAACACGCTCGTCCGGAACCGGTACTTCTGGCAGTGGTCGTTCGCCGCGCAGCCAGCCGGCTACCCGGACATCATCAAGTTCCGCGAATACCGCGATGCCGAGAAGGCCGCCAACGCTGTGCAGGCCGGCACCATCGACGTCGGCCGGATCCCCGATCGCGACACCGCGAAGCTCAAGCACGTCATCGCGCGGCTTCAGTTGCGCTACCCGGATCGCCTGCACGCCGGGGTGCGTCCAGGCCTATGGTTCGAGCGGCTGAACACCCGGGTTCCGCCGTTCGACAACCAGCTGGCTCGGCAAGCGATCAACTACGCCATCGATCGAGAGCAGGTCATCAAAGACGTCTTCGGACCGGGTGTGGTCCGGCCGAGCTGTCAGATGCTCCCCCGGAACTTCCCCAGCTTCGAGTGGCACTGCCCCTACACCAGGGCAGGACCCAACTCCTACAACGGACCCGACCTCGCCAAAGCGAGTCGCCTGGTCAAGCAGTCCGGGACGAGCGGCACTTGGGTCACCGTCTATGGGATCAATGGTGGGCCCTCCGATCGTGCCCTGCTCGCCGACATCGCCCGGGCCTTGCGCGGCATCGGCTACCAAGTCAAGACCCGCACCGTCCCCGAGAGCAACGCCTATGCATACCTCACCAACCCACGTCACGGCGTACAGATCTGGGGCAAGGACGGCTGGCTCGCGGACTACCCGTCAGCGGATACGTTCTACGACCCGCTCATCTCGTGCCGGGTCAGGAATCGCACGGGCGGGTTCTGCAACAAGGACATCGACGATCTAACCACGGCTGCCCGGGTCACCGCGCTGACCGATCCGAGCAAGTCCCGCCGGCTGTGGAAGAAGATCGACAAGCTCGTCACCGATCAGGCCCCGTGGGTCATCCTCGGCAGCCCGCTGTCCTTCGACTTCACCAGCAGCAGAGTCGGCAACTACCAGAGCACACCTTTCAACCCGCTCTACGACCAGCTCTGGATCAAGTAGCGCACCGATCCGACTAGCCCTTAGATCTCTGGCGGAACCCACGACCGCCGGCTCCAAGGCCTGTAGGCGAGCAGGTCCTCTATCTCATGGTCGTAGGCATGATGTCCTCCTCGAATGCGTCGGCTGATGGGGCCCGGCCAGTCGGCGCACGGCGTGTGGTGTCTGCCTGGTCGTCGGGCCGATGTCCGGTGCCTCCTGGGTGGCCGGTTCCGACCCGGGTTGGCACGCCTGAGGCAGGGGGATCGCCGGGTGCTCCGCCTGGTTTCGAAGTGTGCTTGGGGCTGCGCTGCCCGGGGCGATGCAGTCGTGGTCTCGGTTGGACCAGTACGCCTGGATGGCGACGCCGTCGACCTTCGACAATTTGGGTTCGCACACGTCGGCGATCTCGCACCAGCCCGGTTCGTTGCAGGTTCCGTTGACGCCGAGGAAGCCGCGGCCATCGGGGTCGGTAGCGGACTCGACCAGCTCGTGGGAGATGAGCGCGGTGATGCTGTCCAGGTCGCCGACGTTGGTGAACCAGGCGTAGCGGATGCGCCGCCCGGAGTCTGTGTAGGAGTCGTGTTCGGCTCGTCGGCCGATATCGGCGGTGATCCCTGTGGGCATGACCACGCCGTACACGGTCTGGTTGTCCGGGTCAGGACTGACGTGGCGGGCGGCAATTTGGGTGTGGACGAATGCGGCGACCTGCTCGTCGGTGAACCCGTCCGGTGGGTCGGACGAGTTGATCACAGCCCAATCGCGAAGGATGCCGCGCCCGCTGCCGCGGTACTGGGCGAGGCCGGTCAGGTAAGCGCTGCCCATTAGGGTGTGCACCGCGTCAGTGACCTCCGCGGCGGTTGGCTCCGCCGCGGTGTTCGGCTGCCACAGCGTTCCCCAGTAGATCAGGTAGAGCTGCGGGAAAGGCAGGACAAGGCCGTGCTTGTCGACAAATCTGGCAAGCTGCCTGGCCGAGTCGGTCGGCGACCAGCCGCCGTTGCCGTTGGGCTGGCCGGTCGTCGACGCAGTGAGTGCGGTGCCGCTGGTAACGGCCAGAGCGAGGGCGGCTGCCAGGACCGGCAGGAGTCTGCCCGGGACGGTCCCCGCCCAGCGGGCGGCAGACCGCCGCGGGTGGTGACGGGGAGCGGGCGGGGGTTGCGGTTGCTCCCGGAGCTGATTGGTCATGTGCGGTCACTCCTGGCCGGCTAGTGGGCCGGTGGCGGGGGGTGGTCCCCGTTGATCGGGCCTACGGACAGGGCAGCGCGCCGCACTTGGACTGGCGTTGGGCTTGGCTTGGAGGGCTAGCTTGGAAACGGCTTGGAGCGGTCGTGGAATTTGGGGGAGCCCACCGCCTGGGTTGGCGAGAGGGCCGGGAACCCCCCGAGAGGTGGGTCACCACCGTGCAGACCTACGTGTTCACCAGCGCCGGGCGCTGGAGCCGGGCCGGGGTGGGCGGACGGTGGCCAGGGTCGCGGTTACCTGCTGGGGGTGGAGCGTGGGCAGCTGGACGCGACGCGGTTTGAGGACGGGTCCACCGCGGGCCGGGCGGCGCTGGAGGCGGGCCGGTACGCCGAGGCCGCCGGGACGCTGCGCCCGGGCGCTGGATCTGTGGCGAGGCCCGTGCTGGCCGACCTGGCCGACTACGCGTTCACCCGGCCCGAGGTGGCCCGCTGGAGGAACTGCGGCTGGCCGCGCTGGAGGTCCGCATTGACGTCGACCTGGCGCCGGGCCGGCACGACCGGCTCACCGCCGAGCTGGAACAGCTGGCCGGCGAGCGCCCGCCACGGGAGCGGGCCGAAGCTGCAACCGGCCAATCGCCGCAGGTTGGCCCGGTACGCGGGGGGGATTCCGGGTCTTCTGACGAAGTCTGGGTAGTCGCGGCCTGCCGCTACCCGCCAACGCGTTCATTGGACGTGCTGGCGAGAGGCTGGCGCTGGCGTAGGACGGGGTGCTCGCGCTCGCGCAGCCCGGGCTGGCGCCGGCAGCGGTCCCCGGCCCGCAGCAGCGCCTGGTCGGTGCGGACCAGATGCTGGCAGTGGGCGATCCGACTTCGCCCTATTTAAGGGGCTGGTACGGCCGCCGTGTAGATATCCAACTGGTGCAGCGCGCCGTCCGGGTTGTTGCCTGTGCTGTTGGAGTTATCCGACCACGCCGGATGAGCCATCCCGCCGTAGAACGACAACCCGCTGTAGTCGCCGTAGTCGATCCCGTTGCCAGAGGCGTGAGAGTTGGAGGTCCCAGCGCTGATCTGGAAGTTTGCGGTGAAGCTGGCCCCACCGTTGGTGCTGAACGCTCCCCAGAATTGCGCGTCGTCGTTGGCGATCCCGTCGGTATCACCCGGCCCGCCAGTCCCCAGGTCATTGCGGCTGTCGTACCAGACCGCGGCGAGCTTGCCGGTGGTGGGGTCAAGCGACAGCTTGGGGAGAAACTGGCTGTTGACGGTGTTGTCGTCGTTGACCCGCACCGCAGCACTCCACGTGGCCCCGCTGTTGTCGGAGTGGCGAGCGTAGATGTCCACGTTGTCGCTCTCGTTGGACTGCTCGCGGGTGTACACCATGTACACCCGGCCGGCGTGTGGGCCGTCGGTGCGATCCCACGCCAGGCCGACCTCGGCGTCGACCGAGCGGTCGGGCTGCGGCGGGATGAAATCGAACCCACCGACATGGGTGTGGGTCACAAAGATCCGATCCCCGAACCCCGCCGGGCCGAGCCCGTCAGGGTCCACGTTCACGAAGATCTTGCCGCCTCCCTGCCCGCTCTCGTTCAGGTTGCAGCCCTGCATCACCCGGCCCGACGGACCGATCGCCACATCCCCGTAGGTGCAGTTGTTGGTCCCGGGGACCACCTCGACCGGGATGAAGGCGTCGACCTCGCCCAACCCGGTGACCCTGGCGCCGGTGGCCACCATCGGCCCGCCCGCGTTGAACACAACCCACACTGCGTTCTCGGCCGCGGTGATGGTGGGCTGGTCGACGAACCGGAAGAGCCCGCGGTTGTCCCCCTTGGACTTCTTGGCCGGCAGGTTGGCCTTGGAGATGTTGGCGATCACCCGGAACGTCAGGCCACCGTCGGTGCTGAGCGCGACCGGGACCTGGTCCTCCACCTGGTACAGGTAGGTCATGAACAGGTTGCCGTAGCGGTCGAAGGACAAGCTTGGATCGCAGCAGGCATCGCCGAGGGGGTCGCCGGCGCCGAGGCCGACCAGCCTCCTGGACCAGGTCTTGCCGCCGTCGAAGCTCACGCCCAGGAGCATCCCGGCGGTCAGCCCGGCCTCGGTATGACCGACGTTGGTGAAGATCACGATGTTATTGGGGTTGGTGGGATTGACCGCGATCGCCTCTTCGGACTCGTTGAGGTGCCGCTGGCTGACGTCGACGTTGGCCGGCGCCGCGCCCGCCGGCATGGCCAACAGGACCGCGGCGACCACCGCGACGACGACCACGAACGGAAGCCGGAAACGAACCATGCTCACACCTCCTGCCCGCCCGAGGCGGAACTGGAGCCTACGCCGAGCGCGACGCCCGGTGGATCCTCACTGACGCCCAAAGACTCGTGCTTCGTTGCGGCGGCACCCACCGCGGCAGGCTATTGCCGCGGCACAGCCATGTATAGGGCCCGCTACCAGGCTTCGGCCCGTCGGCGCGACGGCTAACACCCAGACCTCTCGGCTTGAATGACCGCCACGCGCTCCATCAGCGACTGTCCAGAAGCAGGTGCAGACGACACGCTCAACCGCGCTGCGGTTACCGACGACCGCCAAGACCGTCGACGACCGCGGGGCAGCCGGAGCCGCGGGCTGCCTGCACCGCTAGCCAGAGCAAGTTCGTGCATGAGGTCACGCCGGAACGCGTGATAGTCGACCTCAAGAGCGTGTCGGGGCGAGGGATCGAACCCGTACCGCGGATGGGCGCCTTGACGACCGATGCGCGTGTCGATGTCGGCCGGGCGTGTCAGCCGGCCGGTGATGTGTAGCGCCGCGATGCGTGCCTGGTAGTCGGCGAGCCGCCAGATGCAGCCGTCGGACTGGAACAGGCCGACGAAGAACAGGCTGGGGATCGTCGGATGCATCATCCTCAGATAGAGCGGCGGCGGCTTAGCCAGGTCCCAGTCGGCGACCTGCTTGGGCAGGAACGGGAAGCTGGTGCGAAAGCCGGTCCCGAAGATGATGGCGGCGAATTCTTCCCGTGTGCCGTCGGTGAAGTGGACGGTGTGTCCGTCGAAGCGCTCGATGCCGTGGCACGCGGCAAGCCGGCCATGGCGTAGCGCCTCGAGAACGCCGGAGTTCACCGTCGGATGCTTCCCCAGCGGTGGGTGGGTCGGTTTCTGCAGTCCATAGTCTCCCCACCTGCCGATTGCGAGTCGCAGCCACAGCCTCAGGGCCGGCTGGAGCAGCGGCGCGGGAATCTTGCTCTTCCAGAACGCATAGACCACGTCGGTCGGCTGCCCGAACATGAGCTTCGGAAAGAAGTAGGTTCCCTCGCGCATGCTGAGCACGGTGCGTGAGGCGAGGCGGGCGACATCGACCGCGATATCTGCCGCGGAGTTGCCCGCCCCGACCACGAGCACGCGCTGGCCGCGGAATGGCTCGGGCCGCTTGTAGGCGGAAGAGTGAACGATCTTGCCGGCGAACGTACCCGGATACGCCGGGACGAAGGCCTCGCGGTGGTGCCCAGAGCAGACCACCAAGCTGTCGAAGCGCTCCGCCCGCGTTTCGCCATCCGCGATCACGCGAACCGTCCACCGGCCATCGCTGTCCAGCGTGCAGCGCTCGACATGTGAGTTGAGGCGGATGTGCGGCGCTAGCTGGAATGCCTTCGCATAGTCGGTGAAGTAGGCAAGCACCTGGTGGTGCGACGGGAAGTACGGATAGTCCTCCGGCATCGGAAAGTCGTCGAATGATGACATGCGCCGCGACGAGATGACGTGCGAGCACTCATGGACGCTGATCCGATGCGGGTCGTCGGTGTACGCCCAGTTGCCGCCGATGCCGCTGCTCTCCTCGTAACAGACGACGTTGCTGCAGCCGGCTTGTACAACGTTCTTCAGCGCAGTCAGGCCGCAAGGCCCGGCGCCGATCACGCAGATCCGCTGTTCGCCAAGCGGTGGGCGGGACACGGTCATCGAATGGCCGATCAGATGCGGAAGGCGACGAGCGTCGCAGCAAGCACGACGGTCGCGAGCGAGAGGAGCCGCAGTCCGGTCTCGGCAGGGGCAGTGAGCCGCGCGGCGTCGAGCGACTGTCGGCTCCCGTCGGCAAGCTCGAGCTCTCCGCGGACCGCGATCACCTTGCGTCGCACGTACCGCACGTGAGTCGAGAGCGTGCGCTGGGCCAGCGAGAGTAGGACCCCAAAGACCGCCGCAAGAACGGTGACGGCGTTTACGTCGCCACCGACGGCCGCATAGCCGGCAAGCACGGGGAAGCCGCCCCAGGCAAGCCCGAACCAGGCGTCCGAATGGAAGCGCCCCCTGCCGAGTTCCAGGTTGTACGCCAGCACCAGGAAGACTCCGACGGGGACGAGGAGGGCGAGCCAGGCCCTGAAGGTCAGCGCACCCACAATGCCGATCGCACAGGCGCCTGCGATCGAGACACCGGCGAGCGCGGCGAGGACTCCGTCCGGAATCTTCGTCCGCAGTGGTCGCCCGTTCAACTCGTCGAGGGCGTGGGCGCCGACTCCGACCGCGAGGGCAAACGCGGTGACGGCGGCACCGAGCCGTTCCCACGAGACAACCGACGCGAGGCAGCCACCGATGACGACGTACGAGAGATGCCACGCGGTGTATGGAGGATGGAGCAGCGTCACGTAGTCCCGCCAGCCGCCGCGCGCGAGCGCGTACCAGGAAGGACGGGAGACCGGCTGCACCGCAGCCGTCATGACGCCGTGCGTGGCACGCTGGTGGCGGCTCACGTTTTCTGCCCCCACATGACAACGGCGGCGCCGAAGCTCAGTCGCCTCGCCTGGACCTGGTTGAGCCCCGCTGCGTGCCACCACTCGAGCTGTCGTTCGAGCGGGTGGCGCTGCCAGAAGTCGCGGATCGACCCTCCGAGGAAGGAGCCGACCTCCGGCCAGCCATGCCCGAGCAGGCGGCCGGCGAGCGGCAGCACCGCGTCGACGTAGATGTTCCAGAGAGGGCGAGCAGGACCTGCCGGAACGCCGAACTCGAGCGCGGAGACGAAACCACCGGGGCGCACGACGCGAACGAGCTCGGCCAGCGTGGCGCCAGGGTCGGCGACGTAGCGCAGCAGGTAGGTGAACGTGAGGTGGTCGAATGACTCGTCCTCGAGCGGGAGCGCTTCCGCGGAAGCATTGATGAGCTCGACCTCGCCGCCGAAGCGGCGACGTGCGACCGAGAGCATCTCGGGGCTCTGATCGACTCCGGTCACCCGGAATCCCCGGCGCCGGAGCTCTGCCGCGACGAGCCCGGTCCCCGTCGCCACGTCGAGAACGTGACCGCCGCGCGGCAGTCGCGAGACGAGGAAGCGGCGCCAGAGCGGGTCCTGTCCCAGCGAGAGCGCGGCGCCCACGCGGTCGTATGTCGGCCCGAGGGGGGCGAAGAGCTCGCGTGCTTGCTCCTTCTGGCTCCGCGGAGGCATCCGTGCCGTCACCCCTTCCGGTCGTCGGACTGGCGGCCTGCCGGCCGGTATGTGATTACGGAGGATCGAATCACCATCGCCTCCCGAGGTGTTAACGCGACTCTCTTCTTTCCTCACGCGTCTGTTTCGGCGCCGGTTCGTTGGGCGTAAGACTTACGCCGTAAGGTAGTCGTACAGCGTAAGGTAGTCAATAGGTGATCTCGTCCGATCCAGCACCGCTCACTCCGATCGCAGGATCGCAGCGGTCGGACTTCGGGCGGCTTGCCGGGCAGGGAGGAACGCGCCGGCGAGCGCGATGGCCAGGCCCATCGCACCTAGCGGGTAGAGCACGATCGGGGGGAGGACGTGGAGGGCGAATGGCGGCGGGCGGTTGCCGATCTCCTGCGCGAGCATGGTCATCAGCGCGCGGTAGGTCCGGACACCTAGCGGCAGCGCCAGCAGCCCGCCGAGCACGCCCAAGACCGCGCCTGAGGTCATCACCATGGTCAGCAGTTGCGGTGGGGTCATCCCGACCGCCTTGAGGATGGCGTTGTCGCGGGAGCGCTCTCGGACGTGGAGCAGCGTCGTGGCGAAGACGCCTGCCGCCGCGATCAGCGCGAGGATCAACACGAGGACGTACATGAGTCCATTGATCGTGTTGAGGGTGTCGCGGGTCTCACCCGTCGCAGCCCGGTGGGCCTCCACGGTGAGGAAGTCCGGTTCCTGGGTCTGGACGGCGGCGGCGTAGGCGTCGGCATTGGAGCTCGGTCTGAGCTGGACGACATAGCGGTCGGGCTGGGCCTTCGAGTCGGCGGCGATGAGCGTCGGCCAGTTGAGCAAGGCCCCGAAGTCGACTGCGGTGATCTCTCCCACGACCTGCAGGCGGAGGGGGCGACCGGCGACGATGCCGTCGAAGGTGCTGCCGACGTCGAGACCAGCCTGGTCAAGGACGGATCGGCGCAGCAGCACTTCGCCGGGGGTCGCGCCGAGCCACCGGCCTCGAACCAGGAATTCCGACCAGCCCAACCGAGAGGGGTCGCCGCGGAGAGCGACGCCGTCCACCGGATCCGCGAGACCCGGAACGATCACCGGCCCGTTGCGGGACGCGAGGATGTCGCGGGTCTGCGGCTGGTGGTTCAGGATGGCCATGACGCGGCGGTCGCTCACGGTGGGCTCGCGGGTGAGTGACACGTCGCCGTTGACGCGTGAGATCACCGGCGCAACCTGGATCAGGGCCTCGCGGAGGCCGGAGGCGACGACGATCGTGGTCACGCCGATCAGTACAGCAAGGGCGGTGAGGACTCCGCGGATGGGACGGGCGAAGGCGTCGCTGGTCCCCAGGCTCATTGGCCGAGGCAGGCGGAGGTGCTGAAGCCGGTGGGACGGCCGCCACGCTTGTGGCGAGCGGGGCCGCGGCGCCGGCTGCGATGGCCGCCACGGCGCTCATCCGCCCTGCCCGCAGGGCAGGAAGCGCGGCCGCCGCCGCCACGCCGATGAGGATCCCGGCCAGCGCAAGCGACGCGGCGAGAGGCGAGACGGCGGGAGGTGAGGGCAGATCGAGGCGCTCGGCCGCCTGGTTGACCAGGGGCACGCTGAGCGCGGCGCCGGCCGGGATCCCGAGCGCGCAGCCGGCGAACGCCGGGATGGTCATGGCGGCCACCAGTGACCCGACGACCTGACCAGGGGTGAAGCCGAGCGCCTTGCTGATCCCGATGTCGTGGTAGCCCGCCATGACGGCGCCCAGAACGAGGTTGATCGTCGTGGCGAGGCTGGCGATCAATGCGAAGACGCCGAACGAGAGCAGCAGGATAAGCAGGAACTGGTTGTCGGCCTGGTAGGTGTCGCGGGTCGTCAGGTAGTTGGAGGCCGCGCTGATGGCTCCGGATGGCAAGCTGGCTTGAAGCCGTCCCATGTCGTCTCGAAGTTCGGCCTGGGTCGGAGGGGACCTGAAGCGGTAGGCCATCTCATAGCCCAAGCCGCTGCCTCTCGCCAGGTCCACGACCTGCGAAGGCAGCGCCCACGCTCGTTGGGCTCGGCTGATCGCCTGGACGCTGCTGTAGTCGCTGGCGGGTGAGGTCTGGCTGATGTCGACAACCTCGCCGACGACGGTCAGGGCCGGCTTGTCGGCGGTGTGGAGTGAGACCAGGTGGTCGCCGAGGCTGATGTGGTTCGCTGCGGCAAAGGCTCGGGTGACGACGACCTCCCCTGGCGCTTCGACCCACCGTCCTGAGGTCATATGAAACCGCTCGGCCGGAGCCTGGGCGCTGTCCCTTCCGACCAGGTCGAGCGGGTGCCGCGACTTGCCGTCGGACGACTCCGGGTGGAACAGGGTCACGTACACATCGGGCCAGGGCCCGGCGGCCGAGCTCGCACCGATCGTCGCTGAGGTCGACGCGAGCTCGCCCGGCGTCACCTGGCTGGCGTCGTAGAAGACCTTGAGGTGGGCGCCGTTCTGGGCCTTGAAGGCGCGATCGTAGGGACCGCGGGACTCCAGCAGGAGATTGAGTCCGAGCGTGATGGTGCCGCTGGCCAAGGCGACCATGATCACGATCACCGCGGACTGCAGCCGGCGGCGGCGCACCTCCGACCAGGCCACGGTGAAGCTGGCTCTCATCGTTGCTCCTGCCCGATGCGTACCTTGACCACGGACTCAGGCGGCGAGCTGGCACCTTCGAGCCGGGTGTCGTCGTGAACACGGCCGTCGATCAGGGTCACCACCCGGCCGGCGTGGCGAGTGGCCAGCTTGGCGTCGTGGGTGACAAGGAGCACGGTCTGACCCTCCCGGTTGAGCCCCTTGATCAGCTCCATGACCTGATCTCCACTGCGTGTGTCGAGCGCGCCGGTCGGTTCGTCGGCGAGCAGGAGCAGGGGCTGATTGATGAGGGCGCGGGCAATCGCGACACGCTGCTGCTGGCCGCCGGCAAGGCGGGCTGGATAGCGATCGGCGAGCTCCGTGATGTCGAGTTGTGCCAACAACTCCATCGCTCGAGCCCTGGCCGGCGCGGGTCGGGTTCCCTCGAGCTGGGCGGGGATGAGGACATTCTCGAGCATGGTCAGGTTGCCGAGCAGGTTGAAGAATTGGAAGACAAATCCCAGTCGCGCGCGCCGGAAGCGAGCCAGCCGTGCTTCGCTGAGCCGGCCGAGGTCTTCCCCGGCCATGCTCACCCGTCCCGCGCTCGGCCGGTCGAGCCCGGCGATCAGGTTGAGCAGCGTGGATTTCCCGCTCCCCGACGGTCCCATGATCGCGGTGAATTCGCCGCTTTCGATCTCGAGGCTGACCTCGTCCAAGGCAATCTGCCCGTCAGCACCGTCGTAGGTCTTGCTGACGTCCGTCAGCTGCACCAGCGTCGTCATCGTGTGACCCTTCCGGTCTTGCTTGCCTCCGCGCAGGCGTCCACCCACTTGAGGTCGGCTTCGGTGTGCAGGAGGGCGCCCTGGTAGAGCAGGACGAGGTCGTCGCGGCCCTGAGACCTGGCCTTTTCCTCGAGGACGGCCAGGTCCTTGAGTCGCTGCAGATAGACCCGGCGCTGCCGGGCAAGGAGGGTGGGCAGGTCGCCGTTGGCGACCCTGGCCGCCAGCAGCAGCTTGAGGTAGATCTCTTCGCGCAGCTGCTGAGGCTCCGACTCCGGTTCGGCCAGCCAGGTCTCGAGCACCTTGCGGCCCACCTCGGTGAGGCGGTAGGGGACCTTGCCGCGGTCGCCGCGCGGCTCGGCGGGCTCGACCAGCCCGTCCCGCTCCAGTCGCTGCAAGGTGGCGTAGACCTGCCCGATGTTGACCTCCCACGACCCTCCAAGAAGGTCTTGGAAGCGCGTCCTGACCGCGTACGCGTGCAGCGGCTGCTCGGCCAGGAGCCCGAGAATTCCGTACTTGAGTGACATCCCTCAGTCCATAGTTACTCAGTAATGGTTCTTCAGTATGCATACTGGAAAACCACTGTCAAGAGGACGAGCTGGCGGGTTCTTGACACCGGGTGGCAAAGAACCGTTCACTGACTGATGAGTCAGTCAGCTGGCTGTCTGAGTTCCCACGACCCTTGGGGAGTTGGTGAGATGTCCACGACAGCACCGATCGCAGCGCCGGTCGCGGGGGCACGGACGGACGACTCTGTCGAGGAGCTGCGCGCTCGGACGCGCGCCTTCGCTGAGGAGTGGCTCATCCCGTACGAAGAGATGGCCGAGGCCAACCACGGCGCGGTGCCCGATGAGGTCAGGAACGGGATCATCGCCGGCGCAATCAAGGCCGGCCTGGCCGGTGGTCGGCATAAGCGCGACCACGGTGGCCAAGGCTGGTCGACCGTGGGGTGGCTCGCGGTCGAGGAGGAGCTCGGGCGGACGACCAACGGCCTGTGGTGGTGGATTCCTGACGCGTACAACGTGCTCGGTGCGGGCACACCGGACCAGATCGAGCGCTACCTAGCGCCGTGCCTGCGCGGCGAAATGATCGTCTCGTACGCCGTGACCGAGGAGCTGGCGGGCTCAGACCCATCCGCGATAAGCGCAACGGCCTCCCGGGCCGATGGGGGATGGCTGGTCAACGGTGAGAAGTGGTTCGTGACGAGCGGTGACGTGGCGGGCGCTCATGTCGTCCCCGCGAATGCGATCGACGGCGATCGCAGGCTCCCGACGCTGTTCATCGTCGACGCGGACGGTCCAGGCATCGAGGTGATCGAGGAGCCCGCCTTCACCCACAACTACCCGCACGGCCATCCCACCTTCAGGTTCACTGACGTTTACGTACCTGACGATCACGTCCTGGGCGAGGTCGGGACGGCCGAGGATCTCCAGCGTGCCTGGTTCGTCGAGGAGCGGCTGGCGATCGCCGCTCGCTGCGTCGGTGCCATGTGGCGCCTGCTCGACGAGGCCACCGAGTGGGCGCTGAATCGGGTCCAGGGCGGCCGCCGGATCTTCGACTATCAGGGCGTGTCCTTTCCGCTCGCCGACTCGGCCGCAGATGCGGCTGCGGCCCGCCTGCTCGCGCTCGAGGTCGCCAGGCTCGTCGACGCCGGAGCGGACCCGAAGCTCATCCACGCCAAGGCCGCGATGGCCAAGCTCTTCGCCAGCGAGGCGGCCTGGCGCTGCGCCGACCGGGCGGTCCAGGTCTTCGGCGGCCGCGGCTTCCGCCGCAGCAATGTCGCGGAGCGGCTGCTGCGGGAGCTTCGTGTGGACCGCATCTGGGAAGGCACCAGCGAGATTCAGCGCCTGATCATTGCCCGTGCTCTTGAGCGCCGCGGCGTGACCGCCACCATCCACTGACGCCGACCAGGGCGTGTTTCTGCGCATTCTGAGCCATTGGTTGATGGCGGCGACGGCCAGGCTCTCGCCCAGGTGACGACCGATCAGTTTTCAAGAAGCCGCGAGGCCCGGCGGCTTCCTAGCATGAGTGTCGTCCCCATCAAGCTTCGTAGGCAGGAAACCTGAAATGAACGACACGCAGAAGTCCGCCAAGAGCACCACCGCGAACAAGAAGTTCGAGGGATTCACGGAGGACGAGCGGGCTGCGATGAAGGATCACGCCCAAGAGCTGAAGGCGGCCGCGCGCCGCAGCCCCCGTGCGGCCAAGGCGGATGCTGAAGCCGACGTGCTCGCGAAGATCGCCGAGATGCCGGAACCGGATCGCGCCATGGCCGCGCGGCTCCACGCCATCGTCAAGGCCAGCGCGCCGGCCCTCTCGCCGAAGACCTGGTACGGGATGCCCGCGTATGCCAAGGACGGCAAGGTCGTCTGCTTCTACCAAGGCGCGTACAAGTTCAAGTCGAGGTACGCGACCTTCGGCTTCAACGACTCCGCGAACCTGGACGAAGGCACCATGTGGCCGACCGCCTTCGCGCTGACGGAGTTGACCGCCGCCGATGAGGCAAGGATCAGCGCACTCGTCAAGAAAGCGGTGAGCTGAAGCACCGAGCAAGCCACAGGACCGATCGCCTGCTGTAGCGGTCGGTAACCTGGCCCCGCTCGCGCTGTTTTACGCTGGCGTCGCTTCGTGCTCGCGGGTCGGAAGGGCTGTGTGGAGGCCCATTCGCGAGGTGATCCCGAGCTTGGCGAACACATTGCGCAGGTGCCACTCCACGGTGCGCGGGCTGAGGAACAAGCGTGCACCAATCTCGGGGTTCGACAGCCCCTCACGGGCGAGCCGGGCGATCTGCTCCTCGTGGGGAGTGAGCTGCCCGCGCGTCTCGTCGATGCGCCGGCGCCTCTTCGCACCGGTAGCGACCAGCTCTTTGCGGGCGCGCTCGGCGAACGCGTCCATCCCGATCGCGTCGAGCATGTCGTACGCCGTGCGCAACTGCTCGCGCGCGTCGAGGCGGCGGCCTTCCCGGCGCAGCCACTCCCCATAGAGGAGATGCGCACGGGCGAGGTCCGGACGGACCTCGGTTCGGCCCAGCCGATCGATCGCCTCGCGATACAGGTCGTCGGCGGCTGCACCGTCGCTCAGCAGCGCCCTGGAGCGAGCCTCGATGCCGAGCGCGACGTTGTTGGCGCAGGGCTGCGTCATCTCTACCAGCCGCTCCAGCGCCTCGCGTGCGAGCTCGACGTCTCCTCCGCGCGCGGCCGCCTCGACCAGGTCGGGCAGCGCATACATGGACGGGAACGGGTAGACGGTGTCCGAGGCGGCTTGCTGGGCCGCCGATGCCGCCTCCGGGTAGCGAGCGAGGCCGTTGTACAGGACTGCGGCCGCCCAGTTCGCATAGTCCGCCGACATCCCTTGCCCTCCAGCCTTGGCAGGCTCGACCGCGCTCGCTATCGCGGCGGAGGCCTCGGGTTCCCTCCCTTGCAGTGCCCGAAGCCTCAGCAAGGTGTACGGCGCGATCGGGCTCCCGGTCGCCACCGCAACGCTTGCTTCCTCGGCGACGAGCACTTCGGCACCGGCGAAGTCGCCCATCCACTGGCGTGCCATACCCAACTGGTTGATATGGAACGACAGGGCCGCAAGCGCGCCGGCGTCGCGGACGAGCTGGACATGCCGCGTGCAGATCGCGTTCATGCCCTCGTAGTCCCAGACGATGGCACTCGCGCTCGCGGCGAAGTGACCCCACCGCAGGACGTCCGCAACCGGAATGCTGCTGAGCACCTTGGCTGCGCGTTTCAAGATCGGGGCCGCGGCCGCGTGTCCGTCAGTGGTCAGCAGGGCAAGTCCGTCGAGCAGCAGGTCGAGGGGACGCGGAGCACCACCCGGCGATGGAGGGAGGGCCCGGACGGCGCGGCAGATCTCCAGCAAGACCCGATGTCCGGCGAGACTCCCCGCCATCCCCGCCGCGACCCATGCGGTCAGGTAGGTCTCGCGAGCGAGGTCGAGATCGAACGCCTCGACCCGCCTGGCGGCCTCAAGCAGGAGCGGGGGAGCGTCGCCGGCAAGACCAGAGGCGAAGGCGATGTGGGCGCGCACCAGCTCGACGCGGGCGCGCTGGAACTCGTCGAGCGGCCCGGAGTCCGCCGTGGCCAGGAGTCCGAGCGCCGTGTCGAACGCACCGGCCTGAAGGCTCGCCTGCGCCGCGGCCAGCGCGCGCTCCGCGCGCCGCGCCGGGTCGACTGTCAGCGCGACGGCGCGCTGCAGGAACGCAGCTGCGGCGGCGAGCC
>JBKPTD010000156.1:0-16083 GCA_046735375.1 Actinomycetota bacterium | reverse complement strand
ATCCTCGACACCAGTACGCCCGATATTGCCTGCAGCAGTACTTCACCGAGCTCGCCGAGCGGTTCCACGCGGGTTTCGACCCGGATCGCAGCATCTCCGCGGCAGACGACGAGCTCACGCCTCCAGCCGGACTGATGCTCGTAGCCACCCGTCACGCCGAGCCGATCGGCTGCGGTGCGCTTAAGTTCCACGAGGGCCGGCCCACCGAGCTCAAGCGCATGTGGATTGCACCGGAAGTCCGCGGCATCGGGCTCGCGCGGCGGCTCCTTGCCGAGTTGGAGGAACGCGCGGTCGCAGCCGGTTCGCAGATGATCCGGCTCGAAACTAACCGAACCCTCCGCGAGGCAATAACGCTGTACCTGTCCGCTGGGTACCGGGAGGTGACCCCCTTCAATGACGAGCCTTATGCCGACCACTGGTTCGAGAAGGTGCTTCCGTCCGGCCCGGTGCGGCAGGTGAGTTGACGACCGACCGCTGGCGGGATGACTTGCGGCCGTCGACCGCTGCAGTTGATCTTCCTTGTGCGACGCGGGGGTCCGCCTCTTAGGCTTGGAGTATGGCCGAGTTCATATACGTGATGAGGCGTGCGCGCAAAGCGCACGGCGACAAGGTGATCCTCGACGACGTCACGCTCGCGATGTATCCGGGCGCCAAGATCGGCGTCGTCGGCCCGAATGGAGCCGGCAAGTCGAGCGTGCTGCACATCATGGCCGGGCTCGATCAGCCGTCCAACGGGGAGGCGTACCTGAGCCCGGGCTACAAAGTGGGCATCCTCCAGCAGGAACCGACGCTCAACGAGGACAAGACCGTCCTTGGGAACGTCGAGGAAGGGGTTGCTGAGACAAAGGCGATGCTCGAGCGGTTCAACGAGGTCGCCGAGAAGCTCGCGACCGACTACTCCGACGATCTGCTCGCCGAGATGGGCAGGCTGCAAGAGCAACTCGATCATCGCAATGGATGGGATCTCGAATCACAGCTCGAACAGGCCATGGACGCCCTGCGTTGCCCGCCCCCAGATGCCGATGTGAAGGTGTTGTCAGGTGGCGAGCGACGGCGGGTCGCGCTGTGCAAGCTCCTGCTCCAGCAGCCGGACCTGCTCCTGCTCGACGAGCCCACCAACCATCTCGACGCCGAGTCGGTCCAGTGGCTCGAACAACACCTCGAGAAATATCCGGGCACCGTGGTCGCGGTCACCCACGACCGCTATTTCCTGGACAACGTCGCAGAGTGGATCCTTGAGCTGGACCGTGGCCGTGCCTACCCGTACGAAGGCAATTACTCCACCTACCTCGAGACGAAGGCGTCCCGCCTCAAGGTCGAGGGCCAGAAGGACGCCAAGCGTAAGAAGCGCCTGCAGGACGAGCTCGAATGGGTCAGGTCGAACCCGAGGGCCCGCCAGGCGAAGAGCAGGGCGCGCCTGCAGCGCTACGAGGAGATGGCCGCCGAGGCGGACAAATATCGCAAGCTCGACTTCGACGAGATCCAGATCCCACCAGGCCCTCGCCTGGGCAGCGTGGTGGTCGAGGCGAAGGCCCTCAACAAGGGCTTCGGCGACCGGCTGCTCATCGACGACCTCAGCTTCTCGCTCCCGCGCAACGGCATCGTCGGGGTCATCGGTCCTAACGGCGCGGGCAAGACCACCCTGTTCAAAATGATCATCGGAGAGGAGTCGGTCGACTCCGGCGACATCAGGGTCGGCGACACGGTCAAGATCTCCTATGTCGATCAGGGCCGGGCCAACCTCGACCCCACCAAGACCGTCTGGGAGCTTATTTCGGATGGGCTCGACTTCATCAAGGTTGGTCACGTGGAGATGCCATCGCGGGCATATGTCTCTGCCTTCGGCTTCAAGGGCCCGGATCAGCAGAAGCCCGCGCGCGTCCTCTCCGGCGGCGAACGAAACCGACTCAACCTTGCGCTGACCATGAAGCAGGGCGGCAATATGCTGCTGCTCGACGAGCCGACCAACGACCTGGATGTCGAGACCCTCTCCTCGCTGGAGAACGCCCTCCTCGACTTTCCCGGCTGCGCCGTGATCACCTCGCACGACCGCTGGTTTCTCGACCGCGTCGCGACCCACATCCTCGCGTCGGAGGGCGACTCGCAGTGGTTCTGGTTCGAGGGCAACTTCGATGCGTACGAGAAGAACAAGGTGGAGCGGCTCGGTCCTGAGGCAACCCGGCCGCACCGGGCCACGTATCGCAGACTCACCCGCGGCTAGTTGAGCGGCAGCGGTCTGGCACGCTGTTCGCGTGAACGGGGCGACGGGCGGCGTGCGGGGCGGGGCTGTCCGGTGAACCGTCATGTGTTCTTGTGCCAGATGCGCTGGTCCGATATGGATGCTTTCGGACACGTGAACAATGTCGAGTACCTCCGCTATCTCGAAGAGGCGCGCGTCGACATGCTCTTCACCCATGCCCATCGAACTGGTGGCGAAGGGCTGGCCGAGGGCGTCGTCGTGGCCAGACACGAGATCGACTACAAGCGGCCCATCACATTCAGTCCGAAGCCCGTGCGGATCGACACGTGGGTGACGAGGATCGGCAACAGCTCGTTCACGTTGGCGCACGAGATCAGCGCGGATGACGTACTGTGCGCCAAGGCCGCCAGCGTGATCGTGCCCTACGACATGGAGAGCCACCAGCCTCGGCGGCTGCGGCCTATTGAGCGGACCGTACTCGACGAGTACTTCGAGCCGGAGGATGCGGCCGGATGAGCGACTTCAAGCCCCGCGCACCCTCCGTGCGCGGGGTGATCAAGGACTTGTGCCCGCAGTGCCATGGGCTCGGGACCACGGCGGTCGAGGCAAGCCGCACCTTGGGCGATGACGGTCGGCTGGCGATCGGCTACCAGCGGGGAGACTGCCCAGGGTGTTCGGGTACAGGATGGATCATCGAGATCTCCGAGGCGGTCGACGTCGCCGACGGCACGAATCTTTGCATCGTGTGCATCAACCGGCTGTGCGTGCGGCCGACCGGCAAGGTGCCTTGCCGGGGCCAGGAGTGCGAGTGCCGCCTCTGCGGAGGCGCCATTCGATCCCGCTGAGGCCCGCGGCGCTCCGCGCTTGACCTCCTACGTGATGGCGGCAGTGGCGAGACAATGACCGGATGCCGAGCAGATTAGCCGTCATCGCGATCGATGCCGTCGACCCCGAGGTTGTCGCCGGCTTCTGGTGTGCCGCGCTCGGCTGGAGCATTCTCGCGCGAGAGTCCGGCGGCATAACGATCGGCGACGAAGAGCGGTCCTGGCCGATGATCGACGTCTTCGCCGTTCCCGAGACCAAGACAGCCAAGAACCGCCTGCACTTCGATCTGCGCGCTGACGGGCTATCGACGTCGCAGGAGCTCGACCGGCTGCTGGCGCTCGGAGCGCGACGAGTGGACGTGGGACAGCCGCCCGACGCGAGCTGGGTTGTGCTGGCCGATCCGGAGGGGAACGAGTTCTGCCTACTGTCCCGGTCGGTCCAGCAGGTGACAGGACCGGACTAGGAATGTCGCAGGTCAGGCGGAGAGATCCCGCGCCTAGGCCGCCTCCATCGTGAGTTCGTCGCTCACGATCGCGCCGTCGCGAAGCTCGATGACCCGGTCGGCGAGATTGAGCAGGACAGGGTCGTGGGTGGCGACGATAGCGGTCACGTTCTGGCTGCGCACCAACGCCTGGATCAGCTGCATGATCGATCGGCCGGTCTGCGAGTCAAGCTGGCCCGTCGGCTCGTCCGCGATGAGCAGTTGCGGCCGGTTCGCGAGGGCACGGGCGATGGCGACCCGCTGTTGTTGACCACCGGACAGCTCGTACGGCCGCTGGTTGGCGTGCTCGCGCAGGCCGACAAGACCGAGCAGCAGCTGGACTCGATCATCGCGTTCGGTCGGAGCCATGCGGACCAGCCGCATGGGTACGCCGATGTTCTCCGCCGCGGACAGCACCGGGATCAGCCCGAACGACTGGAAGACAAAGCCGACCGTGTTCCGCCGCAGGGCCAGCAGCCCATTTTCGTCGAGTGCAGTCACCTCGTGCCCGTCCACCTCGACTCGTCCTGACTCGGGCTCGTCCAGGCCGCCGATCAGATTGAGCAGGGTGGTCTTGCCCGACCCAGATCGACCGCGGACCGCCAGCATCTGCCCCCTGGGCACGGTGAAGGTCGCGTCCTTGAGCGCGTGTACGTCGATCGGCCCGGTTCGATAGATCATGTTCAGCTGGTCGACGACCACCATGGCGCCTGAACGTGCGCCGACGCCGTTGTCAGTCACTGGCAGGCTCCTCGTCGTCATAGCTGACGCCATCGGATCCGCTCTCGGTCCGTCCCGAGCCGGTGGTCCATGCCGATCGCCGAGCATGATCGGGCCAGACACCGATGTGATCACGTTCGAGGGCGAGCCTGACCCGCCGTTCCATCTCGAGCGCGGTCGTGAACTCACGGGGGAGCTGCAGGCGTCCGGCGCGGTCGAGCACGGTGTACTCCTCGGCGATGATCTCCTCGGCGCCCTGCTCGTTCAGCTCTGTGCGACGTAGGACCTCGCTGCTGGTACGACCGTCGCGAATGCCGATGGTCCGATCCACCTGCTCGGATACCAGCGGGTCGTGAGTGACCACGACGACGGTGACGCCGAGCTCGCTGTTGGCTCGTCGCAGCGCTCCGAACACGTCGGCCGCCGTCGAGGTGTCCAGTTCGCCGGTCGGCTCATCAGCGAGGATCACCTCCGGCTCGTTCGCGACCGCAACCGCGATCGCGACGCGCTGCTGCTCGCCGCCGGACATCTCCGCCGGGCGCCGCTCCGCGCAATTGTCGACACCCATCAGGTCCAGCAACTCCTCGACGCGGTCCTCCCGATCCGCCTTCGGTACGCCGGTGAATCGCATCGGCAACTCGACATTCTCGGCAGCAGTCAGGTAAGGCAGGAGGTTTCGAGCGGTCTGCTGCCAGACGAAGCCGACGACCTCGCGCCGATAACGCACCCGCTCGCGCGGGGTCATCGTTAGCAAGTCACTGCCGGCGACTCGAGCCGTGCCGGCCGTGGGGACGTCAAGCCCGGAGAGAATGTTGAGCAGGGTTGATTTGCCCGACCCTGACGCGCCCACTAGCGCGATCAGCTCCCCCTGGTCCACCAGCAAATCCAGACCCTGCAAGGCGACGACTTCGACGCCTTCCGTCTTATAGATCCGCACCAGGTTGTCGCACACAATGTGGGCGTGCTCGCCGAAGACCTGCTTGGCGGCGGTCGCATGCCGCTCCAGGTCGCTGAGGTCGAGCATCCGGTCTGTCATTCGTCAATCACCAACTCTCAGCGCAGCACCGAGCCCGCGGCGGCGGCTTAGCGCTGCGTCTATGAGTATTGCCGCTGCCGCGAGTACGGCGAGCCCGCCGAAGATCACGCCGAGCGCCAACGGGTCAAGGGGATAGCTGGAGACCTTCTCGCCCCCTGTGTACGGGCGGAAGTCCACCG
This sequence comes from Actinomycetota bacterium, assembly GCA_046735375.1. Lineage (GTDB taxonomy): Bacteria > Actinomycetota > Actinomycetes > JAKEEW01 > JAKEEW01 > DASYTV01. The sequence continues at coordinate 10,642 of JBKPTD010000156.1, read as the reverse complement.
CGGGCCCCACCACATGCGGGAGGATCATCCCGAGCACGAGCCCGCCGAGCATCGCGGCTGCCACCAGCGGTCCGACCTCGAGGAGAACGAGTCCCCGTGCCTGCCGACGGCTCAGCCCGAGGGTGCGCAGGTAGGCGATCGCCCTCGCTCGATTGTCTGCGCCGACCACAAGCGAGAGCAGGATCGCGAGCCCACAGAAGACCCCGAGGGCCACGACACCGACGGCAAAGACCGTCCGAACCCCGTTGGCCAGCGGAGCGTCGCGGATCTCGGTGAAGCGCCCATCCCTGGTCGTGACGAAGGCATCAGCGCCGAGGACGGCCTTGATCGCTGTGGGATCGATGTGGGCGCCTGCGAGGAAGAGCGTGTTGGTCAGTGGAGCCTGAAAGCGCGTCACGAAGGACTGGTAGGGCTCCACGGTCAAGGCCGGCGCATCCTCCAAGGTCGGGAAGGCGTCGATTGTCCCCTCGATCGTGACCTTCTCACTGATGCCGAGGGTGTTCCAGGCGAGCTGGGTGGACCGGTTGGCCGACATGGCCTCCAGTCGCGGCGAAACGAGGACAGGCGAGATGTCGCCCGTCGTTTCGCTCTGATCGCCGCCAGGTGGCGCTAGCGGAGAACCGGCGACCAGGGCTCGATATGCAGCGAGGTCGATCGCCACGGCCACGACCGGCTCGCTCTGATCTCCGTTCAGGACGGCGTCGTCCTCGATCACGGCGGGGACCACGCCGGTCACCCCGTCGAGATGGCGGATCTTGTCGATGTCGGCAGATTGGATGCCTGCCTGCCGTACCTGAGCGTCGGCCCCCACCTCGCGCCAGGCACGGTGTTGTTGGGCCTGAGCCAGACCCTGATCCACCACAGACCCGAACACCCCGAGGCCGAGCCCGAGCAACACCGCCACCAACGGCAGGGTGGAGGTCAGGGTCTCTCGGCTGGCCCTTGCCACGCCGAGGAAAGGCACGGCGGAGCGCCAGCGGCCGGCCATTCCGCTGAGCAGACCAAGCGGGTACGGGTAAGCGCGCAGGGCCAGCAGGCCTGCGGCGAGGCCAACCAGCACAGGAACGGCGAGTAGGAACGGGTCGACGCCGCGGCCCGCGGCTTCCGTGGTCAGTCCGCGGCGATGCAGCAGCACAACCCCGATCGCGGCGAGCACGACGATCAGCGACTCGACGATGACCCGTCGCCTGCTCGGCCGGACCCTGATGAGATCACGCCGTTCTAGCCGCCCCGCCCGACGATGTTGGTAGGCAGCCAACGCTGCCGCCAGGCCGAGTGCGGCAGCGGCGACGAGGGCGGTCAGCCAGACCGAAGCGGCCGTCAGTCTCGAGATGGCCAGGCCGGCCGCGATGTAGCCGAGGACGGCGGCCGGGACGACGACCAGAGCCGTCTCCGCCAGCACGAGGCCGATCAACTGGGCAACTGAGCTGCCCCTCGCGCGTACCAGGCCAAGGGCTTCACGGCGATGTTCGGCGACCAGCTGTGCCGCCAGGGCGAGGACGAGCAACGCCACGGCGAGCAGCCCCGCGAGCGCGACCCCCATCACCGCCTTGGCAGTGCGCAGCTGCTGGCCGAAGTCTTGCAGCAAGCTGCCGAGGCCGGTCCTGAGCTGGACCTGCATGCCCGATTCCTTGGTCGTGGCGATCAGCGAGGAGTACTCGTCAAGGCCCCGAGCCACGGCATCGGCGTCACCCGCAACGAGCTTGTTCGGGTCGGGTTCGAACCGCCAGAGGTATTCGATGTGGTCGCCAAACGTGGCGCGCCACTCGCCGAACGCCTCAGGCGCGATGACCCCGGTCGCGAAGACGTCCGGTGGCGCCTCCGGGTCGCGGGTCTGCAGGCTGACCGCCAACGGCCGCCGATCCAGCGCCCAGTATGAGGAGCCCGGATCGACCGGCTCGAAGATCCCACCGATGCGGATGGCTGCGACCGGACCATCGGCGTCATTGATGATCGCGATGTCGCCGATTCTGAACCCGATCGAGCGGGCGGTCGTTGCAGAGAGTGCGACATCGAAGCGCGGCAGGGTCTGCGGTTCGTTGTTCTTGCTCCGAAGCACATACGAGCCCGCCGGGCCGGGCGGGCCTCCGTCGGTGTAGCGCACGTTGGCGGCCCAGTCGCTGCGTAGTTCTGACCCGAGCCGAAGGTTCTCGACCGCGGACGGCGACCGCGAGACGTAGTAGGTCACCGCACCGGTCGCCGTAGCTCGCTCGATGATGCGGGCGATGGAGCTCGACGTCCCGGTCACGGCCGCGACGTCGTCGGGCAGACGTGCGCGCAGGTCGCTTTCGGCGTCGGAAACGTCCTTAAGGTCGGTGGGGCCCGTCTGCTCCACCGAGCCGTCCAGCCCCACCGTCGCTGACGGCCGTCCGGTGACCTGGATGTCCTTGACGTCTGCAGGAGATCGGACGAGCAGATCGTGGATGGCAGAGTCGTAGACCCGGGTCAGGGCTGCGGGTGCCGCGGCCGCGACGAATGCGGTGACAAAGACCAGCAGACCAAAGACCGCAAGGACACCGCGGAAGGCCCGAGCGTGGCGGAAGAGGAGCGGCAGGACGGTCACCGATCCTCCCCGATCCGAAGCGTTGCGCCGAGTCCCGCGCGGCGCAGGGAGACGCCGAGAGCTGCGACGATCAATCCGAGAAGGCCGACGACCGCACCCGCGAGGATGAGGATCAGAGGCCACGGTGTTGACATGATCACGGGTGGTGAGACGGTCGTCGCCTGGCCCGTGAGGACGATGTGCGGGACGACCAGCCCGGCGACCACGGCGCCCAGGGCAACACCCCCGAGGACACCGAGGGCGACGAGGAAGGTCTGCTCGACGGCGAGCAGTCCGAAGATCTGGCGCGAGCTGATGCCGAGCGCCCGCATCAGCCCAAACTCGGTGAGCCGTTCGCGCGCTGAGACAGCCGCGTTGACGGCGAAACCGATCGCGGCGAAGGCGAGTGCGGCCAGGAAGCCAAGAAAGAGCGCTCCCTGAAGGCCACTGCCCAGTGGGTCGTCACGCATGGCGCGACGCAGATCCAGCCGATCGACCACGGCATCGGCCAGCCTCGGATTGGCTCGCAGAGCAGCACTGGCCGCAGCCGTGTCATGGCCGGCCGACGCGATCCACCATTCGCTGACCGGGTCCACCTGCCCGGCGGTCAGGAGCCGGTCAGCGGTCAGCGCGTCGGCGTCGACGAGGACACCATCCTGGCCGGCGGCCGTCCCAGGCAATGCACCGATCACTCCCGCGACGTGGACGGGAAGTGCTCGGCCCTGCACCGACAAGGTGAGGTCGCTCCCCACCGCCGTGTTGGTCGCCTTGAGCAGGTCGGGGGTGGCCAGACCCCGCAAGCCGCCATAGCCGGCCGACGCACGCGACACCCCTGTCTGCTCACCGCCTGCCAGGACCTTGACACCGCTCGCATCACCGAGCAGCAGGTACGTCTGCACGCTGGCGCTTGAGAGCCCGCCGTTCAGGGTTGGTGCTCCCTCCATGCTCGGGTCCGGCATGTTCAGGCGCGCTGCGGCAAAGCTCTGCCCGTTGCCCGGCTGTGGCCTGATGCCCGGTGCCCGGAGCCAGCGATCGCCGGGAGAGCGGACGGGCGCCGGCGAGGAGGCCGCCTCCGCGGCCTCAAACCGGTCGATGGCGACGCGGAGTGGCTCGATGTGTCTATCCGCGGCCGCGGAGTATCCGAGTCCGAAGCCTTCGAACGCCAGCGGATAGGCGAGCCGCCCGTCGCTCCCGGCTAGGGCGGCGAGATCGATGTCCAGCTCGTGCGGCTTGCCGTCCCCGGGCACCGTGCCTGCCCGAAGGACATACCTCGCCCCAAGGCCGTCCTGGAGGAGCACGCTGACGTCGACCGCATGCCGGCCGTCGTAGCTCCCGCCTTCTGGCAGGGCCCGAGCGCTGATGCCGAGCGTCGTCGGGTGACCAGGCAACGCGACTGGCCGCAACGGCGGGCGCTCGGCTGCCATCGCGGCGGCAGCGCCTGCAAGGCCACCTCCGGGTTCCAGGTCCGGCCTCAATGCGACCAGGCCGGCGAGCTTGGTCGCATCGACCGCGAGGATCTCCGGAGAGCGGGAGCCGACCGTACCCGAGAGTCGGTAGGCCGGGCTGATGGTCGCCACACCAGGGAGCCCGGCATACGTCCCGGCCTGGCCGAGCCCGGACAGCGTCGTGACTCCGGTCTTTCCGGTCACCCGCAGATCGCTGCCGGCAGCCAGGTCGGCCTGGTCGTTCTGCGACTTCCGCCAGGTCGCTGAGGTACTCAGCGAGAGGACCCCGACTGCCACCGCCATGACAAGCAGCAGCGCCGGTCCTGCATACCGCAGTGGACGCCGGCTCACCTGCCAGGCGCCGAGGGCGGGCGCAAGTCCCGGTCCGCGAGATGTGACACGCTCGGCCGCGCCGGACATCAAGGGCACCAGCCGGAGCGCAAGGGCGCCGCCGGCCACCAGGCCGATCGCCGGTCCCGCGACGATGAGCGGATCGATTCCCAGGCCGCCGACCTCGGTCTGGCTGACCGTGGCCGTCACCGGTCCCCCATACCGGCGAAGCTGCCAGAAGCCGAGCACGGCGATTGCGAGGATCGCCAGGTCAGCACCGGCTTGCTGGGCGATGGACCGCTTCTCGCCGCGCCCTCGTGCCTGCTGGGCCTCCACATACGTCTTCCCGAGACCGCGAAGCGTGGGCACGGTGAGCGCGAGCGCCGACAGCGCGGCCGCGACCACTGCGACCCCCCAGCTGGAGACCGTCAGGCGGTTCTGGATGGTGAGGCCTGCAGCGCGCACGGTCGGACTCGCGTTGACCAGCTCGAGCAGGGGAAGCGCCAGCAGGGGAGCGATGAGGGCGGCGGGCGTCGCGAGCAGCAACCCTTCGCGCAGCGACAGCGACGTGAGCTGTCCGCCGTCGGCGCCCCGCGCCTGCAGCAGCGCGAGCTCGGCGCGCCGGTGCTCGCTGATCAGGCGGGCGGTCAGGAAGAGGGCGTATCCCGCGAGGACGACCAGCTGCAGCACCGGGATGAGCATGGTGGATCGCGCGACAACAGCCGCACGATCGAGCTGGGTGGCAAGCTCGGGCAGCTTCGTCGAGACGCTCGCCCGCGAGCCCAGCTCATTCGCTTGCAGCCGTTCCTCAAGGACGTTGCCGGCATCGGCCAGTTCGCGCACCTGAGAGGTGGAGATGGCGGACAGGTCAGGTAGGACCTGCCAGGTTGTGATCACGTCCGCGGCGAACCGCGAGAGGAACGTCTGCTGCGGCACGATGAGCGGACCGTAGGTGGTGAACGCCAGCCGCTGTACGCCGCTTGCGGCGAGCGGATCCGCCCGCCAGAAAGGGTCCTCCTGGTCGTTCGGCCGGTATAGACCCGTCACGGTCACCCGAAGCGGTTTATGGTCGAGCCGGTTGACCAGCGTGACCGTCTTGCCAGCCGACACGCCGGCCGCGTCCGCCGTCGAGACGGGGAAAGCCGCCTCCACCGCGGACGCATCCGCTGCTACCGGTGCCGGCCACCGCCCGGCCGCCAGCATGCTGTGCTGATCGATGCCCTCGTACATGGCGAAGGTCGTGAGCTCGGCGTTGTCACCGCGGTCCTCCTGCCCAGGCAGGGCGTACGAGTCAGAGCGTGCTGTCTCGACGACCTTAATGTCGGCGTGGGCATAGGCCTCGCTCGCAGCCGATCGCACCCGACTGTCGATCGCGCTGTGGGTCTGGGGGATCACCGAGACCGTGATGCGGCTGCCGACCTGGTCGATGGGCGCAGTCGCCAGGCTGCGCTGTACGCCGTTGTCGGTGACGGTGGTCGCATAGAGGAGGAGGGCGGACAGGACAGTTGTCGCCAGCAGGATCGTCCCGAACGCGGCAGCCACGATCAGCCGCTGGCTGAGCGCGCGGCGCAGAACCAGCCCCGATGCCCGCGCCACGCACGCCTCCTGTCATGGCCGCGGCTCCGCGGCGCCGATTCGCCATGAATGCCACGGTCGGCCGCCGCGACCACTCTGACCTCAATGGTCGCGGTCAGGCTCGCGGTCGCTGAGCGCTTATGACAACCCGACGTTATCCGTTGGTGTCCTAACCGAGACAGATGCCAGATTTCGCTTTACCGGGCCTTGGGACAGCCGGTCCTTTCTTTGCCTCGCCTTTGGCGAGAATGCTGCTCAGGTCATTGGGAGCGTGCGCCCCAGGGGCTCCTCGAAGGTGTTGACCAGGCTGAAGGCGGCCGAGACCAAGTAATCACGCAGCTGCTTGTCGTAGACCTCGTCCAGCGCGAGCTCGTCCACTGAGCTCAACATGTGGTGCAGCCACCGATCGCGGGCTTCAGGTGTGACAGGGAAGGGCGCGTGGCGCATTCTCAGTCGCGGGTGACCGCGACGCTCCGAATAGGTACGCGGGCCGCCCCAATACTGGATGAGGAACATCCGAAGGCGCTCCTCGGCACTGGACAGATCCTCCTCCGGATAGATCGGCCGAAGGACCGGGTCGGTGGCGACGCGCTCGTAAAAGCGATGGACCAGCCGGCGAAACGTCTCCTCCCCGCCGACCGCTTCATAAAAGGTGATCTCTGCTGCTTCACTCATGGCCGTTCAAGTCTCGCATGCACCCGCCCGGCCGCTGGACTGCGCGAGATGCAGTGGACACTAACTGGAGTCGGGAGCGCTGCCACCCAGCGAAGCGCCGGGCATCGGGGTCCCCGGCATGTGCAGCTCCGGCAGTGGCACGCCGTACGGGCGGAGGGGTACCCGGATGCCCGCATCGTCGAAAGCCTCCTTGAGCCGCGCCCGGAGCTCTCGAGCGACGTCCATTGACAACAGCGGCGCGGTCTTGATCATCACGCGGATCGTGACGGCGTCGCCGGCCATGGACTCGACGCCCAGGATCTTCGCCTTCTCGACGATCTTGCTCTGCCACTCTTCGTCCTCGGCGAGCTCGTCGGTGACTCGCTCGATGATCGAGTTCACTTTGCCGAGGTCCTCGTCGTAGGCGACCATCACGTCGATCGTCGCCATCGCCCAGCCCTGCGTCTTATTGCCCACGCGGACAACTTCGCCATTGCGGACGTACCAGATGACGCCGTTCAGGTCTCGCAGCCGGGTGATGCGCAGGCCGACCTCTTCGACCGTGCCGGTAGCGAGTCCCGAATCGATGACGTCGCCCACGCCGTACTGATCATCGACCACGACGAAGATGCCCGCCAGGAAATCCTTGACCAAGTTCTGCGCACCGAATCCCAAGGCCACGCCCGCGATTCCGGCCGAGGCGAGGATCGGTCCGAGCGATACGCCCATCTCGCCGAGAATCATCACGATCGCGATCGTGAAGACGAGGATGGACACGCTGCTGCTCAGGACGGAGCCGAGTGCCTGAGTCCGCTGAAGCCGGCGCTCGCCAGCCAGGACGCGCGCGGGGTCTACCGTCGCCGCACGAGGCTGGCCGAGGCTCAGCCGCTCGTGTCCCCCCGTCTCGGCGATCTTTGCGACGGTACGCCTGATCGTCCTCCGCAGGAGATAGTTGATCACTATCGCCAGCACGGCGATGAAGGCGATCTTCCCTGCCGACGCCGCGATCTCGTCCCCGCGGTCGGCGAACCAGTCGCCGACCTGGTCGACGAAGCTGTCCGTTCTCACGCCGGGCGCTGCCGTCACGTCGCCGCTGCCCCTTCTCGTGTCGCGATCCCGGGATGCTCTCCCTGACGGGCGTCAACCGAAGCGTAGGCCCGTCTGCGCGCCGAGGAATCCAAGCGTGTCGACTGATGCCTCAACTGAGCGACTGACCGCCCGCGCGCCGTGCCCGACGTCCTTTTCTCTGCGCAGCAGAATCGGCCGGAGGTCGGGGCCACGATCCGCGGGCGGCTGGGACACCGCGTGCTGCAGCGCCGCGCACATCTTCCTCGCATGAAACGGGTCGACCCTGGTGTCACCGTCGAAGACCGTGAACAAGGTGGCCGGATAGTCGACACCGTCTTGTACGTGGTGATAGGGCGAGTACGCGAGCAGCCAGCCGAGCTGCTCGGGGTCGGAGGCCGTGCCGTACTCCTCTGACCAGGTCGCACCCAGCCCGAAGTGCTCGTAGCGGACCATGTCCAGCAGCGGCGCAGCGCATGCGACAGCGGAGTAGAGCTCCGGTCGTTGGGTCAGGGCCGCCCCGACGAGGAGGCCGCCGTTCGATCCTCCGGCGATGCCAAGCTGCTCCGGCGTGGTCCAGCCCTTCGCAATCAGCCACTCGGCCGCTGCATGGAAGTCGTCGAAGACGTTTTGCTTCGTGGCGCCCATGCCGGCGCGATGCCAGTCCTCGCCCTCCTCGCCGCCGCCGCGCAGGCCGGCGATCGCATGCACGCCACCGGCCTCCACCCACGCCAGGATCGTCGCGGAATACGCCGGGGTGAGCGGCAAGCCGAAGCCACCGTATCCATACAAGACCGTCGGTCGTGGGGCGGACGGGCTCGCCTCCTGCGACATCACGAACATCCTGACCTCGGTGCCGTCCGCTGAGGTGTAGGTCACTTGGGTCGTCGTGATCTCTGGGGCCTGCACGGTCCCCGGCGCCGACGTCCACAAGGTGGTCTCGCCAGCTAGGGCGTCGTACCGGTAGACCGACGACGGCGTCACATGGTCCGTGTAGCCGAACCACGCCTCGTGGCCCCCCTCGATCCGCTCCACGATGCCGCCGACCGAGCCCACGCCTGGCAGCGGGACTGTGCCGGTGCGCTCCCCGGTCCGCAGCGCGTGGATGCTGATCTCACTCACCGCGTGACGGGTCCAGGAGCAGAGGAGGACAGGCTGCTCGGCAAGCTCCGGACCGTCGAGGATCGCGTAGCCGTCAAGCACTGCTTCCGGATCCTCGGGGATCAGGTCCTGCCAATCGTCATAATCGAGCCGGTCAGGCGTCGTGACGCAGAGCTTGCCGCGCGGCGCATCGCGGTCGGTGGAGATGTAGAGCCGTCCGTCGCGGCCGACCTCGACGGATGTCTGTGCGTCCACGCCTTGCTGGACAACGGTGAACTCCGGCGCCTCCGGGGAGCCGGCGGACAGGTCAGCGATCCACACGTCGGTACGGGGTGCGGTGCCGGCCGACGCCGCCACCACCAGCCATCGACCGTCGCGGCTGACTTGTACGGAGTAGTAGTTGGTCTTGTCCAGTCCTTCGCCGAAGACCGTGACGTCGTCGCCGGGATCCGCGCCGAGCCGGTGTAGTAGGACCCTTCTGTGGTACTGCTCCTCGCCGGCCGGGACCTGCTCCGGTGGCAGCCGCCGCACGTAGTAGTACGCCTTGCCGCCAGGCAGCCAGGCAACCGGCGAATAGCGGGCGCGATCGATCGGCCCGTCGATGGAGTCACCGGTCGCGACATCCATCACCCTGATCACCGACTCCTCGGTGCCGCCGATCGAGAGCTGGTAGGCCACCAGGTGGCCCTCCTTCGACGGCTGCCAGGCGTCGAGCGTGGTCGTTCCCGTCGCATCGAGAGCCATGGGATCGATGAGGATCCGCTCGCGGGCCGGATCGGGGCCGGTCTGCGGCGTGGTCGCTCCGTCCGCCGGGTCGGTGGTCAGCAGGACGGCGTGTTCCTGGTCAGCGGTACGCCGCATGAAGAAGTTCCGCTCGCCACGCCACACCGGCGGCGAGACGACGCCGGCGGCGAGCAGGTCGAGCAGCCGGGCGCGCAGCCCATCGCGGTCCGGCCACTGGACCTGGTGGGCGGCGAAGAGCGCGTCCTGGGCGCTCGCCCAGCGCTCGGTCTGCTCCACGTCAGCGTCCTCGAGCCAGCGATATGGATCGGCGACGGGGTGGCCGGAAATCTCCTCGACGAGGTCGAGCCGTTCGGCCTCGGGATAGGCGCGCTCCATGCCCGCCACCCTAGTGTCCGATTAACGGGACACTAGGCCACTGCCTGCTGACCCCTGGCCGGCCGCGCAACCCGTGCCGACGACCTCAAACCGTCCAATACCGGGCAGCGCAGCGCGCAGCGGCCGGGGCCAGCGCGACTGATGGTCCTGGAGCGCGTTCATTTGCCGCGGTGGTGCAACTTCGTGCCTCGCGGCATCAGATCGTGCCCGCAAGCATCCGAGAGACGGACATTCGGGACACGAACCGATGTGCCAAGGAGCGAAGTGCGATTTCATCGGAGCGTGATCACGTTGGCGGTGATCAAGGCGGCAGCGTCGGAGGCCAGGTAGGCGATCACCTCCGCAACCTCGGCGGGGCTAGCTATGTGAATGAGTGTGCTGCTTGCGGCAACGGCTTGGCGGACCTGCTCGGTAACCCAACCGGTGTCAGTGACCGGTGGGTACACCATGTTGGCCGTGATCCCGAATGGCGCCAGCTCCAACGCGGCTGACATCGTGTAGTTGGTCTGCGCGGCTTTGGCGGCGCCGTAGGAGACTTCCTCGGGGAAGCCGAGATCACCACCCGAGGTAAGGCCGATGATGCGGCCCCAGGATGCTCCGCGGCCAATATGACGCCGCGCGAACTCACTGATCAAGAGGGCGGCAGCCATCGCGTCCACCTTGAATTGCTGATCCCACGTGGCGGCCGTCACCGCCCGGAACGACCCTGCCATGCCGGTCGGTGCCCGGCGGCGCGAAGGTATCCGCCACCCATCCGGTCGCGTTGTTGACCAGAACGTCGACATGCCCGAGTCGCTCTTCGGCGGTATCG
>JBKPTD010000155.1:0-18919 GCA_046735375.1 Actinomycetota bacterium | reverse complement strand
GATCCACTTGACGCCTACCAGCTCGTGACCCAGGTCGCCGAGACACCCGTTGCCAACGTCTGCGATCCCAACTACACCGTGGTGACCAAGGTGAAGAAGCAGTACCTCCCCGGGGTCGCCGTTTACGGAGGCATCCATCAGCGTCTCCGCGAGATGGGGAGCGCTTACACCGCGGCCCGCGGCTGATTCGCGCGCCCGGCTCGCCGGTCAGAGCTCGACCGAGCCTCCGACGGGGATCCGCTGGTAGTCGGTCTGGCTCTGGTCGCTCATCCAGCGATCGGTGAGCTCGAGTCCCGCCTCGGTGAGGATCGCGTCATGGATCGAGTACGCCCTGCGCGGGCTCACTCGGCGGACGAAGTCGATCGCCTCGCCCACCTTCAGCCACGGTCCAACGGTGGGGACGAGTAGAGTCTCGACCTCTGCGTCCGGCATGGCAAAGGCGTCGCCGGGGTGGTAGATGCCCTCGACGACGTAGCCGAGGTTCGCCGCGTCCGGCAATCCTCCGAAGGTGATCGCGTGCCGATCTCCGCAGGTCCGTACCGTGAAACCGGCCGCCTCGAACTCCTCGCCCGATTCGACGGCCGTCATGGCTTCACCAAGGTCGGCCAGCTGCTTTGCGACATCCGCATTGGTCCAGACACGCAGCGCCGGGTTCGCGTCGACGGCAGCACGCAGCCGCTCGGGGTCGACATGGTCGAAGTGCTCGTGGGTCACCAGCACCCCGTGCGCACCGTCGAGTGCCTCGGGCTCGGTCCAGATACCGGGATCAATCACCAGCACGTTGCCGTCGCGCTCCAGCCGTACGCACGCATGCGTGTACTTGATCAGCCTCATGATGGCCACCCTAGTGGCACGCTCAGGGCACGACCGTGACCGGCCAGCGGCCGGCCTTGACCAGCCGGACGGCGAGTGATCCTGCGAACCGATGCCCGGCCCACGTGGACGCACCGACGACGATTGCGTCAGCCTTGATCTCGGTCGCCATCCGGCACATCTCAACGAACGGGTCGCCTCGCCGGGTGACGAACGTCAGCGCGATGCCGAGTTCCTCTGCCCGGCTCTCGGCCATTTCCCGCAGTTCCTTGGCCATCTCATCGGTCGTCTGGTAGAGCATCGCGAGAGCGGCCGGGGACATGCTGGCGAACCGACTTGGTGATGCGACGAAGAGCACAACCAGGCGGGCTCCCTGCCTGCGCGCCAGGCCGCCCGCGTAGGCTCCTGCCCGCATGGACGTCTCAGACCCGTCCACGCCGACCAGGATCACCTTTGGCCCGTCGGTGCCAAGCTCGAAGGAATGAACCGCAGGCCCGTCCACGCGACGCAGTATGGCCCCAAATGGGGGTAGCCAACCTCCCTCGCAGCAGGTCAAGGCGCCCCTCGTGTCGCAGGCTCAGAGTCGGGGAGAATAAGAGGGGTTGTGACAGCGGGACGCGGAGTTGTGCAAGCTCGATGCGACAGTGCGGCCAAGCGCCGTGCGCGGGCTGAGGGAAGGGACAACACACCCTAGATGCAGGTCATGGACGCGGTAGCCCTGGTGACCGGAGCCTCCTCCGGTCTGGGCGCTGCGACCGCTGAGCGGCTGTCAGCCGCCGGCGCCCGGGTGCTGGTCCACGGCCGCGACGAAGTGCGTCTTTCCGAGTTGGCACGCAGCATCAAAGGGACGCCGATCGCCGCGGATCTCGCCGATCCCGAAGCCGTCCAGCGACTGGCCAAGGCGGCACTCGAGGTCGCCGGACACGTGGACATCCTCGTCAACAACGCCGGCCTCGGGTGGGCGGGACGGTTCGCCGCGATGCCTGACCCGGTGGCGGCTGACCTGATCGCCGTCAACCTGACGGCGCCGATAGCCCTTACGAAGGCGTTGCTTCCTGGCATGCTTGCCGCGAACCGCGGCCGCATCATGTTCGTGACGTCGATTGCCGGGCGGACTGCTGTCGCCGGCGAGGCCGTCTACGCGGCGACGAAGGCTGGCCTGGATCTGTTCGCGGAGAGCCTGAGCCTAGAGCTCTACGGCACCGGAGTCGGTGTAGGTGTGTTCGTGCCGGGCGTCGTGGACACCCCGTTCTTCGAGCGCCGCGGGCTCCCTTATCAGCGGAGCAGGCCACACCCTCGACCGGTGGCGGAGATCGCCGACGCGCTGGTGCAGATGATCGCGACTGATCGTTCCGAGCGATACGCACCGCGCTGGCTACGGTTGCCAGTCGTGGTGCGGGCGGCGGTGCCCGGCTCGTACCGGCGCCTCGCCGCGCGGTTCGGCGAGACTCCCAAGCTGGCGGCAGGTGGTTCGGTCTCAGATCGATCACCTGGCCGCGAGGGCTGAGGGGGCGGGACGGATGCTCTTCGTCGCATTCCTCAGCGTGCTGGCAGCCTTTCTCTTCGCCTTGTCGGCAGCGATCCAGCAGCGCGCGGCCCAACAGAATTCGCGGCACTATTCCGCGTCGCGGGACCGCGCACGGCTCAGAGCCGTCTTTTCTCCGCTCCTTCAGCTCGCCCGCCGGCTGCTTCGTTCGCCGCTTTGGCTCGCAGGCTGGGTGGTCAACCTGGTCGGCTTCATGGCGCAGGCCGTCGCGCTGCACCTCGGGTCAGTCGCGGTGGTACAGCCGTTGCTCGTGACGCAGCTGCTCTTTGCGCTGCCGCTCGCCGCAGCCTGGAATCACCGTCGGCTCACGCACTGGGACTGGCTTGCGGCCTCCGCGGTCTGCGGCGGTCTGGTGGTCTTCCTGGCCGTGCGCGGTATCGCACCGCTCGACGCCGATCCCGATCGATGGCGAGCATTCCTCGCCATCGTCTCGGCGGCGGGACTGGTCTGCCTGCTGGTCGCGGCGGCCGCGGGACGGCCCCCCTCCCAGCACGCGTTCTTGATCGCAACTGCCGCGGGCGTGTGCTTCGCGATCAGTGCTGTGCTGATCAAACTGACGGCCACCGATCTGGTGGACCGGGGCGTCGTTGCAACGGCTCTGGATTGGCCCGGCTATGTACTCGCGGCGTCCACGGCTACCGGGCTGCTGCTCGAGCAGGGTGCCTTCGCCACCGGATCACTGCCGACGGCAATCTCGGCGATGACCATCACCAACACCCTCGTGAGCTATACGGTCGGCGTGCTGGCCTTCCATGCAGCTGTTCCCACGAGTCCTGGGGCACTCGCCGCTCTTGCCGGGGCAGGCGCACTGATATGTATCGGTGTCATCGGATTGGCGCAGTGTCAACAGCGACAACAGCCGACGAGGCCAGTCGTGGTCCGCACGTACGCGGAGGAGCCAGCACGGTGATCGGAACGGCAGAAGACGAGCCCGACGTCGTCATCGAGGTCGGCAACTTGCGGCCCATGCTGCTGCGCGCCGGGCGGCTGTTCATCGAAACGGTCCTGGTGCCAACCGGGCTCTTCTACCTTCTGCTTCACACCGCAGGCCTGGTCGCCGGCCTCGTCGGTGTCATCAGCTGGTCCGTGGTTGTCGTGGCCGGCCGTTGGATCTTCGGCCATCGCCTGCCTGGGACGTTGCTTGTTTGTGCCGGCGTCCTCTGTGGACGAGCCTGCGTCGCACTCCTGCTGACCAGCGCGGTCGTCTATCTCATGCAGCCCGTCGTCGGCTCGGTCCTGATGGCGTTGCTCTTCCTCGGCAGCGCAGCCGTCGGCCGACCGGTTACCGTCCGCCTCGCTCGGGACTTCATCGAGCTCCCCGCCCAGCTGTTTCACCGGCAGGGGGTACGGCGGATGTTCGCGCAGGTCGCCGTCGTCTGGGGTGGGTCGCGCCTACTCGACGCTGGAATGAGCGTGGTCTTCCTGCGCTGGGGCATCGACGCCGGGCTGCTCTCACGTGGCGTTTTCAGCGGTGTCCTCACCGCGCTGACCATTCTCGGCTGCGGCTATTGGGGGTGGCGCAGCCTGCGCCGGCTGCCCGGCATCACCCTCCGCTGGAGCCACCGTCCGCGGCTGCGAACGGAGTGATCCGGTCGGCGCCAACCGCCGGCTAGCCTGACGGTCGGTCGGACCCGGTCACCGCGGGTCCCCAGGCGAGAGCCAGGGTCAGCCGCGCCCGGGCAGCCGGATCATCGAGGACAGGTCCGAAGAGATCGTGCAGCTGCGCCAGCCGGTACCGGACCGTCTGTGGATGGATATGGAGCTCCCCGGCGATCGCTTGACGGTCACCGAGATGCCGCAACCAGGACGCGAGCGTTTCCGACAGTCGTTCCCTGACAGCCGGTGTCAGCCCGTCCAACGGCGACAGCGACTGCCGCTGGAGTGCCTCGAGCAGCCGCGCATCGCGATGCACGATGATCGCATCGAGGTGCTCGTCGGCGAAGACGGGATCATCTGCCAGGGATCCTTCCCTCAGCAGCCTTGCCGCGATCTCGGCGATGTGTGTGCTGGCGGGGAGGTGCTCCAAGGGCACTGCGTGGCCGATGACTGTGCCGGCGCCGCGAAGCATGGCCGCGAGCCGCTGCCGCCGCCCTGGGGTCTGCGGGTCGGGGACGATCGCGCCGAGCAGGTCGCGACGGCGGATGGGCAGGCACGTGGCGTCCAGGCGAGACAGGACCGACCGGGCCTGCGGACTGTCCGGATCCACGAGGACAACGGCGGCCTCACGCGGCAGCGGCCAGCCGGCGCGCGCCGCGGCTGCTCGTACCATCGCGCTTGCCGATCGGTCGGAGAGCAGGAGTTCGACCAGCTCGTCGCGTAGCCGTTCTCTCGTCACGGCGGCTTCCGACTGCTCCCGGACGAAACCGCGGGCAGAAGAGGAGGACAGCTGATCGACGAAGACGAACACAGCCTCGGCGAGCGCGGCGAGTGCCTCGGGCGCCACTCCGTTTTCCAAGGCGATGCCGGACACGTGATGCCACGCCACCCGTGCTCCGACCTGGTATGCGGAGAGCAGCGTGGACAGGTCGCGGCCCTCCCGCCACTGGATTCGGCCGATCTCCTCGAACAGCGCGACCTGTGCCTCAGGCTGGGGGACCCCGTCCTCCGGGGACTGCGACAGCCCCTGCTCCGCCGTCGTCACCAGCCACCGCAGGAAAGCCTCGGCCGCGGCCGAGACCTCGGCCTGCTCCTCGGCCAGGAACGCCGCATAGTCGGGCCAGTCCTCGGCGAATCGCTTGGTGACCTCCTCCAGGAGGACGGGCAGCCGCTCGACGACGGCAGGTATCAGGCTTTCGAGCTGCGCCGCCCCACCCTCGTCCCGGTGACCAAGCACCCTTAAGGATGCACCCACGGACGTGTCTGGCGTGTTACCGCCTCGCGATTTGTCAGCACGTGATAAACGAGGCTCCCCCGAATTACTCGTTTGATCGCAGAGTGTGCGCTCTGGGGCGTTGCAACATCGACAGTGAACGGTTCGGCGTCCGGGTGCCACGACGGAGGAGGAGGTCGTGCGGGATGCACGACGACCATGCGGCCCGAGGCGAGCCCGCCGCCCGGGATGACGGGCATCCCCTGGTGACCCCACCGCCCTCGCGTCGTACCGGCCTCCCGCTCGCGCCGGACGCGGAGTTGCGCGAGAAGGAACGGGCGGAGAACTTCCCTGTCGCACTGCGGATCCTGCCCAGGCGCTACCAGGTGCACCTCAGGGCGCTCTACGACGTTGCCCGAGTGATCGACGATCTCGGCGACGAGGCCTCGGGCGACCGGACCGAGCTGCTCACGGCTTTCCGCTCCGATCTCGACGGCGTCTGGCTGGGTCGCCTGCCTTCGACGCCGGTGCTCCGTCGGCTCGCCATCACGGTTCGCGCCTGTGAGCTTGACCGGGAGCCGTTCGACCGCCTTGTCGCAGCGAACCTGCAGGATCAGGCGGTCGGTCGGTACGCGACGTACGCCGACCTGGCGCACTATTGCACGCTCTCAGCCGATCCGGTCGGCCGAGTCGTACTCAAGATCTTCAACGCGAGTACGCCGCGCAACGTCGAGCTGTCCGACCGCATCTGCACAGCGCTGCAGCTCGTGGAGCATTGGCAGGACGTCGCGGAGGATCGCCGGGCCGGCCGGATCTACCTCCCACAAGACGACCTCAAGACACACGATGTGGCGGAGACCGATCTTGATCGGGGCGTGGCGACGCCGGCCGTCAGGCAACTCATGGCCTTCGAGACCGACCGAGCCGCCGACCTGCTCGACTCCGGCACGCCGCTTGTCGCGCGGTTGCGCGGCTGGGCGCGGCTGGCCGTGGGAGGGTACGTCGCAGGCGGTCGCGCCGCGATCGACGCGATCAGACGGGTGGACCACGACGTCCTCGCCGGCACCCCCCGGCCGCGCCGTCGCGATGTCGCCACACATCTTGCCGGGCTTCTCGGCCGCCGGAGGAGGGAGGCTCCGTGACGAGCACGATCGCCGACGCGTACGCCTCCTGCCGGGAGATCACCAAGGACCAGGCACGTAACTTTTATTACGGCATCCGGCTGCTGCCCGCCGACAAACGTAACGCGCTGTGCGCGGTTTATGCCTTGGCCCGGCGGATCGACGACATCGGCGACGGCGACCTGCCCATCGACGGGAAGACCGCCGCGATAGCACAGCTGCGGGTGTCCCTGGATGAGCTGGGAGACAGCAGCGCAGCAACGTCCACCTCGGCGTCCAGCCCTGTGCACGCTGGCGGCCCATCGGGCTGGGATCCGGTCCTGGTCGCCGTCGCGGACGCCAGCCGCCGCTATCCGATCCCGCTCGGGGCGTTCGACGAGCTGGTCGACGGCGTCGAGATGGACATCATCGGCCGGACATATGCCACTTTCGATGAGCTCGTCGACTATTGCCGGTGTGTGGCCGGCTCGGTCGGACGGCTGTGCCTCGGCATCTTCGGCACCAGTCCCCACCCGGACGCGTCGCGCTACGCCAATACGCTGGGCATCGCGCTGCAGCAGACCAACATTCTCCGCGACATTCGGGAAGACCTGCTCAACGGGCGGGTCTACCTTCCAAAGGAGGATCTGCACGCCTTCGGTGTCGAGCTGGCACTCGACGAGCACGGCGTGCTGGTCGATACGGACGGCAGCCTCAGCGCTTTGATCCGGTTCTCAGCCCGCAGGGCCCAGGAGTGGTACGCGGAGGGCTTGCGCCTGGCACCGCTGCTTGATCGCCGCAGCGGCGCATGCTGTACGGCGATGGCGGGCATCTACCAGCGACTGCTCGAGATCATCGCGGCCCAGCCATCCGCCGTCTTCGCCGGCAGGTTGTCGCTGTCGGGGCGGCAGAAGCTCCGGGTAGCGATCCGGGCACTCTCGGGGAGGGTCGCGTGACCGCCCGTCGGGTCGCGGTGGCCGGCGGCGGGCTCGCCGGGATCACGGCCGCCTTGCGCCTGGCCGACGCTGGCCATTCGGTCACTGTCTTCGAGGCGAAGCCGCGGCTGGGCGGGCTCACCCACTCCTTCCGCCGTGGCGATCTCTACGTTGACAACGGCCAGCACGTCTTCCTCCGCTGCTGTACCGCCTACCAGGCGTTGCTGCGCCGGCTCGGAGTAGGCGATCTCGCCACCCTGCAACCGCGACTGGACATCCCCGTCCGCTCCATCGGCCGACGCGGGACCACTCGCCTACGACGGAACAACCTCCCGGCGCCGCTGCACGTCGGCTCCTCGTTGATGCGGTATGCGCCGCTGCGTCCTTTGGAGCGGGTGCGGTTTATCCGCGCTGCTCTGGCCATGCGCGGGCTCGACATCAACGATCCGGCAATCGACAGCCGAAACTTCGGCCAGTGGCTGTCTGCGCACGGTCAGACCAAGCGCGCGATCGACGGGCTGTGGGACCTCGTCGGCCGGGCGACCCTGAATGTCACGGCTTCTGAGGCTTCATTGGCGCAAGCGGCGATGGTCTTCCAGGTCGGGCTGCTCACCGAGACCGCGGCCGCGGACATCGGCTGGTCGCGGGTGCCGCTCGGTCAGCTACACGGCGAGTCGGCAGCATCAGCACTCACTGCCGCCGACGCGACGGTGCGGACGAACACCAAGGTCGAGGCGATCGCGCAGGCCGAGGCGGCACCCGCCCCACCGCCAGGCACGGACCAACGTGCCTCGTGGATCGTCACCGCGGGCGGCGAGCATCACCTCGCCGACCAGGTGGTCATAGCGGTGCCGCCAGGCGCTGCCGAGCACCTGCTTCCCGAAGGCAGCTTGCCCTTTGCAGAGGGTTGGTCTCGCGAGCTTGGTACATCCCCCATCGTCAACGTCCACATCGTCTACGACCGCCATGTTCTTGACGAGGAGTTCGTGGCCGGCGTCGGCACCCCGATCCAATGGGTCTTCGACCGAACCGGCCCGTCGGGCCTTGCCGACGGGCAGTACCTCGCAGTGTCCCTGTCCGCGGCCGACGACATCATCGACTTGCCGGTGGCACACATCAAAGAACAGATCATGGCCGCACTGGAGGCCCTTCTGCCTGAGGCGACGCAGGCGCAGGTCCGGGACTTCTTTGTCACCCGTGAGCGGGAGGCGACGTTCCGCGCGTCGCCGGGGACGGCCCGGCTGCGACCCGGGCCGGTTACTGCCCATGAGGGCCTAGTGGTCGCGGGCGCGTGGACCGCGACCGGATGGCCGGCGACCATGGAGGGCGCTGTACGCAGCGGCGACGCGGCGGCGGCGGCCCTCCTCGGTCAGTCCGTCCCCGAGGAGGTCGCCGCATGACCGCGATGCTCACTGCACTCGAGCGCAGCAGGGACGCGATCGCACCCGCTCTTCGCGCTGCCATCGACCGGCTGGACTCGACCAGCCGGGCACAAGCCTCCTACCACCTCGGCTGGACCGACGCAGATGGGCAGCCGTCCGCTGCGGCGGGCGGTAAGGCCGTCAGGCCGGCGCTCGCCTTGCTGTCCGCCGAGGCGGCCGGCGCCCCCGCGGAGATCGGGCTGCCGGGAGCCGTCGCGGTCGAACTCGTCCACAACTTCTCGCTGCTGCACGACGACCTCATGGACGGCGACGTCGAACGACGCCACCGCCGCACGGTCTGGGCCCTTTGGGGGCCATCAAGCGCGATCCTCACCGGCGATGCCCTCCTCGCGGTGGCGCAGGAAGCGCTGCTCGAGAGCGGGTCACCATACGCACCCGCTGCAGGACGGCTGCTCGCCACGGCGACCCGTGATCTCATTCGCGGGCAGGTACAGGACCTCGCCTTCGAGCATCGCGCGGACGTGACCCTCGACGAGTGTCTGGACATGGCGGCGGGCAAGACGGGATCACTCCTGTCGGCCAGCGCCGCCATCGGCGCCGTACTCGCCGGGGCGCCCGATGAGACCGTGGGCGCGCTCGCCACGTTCGGTGCGCATCTTGGCATGGCCTTCCAGCTGGTCGACGACATGCTTGGGATCTGGGGGGATCCAGGGGTCACCGGGAAGCCGGTCTTCTCCGATCTGCGTTCGCGAAAGAAGTCACTGCCGGTCACCTACGTGCTCGCGCAGTCGAGCGTCGCCAGCCGGGAGCTCGCCGCATGGCTGGCCTGCCCCGATGAGGTCACGGAGGCAGAGCTGCGCCGGGCCGCCGACCTCATCACCGTCGGTGGCGGCAGAGACTGGGTCGGAGCCGAGGCCGGACGGCGAATGGAGCTCGGTGAGCTCGCGCTCGACGACGCGCCGATCCCGGCTCGTCCCAGAGACGAGCTGGTGGCCCTCGGCCGTTTCATCGTGACGAGGGAGGCGTAATGGCGGACACCGTTGCCGCCGGTGTCGGACCAGCCGCCGCCACGCCTTCCGCTGCCGAGGTCGCGACCGCTTCCCGACCGGTTGGTGATGCGCTTGCCGCGGCCGTCGGTCATCTGCGCGGCCTGCAGGACAAGCAGGGCTGGTGGAAGGGCGAGCTCCAGACGAACGTGACCATGGACGCCGAGGACTTGCTGTTGCGCCAGTTCCTCGGCATCCTGCGGCCGGATCAGCTCGAGGAAGCCGCCCGCTGGATCAGGTCGCAGCAGCGCGACGACGGTACCTGGGGGACGTTCCACGGCGGACCGCCCGAGCTCTCGGCCACGGTCGAAGCGTGGGTGGCGTTGCGTCTCGCGGGCGACTCGGTCGAGGCACCGCATATGGCGAAGGCGGCCGCCTACATTCGGGACAGCGGCGGTGTGGAGAGCGCCCGGGTGTTCACCAGGATCTGGCTTGCGCTGTCCGGCCTGTGGAGCTGGGACGACCTGCCCACCATGCCGCCTGAGATGATCTTCCTGCCGCGGTGGTTCCCGCTGAATGTGTACAACTGGGCGTGCTGGGCCCGCCAGACGGTTGTCCCGCTGACGATCGTGAACACGTATCGGCCGGTGCGCCCATTGCTGTTCGGCATCGACGAAATCCGGGTGGACCGCGACGCGCCCGCCTCTGCCCCACCATGGACGTGGAGCGGCTTCTTCCAGCGGCTCGATCGTGTCCTGCACGCCTATACGCGCCACCCGATCGGCCCGCTCCGTCGGCGCGCTATCCGCCGCGGCCTCACGTGGATCCTCGCCCGGCAAGAGGCCGACGGCGGCTGGGGCGGCATCCAACCGCCGTGGGTCTATTCGCTGCTCGCGCTGCACCTGTCGGGCTATCCCCTCGACCACCCGGTGGTGCGCGCCGGCTTCGAAGGCCTGGAGGGCTTCCTGATCCGGGAGGAGATACCAACCGGATGGATCCGCCGCCTCGAGGCGTGCCAGTCGCCGGTATGGGACACCGGACTGGCAGTCACTGCACTGCTCGACGCGGGCGTGGCTGCCGACGATGAAGCTGTGCTGCGGGCGACCGACTGGCTGCTCGACGAGGAGATCCAAGTCGTGGGGGACTGGTCGGTGCGGCGGCCGTCGCTCGCACCTGGGGGCTGGGCTTTCGAGTTTGCGAACGACCTGTATCCGGACACGGACGACACCGCGGAGATCGTCCTTGCACTGCGCCGAGTCCAGCATCCCGAGCCGGACCGGCTGCGCGCCGCAATCGAGCGTGGCGTGGCCTGGGGGGTTGGCATGCAGTCGACGGACGGGGGTTGGGCCGCCTTCGACGTGGACAACACCAAGACGCTCGCGACCAAGCTGCCTTTCTGCGACTTCGGGGCAGTCATCGATCCGCCGTCAGCGGACGTCACGGCACACATCGTCGAGATGCTTGCGGCCGAGGGTGCGGTCGGCGACCTCCCCGCCCGGCGGGGGATCAAGTGGCTGCTCGACGCGCAAGAGCCGGATGGGTCGTGGTTCGGCCGCTGGGGGGCGAATTATGTGTACGGCACCGGAGCGGTCGTGCCTGCCCTCATCGCCGCCGGGACCGACCCGTCGGCGCCCACGATCCGGCGGGCCGTCCGGTGGCTGACCGATCATCAGAACCCTGACGGGGGTTGGGGCGAGGATCTGCGGTCCTACCGCGATCGGTCATGGGCCGGCCGCGGTTCGTCGACGGCGTCGCAGACCGCCTGGGCCTTGCTTGCCCTGCTTGCCGCCGGTGAGCATGCACGTGAGCCGGCCCGCCGCGGCGTGCGGTGGCTGGTCGACACCCAGCGCGCCGACGGAACCTGGGACGAGCCGGAGTTCACCGGCACCGGCTTCCCCGGCGACTTCTACATCAACTACCACCTCTACCGGATCGTCTTCCCGATCTCAGCACTCGGACGATACGTGACGGCACAGGCGGGAGCTCAGTCGTGAGGCCAGCCGTGATCTGTACGCCGCTGCGCGTGGAACGAGCCGCCCTGCGCGGGGCAGACGCGCGAGTCGTACGAACAGGCATGGGCAAGGACCGGTCAGCCGCGGCAGCCGCAGCTCTGGCTGGCAGTGGCTCGTTGCCGCTGCTCATCGCCGGGGTCGGTGGCGGCCTGGCGGCCAACCTCCAAGCGGGTGACCTGGTGGTCGCGACCGAGGTCCGCGGTGGCGATGCGCCGGTTGAGAGCCCGTCGGCCCCGATGCTCGCGGCCGCGCTGCGGCGCCTGGGGCTGCGGGTCCACACCGGGCCGATCGTGACGACGCCAACGCTGAAGGGCCAGCTAGCACAGCAGGCCGAGCCGGCGGCGCTCGCGGTGGACATGGAGTCCGGATATCTCGCGCCGGCTGCCACCGGTCAGCCGTTCGCCGCCGTCCGGGCGATTGTGGACTCGCCGGACCGGCCGCTGCTGCGACCCGGGACGCCGGCCCGCGGGATCGCCGCGCTGCGTGCGCTTCGCCGGGCTCTTCCGGCTCTCGAGCAGTGGACAGCGGCGGCCGCGGCCGCCCGAGAGGTTCTGCTCGCCAGCCCGCGCTCGTTCTGCGCCGGCGTCGAGCGTGCCATCGACATCGTCGACCGTGCGCTGGACCGCTATGGCCCACCGGTCTATGTCCGCCGCCAGATCGTGCACAATGCGCACGTCGTCAGGCAGCTGCAGGACCGCGGTGCGGTCTTCGTGACAGAGGTGGACGAAGTACCGGAGGGCAGCCTCGTCGTCCTTGCCGCGCACGGCGTGTCGCCCGCGGTGCGGGGGGAGGCCGCCGGGCGCAACCTCTCGGTCATCGACGCGACCTGCCCGCTGGTGACGAAGGTCCACGCTGAGGTGCGCCGCTATGCGGGGCGGGGCGACACGGTGTTCCTCATCGGGCACCGTGACCATGAGGAAGTCGAGGGAACCTACGGCGAGGCGCCGGCCAACGTGATCGTCATCGAGGATCTGGACGAAGCGGCCCGAGTCGCGCCGCCCGATCCCGGGTCCGTCGCCTATGCGATGCAGACGACCTTGGCTGTCGACGAAGCGGACGAGATCGCTGACGTGCTTCGGACCCGCTTTCCTTCGCTCGCAGCTCCGCGCAAGGACGACATCTGCTATGCGACGACCAATCGGCAGAGCGCGGTTCGTGCGGTTGCGCAAGAGTCCGACGTCGTGCTCGTCGTCGGCTCGACCAACTCTTCCAACTCGAAGCGGCTGGTCGAGGTCGCCGAGCGCGAGGGCACGCCGGCCTACTTGATCGACGATGCCAGTGAGGTTGATCTGCGCTGGCTGGCCGGTACCGGTCGAGTCGGCGTCACGGCGGGGGCGTCAGCCCCACCAAGTTTGGTCGACGACCTCATTCACGCACTGTCCGGGCTCGGTCCGGTGACCGTGCGGGAGACGCAGGTCGTCGAAGAGGACGTGCATTTCACCCTGCCCAAGGAGGTGAGCTGAGCATGCCGATGCCACTGCATCAGAGCATCCGACTCGGCGGTTTCCTGTTCAAGCAGAAGCTGCTACGCCGGGACAAGTTCGCGTTGCTCGTTGAGCTCGAGCCGCTGTTCGCCTGCAACCTCAAGTGCGCCGGCTGTGGCAAGATCCAGCAGCCGCACACGTTGCTCAAGCAGCGGATGCCGGTCGAGCAGGCGGTGGCAGCGATCGAGGAGAGCGGCGCGCCGATGGTCTCGATCGCGGGCGGCGAGCCGTTGATGCACCCACAGCTCGACGAGATCGTGCGCCAGCTGCTCAAGCGGAAGAAGATTGTCTTCCTCTGCACGAATGCGGTGCTGATGCCCAAGCACCTGCACAAGTTCACCCCGCATCGCAACTTCGCCTGGATGGTGCATATCGACGGGTTGCGGGAACGGCACGACGAGTCGGTATGCAAAGACGGTGTCTTCGACCAGGCGGTGGCGGCTGTGAAGCAGGCCCAGGCGGCCGGGTTTCGGGTAATGACCAACACCACCTTCTTCGACCTGGACTCCCCGCAGGACGTCATCGACGTCCTGGACTACCTCAATGACGACCTTCGCGTCGACAACATGCAGATCTCGCCTGGGTACGCCTATGAGAAGGCGCCCGACCAGGAGCACTGGCTCCAGGTCGAGCAGACTCGGGCGCTGTTCGCCAAGGCATTCGCCGATGGCCGGCGCAAGCGGTGGCGGCTCAACCACTCACCGCTCTTCCTCGACTTCCTCGAGGGAAAGATCGACTTTGCCTGCACGGCATGGGGCATCCCATCCTATTCGCTGCTTGGGTGGCAGCGGCCGTGTTACCTGCTTGCCGACGGCTATACCAAGACCTACAAGGAGCTCATCGAAACCACGGACTGGGACGCGTACGGCCGAGGCAAGGACGAGCGCTGCTTCAACTGCATGGCGCACTGCGGCTACGAGCCCACCGCCGTCATCGCGACGATGGGCTCGCTCAAGCAGACCATCCGCGCCGCCGTGGGGAGCTAGATGGGGAGCTAGACCTCCATCGCCGCGTAGGCCACGACATTGTCCTCGTAGCTCTGGCGGCTGCGGTCGAACGTGCCGCCACAGGTGATCAGACGAAGTGCTGCCTCGGGCATCGGGCCGTAGACCTCGGCGGTGGGAAAGGCCGCTTTGGGATAGGTCTGGACCGACCGGACGCGGAAGACGACGGTGGTGCCGTCGCTCCGATCGACGAAGATGCGATCGCCGGCGCGCAGCCGCGCCAGGCGATAGAAGACGGCCGGTCCGTGCTTTGAATCGACATGCCCGGCGATCACTGCCGGACCTACCTCCCCGGGTGCGGGGCCGGCGGCAAACCAGCCGGCCTCCTGCGGATCGGCCGGCGGCTGGAGCGCACCGGTCTTGTCTAGGCCGAGCCGCTCGAGCCGGGTGTCGACACCTAGCGACGGGATGCGCAGCGCCACCGGCTCGACCGCTCCTGGGCGTACCGGCGCTGTGCTGGGCGTCGCGGCGTGGCTGCTCGTGCCGCACCCGGCGGTGCCGGCAAGAAGGAGGGCGAGAGTCATGGGGAGCCACCCTCGTCTCCTCATTGCTGGTGACCCTGCCGTCACGCACGTCCGGCCGTCGATGGGCGGGCGCGCCGCATGAACGCGATGAGACCGAATGCGGCAACGGCGAGGACGATCCAGCCAATCCGTGCGTGCCAACCGGACTCGGCGGCACCGGGGGCGGTGCCGCCAAGACCGGTGTTCACCGCGCCGACTGGCGTGCTGGCGGAGCCGGAGGCGTCAGTGAGCTCCATCAGCCGGATCCCGCTGGAGCGGCCGTCAAGCACCACGATCGTGTGCGTGCTTCTGGCGGCAAGCTGGACTGACAAACTCGCGTCACCGCCGCTCCCAGACGCGCCGACGGTGCCGCTTCCCGGCTCGACCGGCGAGTACGCCGTGACGTCAGGGAAGTGCAATCCGCTGGCGAGGCTCTCGCCGTCAAGCGTCACGTCGACGACGGGCACCCGCAGCGAAGCCTCGATCAACCGCACGGTTGACGTTCCGGCGGGCGCATTGAGGGAGTCCTTCAGCACTTTAAGCGTCAAGCTCGCGGTGCGACCCATGCCCGCAACGGTGAACGCCGCGCCGCCCGAGACGTCGAGGTTCGTGGAGATCACGGGCGGGCTTTCCGGGTCGGCGCCGGCACCGCGCATGGCGACTGTGTACCGGCCTGCGGCCACCGGCTGGTAAGGGGACACCGCGCCGTACCCGACATGCCTGAGTGTGATGTCCGCCTGTGGATCGCCAAACGGGTAGAGGTAGACGTCGACCGAGGGTGTGTCTGGCGAAAGGTGGGCAAGGCGCACCCAGCCCGTCGATGCGACGGCCGTCGCGGGCGCAGCCGCGAGGACCATGAACGGTGCGGCAAGTACGGGCGCGAGCGCTAAGAGCAGTCGGCCGGTGCGCTGGTTCATTTGTTCCCCCTAGTTCGTTTTTGCGCCGAGCAGGCCGAGCGGGCTCGGCACCGGGTATGTGACGCGCAAGACAATGCCCTGGACTTCCGGGCTCACCTCGACCGTGGATGGCAG
The DNA here is from genome assembly GCA_046735375.1 of Actinomycetota bacterium. Lineage (GTDB taxonomy): Bacteria > Actinomycetota > Actinomycetes > JAKEEW01 > JAKEEW01 > DASYTV01. The sequence continues at coordinate 3,314 of JBKPTD010000155.1, read as the reverse complement.
GAACGGCGGCCGCTGCGTGCGGAAGTACGCCACGGCTGCCGCCGCCGGACCCGCGCCATCCCCAACCTTCCGACCGTCGATGCGGTCGATCTCCACGATGCGAAGCACCCCGCGTGAGCCCTCAGGGCCGGAGGTGGTGAACCGGGAAATCCAGAGGTCGTGGGCAGCAAGCAGCGGAGGCAGTGTCGTGAGAATCCTGGTATCCACGTCGCCCCGAAGAAGGTGCGCGCGGGCCGGCCTGCTGAGGTGGAGGCCGCGTGCCCGTGCCAGCGCCCGCCCTGCCGACAGCCTGTCGGTACGGTCGGCGGCCCACCGCTCCTGGTAGCCGTCCGGACCATCGAGGCTGATCTCTCGCACCTCAACGACCGCGTCCGGGGTACCGAAGACGGCGAGTGGGGTGGGAGCGGCCAGCTGGTCGAGGGTTGTGCCGAGCCGTGCCCGTACGGTCGAGGTGACCAGAACGAGCTCGGCCTGTCGAAGGTCCGCGCCATCGCGCAGCGGTACCAGCGCCGTCGCGAGGTAGCCGCTCGACTCGAGGTCTGCGCACGTGGCCGGGTCGCAGGCGACGATCGTGCCCTCGGCCACGTTCTCTACGACCCATGTCGCAGCGAGAGCGCGGGTGGTGTCGGCTTCGGCGATCGGGTCAGGGCTCGCTGCAGGCGAGCCAACGTCTGCCGGGCGGCTGGGCGTCGAGTCTGGAGTGAGTAAGACGTAGCCGACACCCGCGGTTGCGAGGACGAGCACGGCGGCGAGCCCGAAGACGATACGGCGACCGCGACGCGAGCCCAGACGTCGCTGGGCTACTACCCGCAGGCTGGTCCATACCACCCGAGGCCATGGCGGGTCGTCGTACCGCTGCGGTTGCGAGGCTTCCTCCGCCGGTGCGGGCTGGGCAGACGGGCGCGCGAACGCATCGAACTTCTCGTCGTGCGGTGGCGGCGCCGGGCGTTTCACCCGCGACCACCCCCCAGTGACCTCACGACGCCGGGTGCACTCCAGCTTCAACAGCGCATTAGACGCCCAATCTCTGTACCCCGCAACGACAGTCACCGAGCGTGGCCGGACCGTAACATGCTTGATCAAGGGACATATCTCACATATCCATTTGCCGTCTGTGGTGCGCTGTCGCCGACCGGAACGGCCGCGTCTCTTAGTCGGGGATGCATTCGCGGTATGCCTTGGCATATGCCGGGTCGGCTGAGGTGTCATCGGAGGCGATGATGCGCTCTCCGGAGAAGCCGAACATTCGATTGTCGCTGAGCAGTCTGCGGCCGTCCGTGCAGATCCAGGTGGGCAGGAATTGGACTGAATGAGTGCCTTTGTCGAGGCAGCCTTGTGTCAGCACCTTGTCGGTCAGTAGATCGCCGGGACGCGGACAGGGCACTGGGTCGTGACCGAGGAACCCATCGCGAAGGTCGCCGCCCGCCTCGGAATAACCCACGAAAAAGCCGACTCCGAAGCAGATGACGCAGGCGGATACCGCCACGATGACCTTATTGGTGCGGCCCATTGTGGTGCTTCATAAGCGCTGCCATGAGGACGAGGCTCGTCCCGGATGGGGTCAGGTCGCAAGGTGTCGAGGCACACCGACGTCCGCCGCCGAGCCCGAGGTCGCTCGTGGGGCGTTGGCCGGAGATATCGTCGGCGCCATAGATATCCGCCACCTCATCGGAGTCCTCGTGCCCGTACACGACCGCTTGGCAGTCATTCCCGGCGTCGCACCGGGATCGGGATATTCGCATGCCGTCATCACCTCGGGGCGGCTGGCGTTCATCGCCGGACAGATCGGCGTTGACGCGGATGGTCAGCTCGTCGGACCCGGCGATCTCGCGGCCCAGACCAGCCAGGCATTGCAGAACATGCACAACATCCTCCGGGCACTCGGCGCCGGCTGGTCCGATGTCGTGCGCCTGGGCTGGTTCGTCACCGACATCGCGAACCTGCAGGCCATCCGCGACATCCGGGATGAGTTCTTGCGGCCGGCGCTGGGTGACAAGCCCAACCCGGTGAGCACGCTCGTCCAGGTCGCCTCGCTGTTCCGGCCGGAGTTTCTCGTCGAGGTCGAGGCACTCGTCGCCCTTCCCGGCTAGCGCCAAACCGTGTTGAGGACGGACTGGATCCTCCACGTCGATCTTGATCAGTTCATCGCTGCGGTCGAGATCGCTCGCCGGCCTGACCTGCGCGGCCGCCCGGTCGTGATCGGCGGTTCCGGTGATCCCACCGAGCGAAGGAAGGTCGTGGCGACTGCCTCGTACGAGGCGCGCGAGTTCGGGATCCGGTCAGGGATGCCGCTGCGCACGGCGGCGCGGCGCTGTCCGGACGCCGTGTTCCTGGCGTCGGATCCGCAGGCGTACGAGGAGGCCTCGACGCGGGTCATGGCAACCCTGCGCGAGTTCCCGGTCGTCGTGGAGGTGTTCGGCTGGGACGAGGCCTTCCTCGGCGCGCGTACGGATGATCCGGAGGCGCTGGCGGCAGATATCCAGCAAGCGGTCATGGCCAGGACCGGGCTGGCCTGTTCAATAGGGATCGGGGACAACAAGCACCGCGCGAAGCTCGCCACCGGATTCGCGAAGCCGGCCGGGATCTACCGGCTCACGAGGGACAACTGGGTGGCTGTTATGGCTGGACGGCCCACCGACGCGCTGTGGGGGATCGGCCAGAAGACCGCGGCCAAATTGGCCGAGATGGGCCTGGTCACCGTCGGCCAGCTAGCGGGTGCTGATCCGGAGGTGCTGGCGAGGCGCTTCGGCCCGGCCACCGGCCCTTACCTCAGGCTCCTCGCTCGCGGAGCGGGCGGCACGACGGTGACCGCCGATCCCTGGGTACCCCGGTCGCGAAGCCACGAGATCACCTACGAGCACGATCTGACCGATCCGGCGGAGATCGCCGGCCAGGTATCGGCCATGGCAACGACGCTGGCCCGCGAAACCGCCGAGGAGGGACGCCGGGTTGCGCGAGTTGGTGTCAAGGTCCGATTCGTGCCCTTCTTCACCCGCGTCCGAAGCATGACCCTGGCCACACCGACGAATGAGGCCAGCGAGATTGAGCGGTCTGCCCTCACCGTTCTTGACCGCTTCGAGGCGACCCGACCGGTACGGCTGCTCGGCGTACGGGTCGAGTTCGAGGAGCCACGGTCGGACCAGCGCTAGGTCGGTCCCCAGCCGGGTTGTTCTTGCCGGAGCGGCGTGACAGTCTCGCGCGATGCAGAGTCAGTCGGTCGCCGTCGTTACCGGGGCGGCGCAGGGGATCGGCAGGCGAGTCGCGGAGGTGCTCGCCGAGCAGGGCTTCGCCCTCGCGCTTCTCGACCGGCAGCC
>JBKPTD010000154.1:0-5814 GCA_046735375.1 Actinomycetota bacterium | reverse complement strand
AACCGGCGAGGTGGTCCGAAGCCAGCGCCCACCACCGGGCACGCAGGTCCGCCGAGGGACGGCCGTCAGCGTCAGCGTCCAGGCGGGAGTGCAGCCGCCAAGCCTGATTGCTGTACCCAACGTCATCGGCAAGACCACTGCTCAAGCACGTTCGGCGTTTGCGGCGGCCGGGTTGGTCCTTGGCAACGCCCCCGACGGAAACGGCCCGATCGGAAGCCAGGAGCCCGCCGGTGGCACCCTCGTGCCCGCAGGTAGCGCGGTCATGATCACACTCACCCATCCGGCACCGCGCTGGCCGGTTGGGGTGTTGCTGGTGCTGCTCGCTGCCGCTGTGGTTGGGCCGCGCATCATTCGTAGCCGCCGGGATCGGAGGTGGGTACGGGCCCACGTAGGCGTACGCGGGGGAGCAAGCCAGGCACCCACGGTGGAGATCGCTGAGCAGCCTGATGCATCCTTCCAGCCGACGCATGTCGTTCGACTCGAACCGCACGCCGATCGAGGGACGCAGGTACTCGAAGAGGTGGATCGATGAGCAGCGGGGTCTTCGGCGCACCTCTTACGGTCCAAACCTTTCTGCTCGGCGACAGCGGCGACACGTCACTTGGTCGAAAGCTCACTGAGCAAGGCGTCGCTCGCTCGACCCTCGGCGGCATGCGCCGGCTGTCTGCCGCGGCGTTGCACACCGTCGACCAGGAGATTGGGGCCGTCGCGAGCGGACTGCTCGAGCTGGATCTAGACGACATCCTCCTCGCGGGCTGGCGGAAGTACTCCGCCCTGACCGACGCGGCGCGACGGACGCTGGCGGCCCCCACAAACGAGGAAGTTCTCCAGCTGGCGACCCACCGCATAACCTCGGTCTATCTGCCGCGGGTCGACCTCTTCGTCGACGACCAAAAGATCACGACAGTTGAGTTCGACCTGACGATGGTGTTCGACCTGACAGGACTTGCCGCGGTCGTCAAGGCGGGCGATCTGATCGCCCTGCAGGGTGGGGAGTGTCTCGTCACGGCGACCTTGAGCCTGGAGCACGCGCGCCTGGCCGAGCGCCGCGCGAAACTGGACTTTGCGCAGCAGATCCGCTTGGAGCCGCCGCTTTCCCTGATCGACAAGCCCCAACCGGGCGGGCCGGCCGTGTCTCGCACCAGTAACGACGCGCATACGATGAGTGCTGGACGGAGCGTTGTCGAGACCTCAGTGGACGAGACATGACTGATGACCGACCCTTAGAAGACCTCGGCGAGGACATCGAAGACGACGGAGTCTTGGACGCTTCAGACACTCTCGAGGGAGATCCCGGGGACGACCCGCTGGACCCGGGGATCATCCCCGCGGATCGCTGGTCCGCCGGTGAGCGGTACGGAACTACGCTGAGCGAGGAGCGGGCAGGCGAGTCCCTCGATCAGCTCCTTGCCGAGGAAGAGCCGGAGCCGGATCCCTATGCCGACGATGGGCTGTCGCCCAGCGGTCCGAGTGGCCGCGCGAGCGGCGACGCGGACGAGGAGTGGGGCGACGAGGACGTCGACGGCCTGCTTCTCGACGACGGCGCGGATCCGCGGGCCGGCCGGCTGGTGGCGCCCGACGAAGGAGCACATCCGGACACCGAGGCGGACCTGATCGGCCGGGACGTCGGCATCGACGCCGGTGCGGCCGGCGCCGAAGAGGCGGCGGTCCATATCGTGTACGACGACGACCGGGACGTTCGCTCCGACGAGTAACTCGCCGGCCACAGGCGCCGCCGCGGGACACGCGGCCTTAGCCGAGGATCGCGTACACCGTGGTGGCCTGTGCGGCAGGTGTGGTCGCGCCATCGATCGCCATACTCACGTCGGCGAAGGCGAGTGAGCGGCCGAGCTTCGTCACGGTGGCGTTGATCAGGACGTCGGCGCCGACCACCGGCCGCTGGAAGGAGATCGACTGCTGGACCGTGGTCATCGGCCCATAGCCGTCGCGGGCGCTGCTGATCGCGATGACGGTGCTCGTGTCGGCGCCGGCCATCAGCGCCTGCCCGGAGAGCGCGCCGCCCTCTCGCGCCAGCCGGTCCGACCAGGGCAGCCGCAGCTTGGCGTGCGACGGCCCGACCTCCTCGACAACGAGTCCGAGGTCCTGGACCCAGGGTGCGAAGTTGGCCTTCAGGATCGTGTTGCCGTCAGCGGCGGTCAGCGCCATTTGTTCATGATGCCTGGTTATCCGCGGGAGCGGTCGGCTTGCCGTCGCAACGCTGGTGCTCCGCCGTAGCATGCCGGGGTGCCGAGTGATGATGCGGATCTAGTGTTTGTCGGAGGACGGATCTATGGGGCCAGCCCGACTGGCCGGCCACCGGAAGCGGTCGCCGTACGGGACGGCAGGATCACGGCGGTCGGCGGCGAGGAGGACATCCGCTCGCTGATCGGCCGGAGGACTGAAGTCCTCAACCTGAACGGCGGCATGCTGCTTCCCGGCTTCCAGGACGCCCATGTCCATGCACAGCAAGGGGGTCTCGAACGACTCCGCTGTGACCTCACCCGAGGTGAAACCGAGCGGGCCTATCTGCAGATCATCGGAGAGTACGCGCGAGCCAACCCGAATGCAGAGTGGATCCTCGGTGGCGGATGGTCGATGCCGGTCTTTCCCGGTGGGCTTCCGCACCGGGCCTCACTAGATCCGATCGTGTCCGACCGTCCCGTTTTCCTGCCCAACCGCGACCACCACAGCGCGTGGGCAAACTCCCGCGCTCTCGCTCTGGGCGGCATCACGGCCGACACGCCAGACCCCGCGGGTGGGCGGATCGAGCGCGGTGCAGACGGTGAGCCGACGGGCGTCTTGCACGAGAGTGCGATGCGTTTGGTCGAGGACATGGTCCCTCCCCCGGCCGAGGCGGAGTTGCACAGCGCGCTCCTGCTTGCCCAGGCCTACCTGCACAGTCTTGGGGTGACTGCCTGGCAGGACGCGTGGGTCGGCAACGGACCCAGCATGGCGGACTCGTACGACACCTACCGTCACCTCGACAGCCACGGGCTGCTGACCGCGCGGGTTGTCGGCGCTTTGTGGTGGCAGCGGGACGGCGATTCCGATCAGCTTCCGGGCCTCATCGAGCGGCGTGCGGAAACACTGAACGCCGGTGGGCGCTTCCGGGCCACGAGCGTAAAGATCATGCAGGATGGCGTCTGCGAAACCTTCACCGCGGCGATGCTTGATCCCTATCTCGACGAGCACGGCCGCGAGACGGACAGCCGCGGCCTGAGCTTCATCGATCCTGAGGCGCTCGCGGGTTATGTCACGTCGCTGGACGCCGCCGGATTTCAGGTCCACTTCCATGCCATCGGCGACCGTGCGACGCGAGAGGTACTCGGCGCGATCGACGCGGCCCGGCGTGCCAACGGCAGCAACGACCTCCGTCACCACCTGGCGCACCTGCAGGTCGTGCATCCCGACGACTACCCGCGTTTCGCCGAGCTTGGTGCCACGGCGACCGTTCAGCCGCTCTGGGCCTGCCTCGATCCGCAGATGGTTGAGCTCACGCTCCCGTTCCTTGGGCCGGGTCGGGCAGCACAGCAGTATCCGTTCGCCTCACTCGCCAGGCACGGCGCGTCTCTGGCGTTCGGGAGCGACTGGCCGGTGTCCTCCCCGGATCCGTTGGAACTGCTCCATGTCGCGGTCAACCGCACCGAACCGGGCGCGACAGCGGACGGCGGGGCCTTCCTGCCCGAGGAGCGGCTCAGTCTCGATCAATCCCTGCACGCGTACACGATGGGCTCGGCGTACGTGAATCACCTCGACACCGAGACTGGATCGATCGAGGTCGGCAAGTTCGCCGACCTCGTCGTCCTCGACCGGGATCTGACAGCGGCAGGTCCCGGCGACCTCCTCGGCGCTGCGGTGCAGATCACCCTCGTCGCCGGCGAGAAGGTGTTCGGGGCAGCTCAGACCGGGGGCTGAACTCCGCGGCGGCTCGCCGGCGCGGCCTCGGCTGCGCCGATGAACAGCGGCTTGCCGCCATATGCGCAAAGTCCGTACAAGGCAACCACGTTCGCCGCGATGACAAGTACCGACCAAATCGGATAGGTCGGGAGTGCCATCAAGTGGGCGAGCGTGTTGAGGGCGAGCACGACGACTGCGAACCAGCGAGCCCACTGCCGATTCCGCGCGAGGGCGCCAACGGCGACCAGCTGCAGAACACCGAGGATGAGTACGACCCAGCCCCATGCCCTGAGGTTTCCGACGATGTAGTCCGCGTTGGTCGTCAACGCATGCGACTTCGAGATTGCCGCGATTCCATCAATGATGTTGAAGATCCCGAAAATGGCGATCAGGATGCCTGCGAACTCAACGAGTCCGGCACCTTTGAGGTCCTCACCCTCGCTAGCGGGTGGCGCACGGTGGGTTGTCGGTGGCGTAGGTGCCGCCGGTGGCATTGTCATCGCGGATCTCCCTTGTCGATTTGCGGCTGAGCCCCAAGCCAGTCAGATCGGCTACCCGCGGGCATCGTTCTCTCGGGATGAGAGTACGCGGTCGCGGTCAGATCACAGTCCATCGTCGTGACAGGGCGTGTCCGGGGCTTCACCCCTGCCGGGTGAGGGAGGGTCTGGGATCACCCGCCGCGGGTGGTTGCCGCCTTGCCGTGGGACACAACCATCGGTGGAAGCAGGGGCGGTCGCCTCGGCCGAAAGGAAACGGAGACGGCACATGCCACTCTTGGACGTTCTGTGGGCGATGCTCTGGTTCTTCCTGTTCATCGCGTGGATCTGGCTGCTCTTCACCCTCATCACGGATATCTTTCGCAGCCGCGACCTGGGCGGCTGGGGCAAAGCGCTCTGGACGCTCTTCATCGTCTTCCTCCCGCTGCTCGGCTCGCTCGTCTATCTGATCGCCCGCGGTGGCTCGATGGCCGAGCGTTCAATACAGGAGGCGCAGGAGCAGGAGCGGCGGAACCGGGAATACATCAGGAGCGTGTCGAGCAACGGTTCCTCCACTGCTGACGAGATCGACAAACTCGCGCAGCTTCGGGCGGCGGGAACGCTCACCGAGGACGAGTTCCAGGCCCAGAAGGCGAAGCTGCTCGCGCAGGCTTAAGCCGCCGCATCGGCGGAGGAGGACGCCGGAGCTTCGATGGGCCTGGGCTAGAGGCAGCAGCCGACTGCTGGAGCCGCCATGAAGCACCTGGGAATCCTCGCGCACAGTGCCGAGGGGGCCGCGCTTTGCTTCCGAGCCTTCTGCCAGGAGGGATTCGGCGAGCTTGGCCCCCACGACCACCCCGACGTGACCATGGACTGCATCGCGCTGGCGCGGAGCATGTCCGCGTGGGACAACGGCGACTATCCCTCGATCCGGACGATTTTGTCTGCAAGTGTGCGACGGCTCGCTGGCGCGGGCGCCGATTTCTTCGTCTGTCCGGACAACACCGCGCATATGGCCCTGGAGGAACCAGGGGAGGACCTCGCCTTACCCGGCCTGCATATGGCCGAAGTCGTCGCTGAGCGCGCGGTCCGCGACGGCCGGGCGCGGGTGGGCGTCCTAGGGACGAAGTACCTGATAGACGGCCGGCTCTACCCCAGGGCCTTCGCCGCCCGTGGCATCGCTGCGGAGCGGCCGGATTCCGGCGATCGTGACCTCATCAACGAGATCATCTTTGCTGAGCTGGTCAACGGGGTCTTCACTGCGAGCTCGCGCCAGGAGTACGTACGCGTCATCGAACAGTTCGCAGCCCGCGGCTGCGACGCGGTCGCCCTCGTATGCACGGAGATCCCGCTACTGATCACGCCGGAGACATCGCCGCTGCCGACGCTGGATTCGACCCGGCTGCTCGCTCGCGCCGCTTTCGAGGTCGCCGTTGAGCGT
>JBKPTD010000153.1:0-21436 GCA_046735375.1 Actinomycetota bacterium | reverse complement strand
GTGCGAGGCCTCGGCGGGCGCTACCGAGTCGGCCACGCGGTTATGCGTGACGCGCTCGACGCCGACGGTGTGTGGAGTGCGATCGGCTCGGCGGGTCTGGCGTTGCCGGACCGGCCGCATCCGTCTGACCTCGACGGCCGCCTCGTGAATGTGTTCCTCAAGTGCGAAGCGGATCCGAGCGGGCGCGTGCGCGGCCGGCGCAACATCATGCTCGACGACTCCGACGTCCATTGGCATCGGCAGATCAAGGCATGTGTTGGCGGAGTGGCCGCATCGGTCACCGGCGATCCGGCGGTGTTCGTCTCGGTGGCGGCCGTGCATCAGGGTCCATCCGGTGGAGGACCGGTCGCCGCCATCGTCGACCTCGGCTGACGCAGCCCGGCGGACCTCCCGAGGCATCGGTGATCGGCCGTCGTTCCTGGCGGCCGGTCCTTGGGTTAGATCAGGTCGGGATCGGGGACCGGCGGCCTCGGCGGAGATGGCTCAGGTTCACCAGGGCGCGGTGCAGGCTCGGGCTGGGGATGCGGCGGTACTGGGTCGGGGACTGGCGGCAGGGGTGGTGGGAACGGTTCGGTGATCGTGATCACCCCTCCTTGGGGTCGATCTCGCATGATCCACTATCGCACACGGCGTGCCAGCAGTACGGACCATCCCGTCCTCACCTCTCTGGTGGTCATCGTCGTCATGATCTGTGTCGGCACGACCTGTCGCATAGGGTCGGACGGTGTACGGAAAGAAGGTCCCGGACTCGGGGTTCTCCGGAGACGATGGCTCCGCATATCCCGTGGTCACCGAAGCGTTGGCTGGATACCAGGCGGGCCGCTTGGGCAAATCGGACCTCGTCGAGGTTTTGACCAACAGGCGGCTGATGGTTGCGGTCCTCGCGATCGTCGAGGGGGAGGGTCCGGCTGGCGCTGGCGTAAGTGACGAGCCCGCGCCGCGACGTGAGCGGACGACCGGGCGGGTGGCGGACCGGTCGATGGCTGCCGGTCGGTACGGAGAGCCGGGCGAGGCTCCAGTCGGGGTCAAGCCGCAGGCCGGTCGGGGCTTCCAGGCGGAGAAGGCAGCCGAGGTCATGCTGATCACAATCAAAGGATCGGATGGACGGACCGCGCTGCCGGCGTTCACCTCGCTCGACGCGCTTTCGCGGTGGAAGGCGGACGCTCGTCCGGTGCCGGCTTCGACGCAGCGTGTCTGCGCAGCGGCACTCTCCGAGGGAGCAGATCTCGTCGTCATCGACCCGGCCGGACCTATCACTGTGGAACTGTCCGGAGCCATGCTCTGGGCGCTGGCCGAGGGCCGGACGCTGGTGCCGCTTGCCGAAGACGGGGCAGTAATCGGTGCGATACAAGAGGCGAGCGATGGGATGGCTCACGCCTTCTCGGATGCGTTCCTCCAACCGGGAGCGGACCAGAGTACCGACCTCGTGATCCAGCTCGTCGCCCGAGCCGGCGCCAACGCCGCGGACCTGCGTGAGGCTGCCTCGCAGCTGGCATCGAGACTGGCGGCGAATCCGATCATGCGCTCCCGCGTTGACGGCGGTGTCCAGATCGCCGTCGTCAATGCCCCGCCACCCGGCGGACTCCGGGTCTGATCAGGTCCGCTGCCCCCTCGTGACCTAACGCCTTACGGACATGATCGCGATAACAGCCGTTGCCCCACGCAGACTGTCAAGGATCGCGGACTTATCCGCCCGGCCGCCTTCGCATGCCTGCTCATCGGTCGCTGAGTGACCTGCCACCGCGCAGCGAACGAGAGCTCCTTCCCCGATGCTCACCACACAGCCGACCCCGGATGAGTCAAGGACTCGACCTGCGCGGGCATCAGGCATGGGTCAACGTGTCGAATTGTGTCGAGGTGTGCACTAGCTGCTACTCTGGCGGTCGACCAGCCCGGTTCGCCGGGCTCGCAAAGTGGAGGACCACCTCCCACCCGCATCGACCCAAGGTCGTCGGGTCACGAGATCGCAGTCGGTCGTTCGTACCGGTTGTGAATCCCGGATCGGGGAATCTTGCGGTTCGGGGGTGCGTTGGTGGCTTCCGTGATGCGTCGGCACGGAAGCTTTTTTCGTGCTCGAGGCACGTGACAGCAGGGGTTCTGGAAGCGCTTTCTTCGCCCGGCAATCCACGGTCGCAAGATTTGCTTCGACACTCGGTCTGCCGGGGAAGAACACCTGGGTCACGACCATCTGCATAACCGCATTTCCCTAGGAGGTCCCATCAGCGTCGAGCCCCGTATCAACGACCGGATCCGCGTCCCCGAGGTCCGGCTCGTCGGTCCCAACGGCGAGCAAGTAGGCATCGTCCGCATCGAAGATGCTTTGCGGCTCGCCCAGGAAGCCGAACTCGACTTGGTCGAGGTCGCACCAATGGCTCGTCCTCCGGTTGCCAAGCTCATGGACTTCGGAAAGTTCAAGTACGAGTCCGCGGTCAAGGCCCGTGAGGCACGCAAGAACCAGGCGCAGACCGTCATCAAGGAGATGAAGCTCCGGCCGAAGATAGATCCGCATGACTACGAGACCAAGAAAGGTCACGTCGAGCGGTTCTTGAAGCAGGGCGACAAGGTCAAGATCACAATCATGTTCCGCGGACGAGAGCAGTCCCGGCCCGAGCTCGGGTTCAGGCTGCTGCAGCGGCTTGCCGAAGACGTCCAGGAGCTCGGGTTCGTCGAGTCGGCACCCAAACAGGACGGCCGGAACATGATCATGGTGATCGGACCACACAAGAAGAAGACCGAGGCCATGGCCGAGGCCAGAGCTCGACGCCAACAGCGCGAGCAGAACGCAGCCAGGCAACAAAACGCGGAATCCTCCGCAACCTGAGACTTTGGCGGCTCCCGCCGCCCGCACCCGCCGGCAAGGCCCGGGTGCGGCTGGCGTCCACTGGGAGCTGCGTACCACCGCCAGACCGGTCGGCGATGTGCCAGATCGGCCGGACCATAACGAGGAGAACGACGGCGCCATGCCGAAGAACAAGACGCACAGCGGTGCGAGCAAGCGATTCAGAATCACCGGCACCGGCAAGATCATGCGCGGCCGCGCCAACCGACGCCACAACTTCGAGCACAAGCCGTCCACCAGAACCCGTCGCCTGTGGAACGAGGTCATAACGTCGTCTGCCGACACCAAGAAGGCCAGGCGGCTTCTCGGCCGCTGAACAGGTAACTGCTGACCCTAGGGATACCCAGTGGATCTTCGTTCGGATCGCCGGGCCGTGCATTCGGCTTCGCCAGGTTGTCGTCGGTCGACGCACGTCCAGTGCGCGACTTTCGTCAGCCTTGCTCGACGGCACACCGGCTCCCCGGTCGGACAAGATCCACGGGACGCCCCTGACGCCACCCGTACCAAGGAGTTTTTGTGGCACGCGTGAAAAGGGCGGTCAACGCCCACAAGAAGCGCCGGGACACCCTCGAGCGCGCCAGCGGCTACCGCGGGCAGCGGTCTCGCCTCTACCGCAAGGCGAAGGAGCAGGTCACCCACTCCCTCGTCTATGCCTATCGGGATCGCAAGGACCGCAAGGGCGACTTCCGCCAGCTATGGATCCAGCGCATCAACGCCGCTGCCAGGCAGAACGGCATCACCTATAACCGCTTCATCCAGGGCTTGAAGGCCGCCGGCGTCGAGGTCGATCGTCGGATGCTCGCCGACCTTGCCGTCACGGACGCGGTCGCCTTCGCGGCCCTCGCCGAGCTCGCCAAAGGCGCCCTCCCAGCCGACCGGAACGCCCCGGCGGCCTAACGGCCCATGTCCGAGGTCTCCTTGCGTTGGCCTGATCCCGCTGAGTCCTGGCTACATGCTCCGTCGCCCGCATGCCTCCAGTACGCGGGGCTCCCTGCGGTCTCGCCAGTCATCGAGCGGTCCTCCGGTCACCGTCGAAGGACCTCGGACACGCGACGCTAGCGCGGCAGCCGCGCGAACCGGAGCTCGGAGGCACCTCGCCCATGGCAGGTACACAGCCAGCCCCTCGTACTGACGCCCGACGTGATCGCGGGGGGGCCGGCATGTCACGTCCCGAACTCACGTCGGTGCGGTCGCCGCGAGTGCTGGCCGCGCGACGTCTGGCCAAGCGGACCTTCCGCGAGCGGGAGCGCAGGTTCCTGGTGGAAGGCCCACAGGCGGTACGGGAAGCGGCAGCCGAGCCGGGCATCGTCGATGAGCTCTTCGTGACGGCCGAAGCGGCGCCACGCCACTCCGAACTGGTTCGCGCCGCTCAGGCGGCGGGCGCGGTGGTGCACCTCGCCAGTGGGGAGGTGATCCGCTCATTTGCGGACACCGTCACCCCCCAGGGCATCGTCGCCATCTGCCGCTACGTCGACGTTTCGCTCGCGACCGTCCTCGCGGCCGATCCGCGGCTGGTTGCGGTGCTTGCGAAGGTCCGCGATCCGGGTAACGCCGGCACCATCATCCGGGCCGCCGACGCGGCCGGCGCGGACGCGGTTGTCTTCACCGATGGATCGGTGGACCCATACAACCCGAAATGTGTCCGCGCGACTGCCGGCAGCATGTTCCACCTGCCGGTCGTGGCCGGTATCACGGCGGCGGAGGCGACCTCGGCGTTGCGCGATGCCGGCCTGCGCGTCGTAGCCGCGGACGGGCACGGCAGCCAGGACTTGGATGCGGCACTTGACGCCGGCGAGCTTGCTACGCCCACGGCCTGGGTGTTCGGCAACGAGGCGTGGGGCCTCCCGCCGGACACCCTGGCTCTCGCCGATGCCGTGGTCCGCATCCCAATTCACGGGCGAGCAGAGAGCCTCAACCTGGCGGCAGCGGCCGCTGTCTGCCTCTACGCCTCCGCTCGTTCACAGCGGCGCGCTGAGCGGGTCGTACGGCAGGAGACGGGACCTCACCAGAGGCAGTAGCCTTGTTCACCGTCCGTGTATGGGGGTCGGCCGGCGTGGTCGCAGTCAGACGCCCCGGTGTGTTGGCTCAGGGGACCGTCCCTGGAACCCGCGCGGCGCGGGAGGTGGCGGCGTGCACGTCGGGATGGATGAGATTCCTGACGGGGTCCTCGTCGCCGATGAATCCGGACACATCATCCAGATGAACCGCCAGGCCGCCAGGCTGATCGGCTGCACCGTTCCAGATGCGCTCGGCCATCCACTCGCCGATGTGCTCCCGCTTTTCGACGACCATGGCCGGCCCTGGTGGCAGTGCACCAGGCCCTACGACGGACTGGCGACCCGCACCGGCCAGCCCGAACGAGCACTCGCCCAACCCGGCGGCCGGATCCTGCTGGTGACGGCGCGGTACGTCCGGGCAAGGCCGCTCGGCCCGGTCATTCGAGTGGTCGTATCGCTGCGCTCCAACGGTGCACGAGAGCGCGTTGACCGCGACAGCTCAGAGCTCATCGCAACGGTGGCGCACGAGCTGCGCTCCCCGCTGACGAGCGTGAAGGGTTTCACCGCGACGCTGCTCGAGAAGTGGTCGCGGTTCACCGATGCGCAGCGGCGGCTCATGCTCGAGACGGTCGATGCGGATGCGAACCGGCTGACTCGCCTGATCACTGAACTCCTCGACATCGCCCGCATCGACTCCGGGCGGCTCCAGCTCCATCGCCAGGTCGTCCACCTTCCGGCCGCCATCGAGCGCCAGTTGGCAAGCGTGGTTGCCGGAGGGCTGCCCGCCGATCTGTTCAAAGTCAAGGTCGTAGGCGAGCTCCCGGAGACCTGGCTGGACCCGGACAAGATCGACCAGGTACTCGGGAATCTGCTCGAGAACGCGGTACGGCACGGCGCCGGTGCCATCGAGATCGTCGTCGAGCCGTGGGATGACGGCGTCGCAGTCACGGTCAGCGACGAAGGTGTCGGCATCCCGCAGGAACTGGCGGCACGAGTGTTCACGAAGTTCTGGCGCGGGAGCAGGCGGCACGCCGGGGGGACAGGTCTCGGCCTCTACATCGTCAAGGGCATGGTCGAGGCTCACGGTGGCACCGTCACCGTCGGCTCCGCACCTAGCGGCGGCGCCGCATTCCGCTTCACCCTTCCCGCCGGCAAACCTGAGTTCGCCTGACCTACTCCACCGCGGTCGACCCCCGCGCGAAGATCTCTAGTTTTGGTGGATAAGTGCAGTCCACTGCGCGATCCCACCAAAACTCGCGATCAAGAAGTTCTGCGCGGGTGCGGGCGCTAGGTCGTCGCTGTCACACTTCCCCAGAGCCGAAGGCGGGCGATCCCCCCATCAGGGAAGGAGTCGAGGCGGACGTAGGTCGCTGGCTTGGCGCCGTCGATCAGGAACCGGTGTCTGGTATCCGGTTGTAGCGGGGTCCGTCCAAGCAGGACCATCCAGTCAGCGGTGCCGACTGTCTCCGCGGCAAGCCCCATCGCCGATTCGACCAAAGGATCAGCTAGTGGTGAATCGGCGAGATCGGCAAGAGACAGCGCGGCCGACTCGGGCGCGTTGCCGAGGAAGTTCGTCGTATCGATCTCCGCGAGGCGGATGACGCCGCGGGCTGCGAGCCGTACGACAACCCAGTCGTTCCCCGCATCACGGCGTCGGCGGGTCTCCCAGCCCTCGCCCATCGTCCGCGCCGGTCCTGGGGCAAGCAGGTTCTGCGGGGAGCCGAAAAAGGCGTCACTCGCGGCCACGACAAGCCCGCCGTTCTCGAGCGCTGCAAGATCGAGTACGCCAAGCGCGAAGGCGAGCGGATCCGGTATCACCTCTCCGTGCACCCGCAGTCGTGCCACACCGCCGTCGGGATAGATACACAGCCGTACATGGGTGACCCGGCGGTCGACGTCAACGCTGAAGGCGTTTTGTGCGTCCCCGTCCACCGCTGATCGCGGCACCAGCGGAGTCCACGCGGTCGACTCATCAGGCCGGTCGCCCCCGCGGATCTCGCAGCCCTCAACAGAGATCTCCGGGGGAAAGTTGCCCACGAAATACGCCGTGTCGACGACCAGGCCACGGACGACACCTGGCAGCCCGAGCCGGATGATCGCGTAGTCGTGCTCGGGCTCACGGTGCCGCCGCGTCTCCCAGCCGTCGTACACCTGCCCCTTGGGACCGAATGTGTGCGGGGCGAAGGTCGGCGGCTCAGGCCTGATCAGATTTTCACGCGCGGCGAAGAACTCATCCGTCGCCAGCACAACGCTGCCCCCGAACCGCCGCGATGCCAGGTCGGGAAGTCTGGTGAAATCACCCATCGCGAGTCCCAGTAAGCAAGCGCCCTGCCGGCCGACTGTCGCTGATGCGCTGGCCCCGCAGCCAGGTCCCGCGCACCCGACCGGTGACGAGCCGTCCGTTGTACGGCGTGAGCGGATGCCGATGGTGCAGCGCGGCAGGCACAATCAGCCAGGTTTCCTCCGGTGCGAAGACGCAGAAGTCGGCATCCGCACCCACGGTGATCCGCCCCTTGCTCGGCAAGCCGGCCAGTCCGGCCGGTGCGGTCGCCATCCAGTGGGCGACGTCCGCGAGCCCGTGTCCGCGGTCTTTGGCCGCTGTCCACACGACCGGGAGTCCGAGCTGCAGCGATGAGATGCCGCCCCAGGCGGTCCCGAAATCGCCGGTTGCCAGCGACTTCAGCGCCGCTGGGCATGGGCAGTGGTCGGAGACGACGAGATCGATCAGGCCGTCGGCGAGCCCCTTCCAGAGAGCGTCACGGTTGGCGGCATCCCTGATCGGCGGGCAGCACTTGAACTGGGTGGCGCCGTCAGGGATGTCCTCAGCGGCCAAGCTCACGTAGTGCGGACACGTCTCGGCGGTGATCCGAACTCCGTCCCGGCGTGCATCGGCGAGCAGCGGCAGGGCGCTCGCGCTCGACAGGTGCACGACATGAACACGTGCGCCAGTCACCGCGGCCAGCGTCACCAGGCGGGCGACGGCCTGATCCTCCGCCTCGGCAGGTCGAGAGGTGAGGAAATCGTGGTACGACCGACCCTCGGGCCGCGGTGCCGCCGCGAGAACGGCGGGGTCTTCCGCGTGGGCGAGAAGGAGCCCGTCGACCGCGGCGAGCTCGCGCAGCACGGAAGCCAGCTCTATGTCGTCCAGGGGCGGGAACTCGGGGACGCCGGAGTCGACGAGGAAGCATTTGACACCGAGCACACCCGCGTCGAGCAGGTCAGCGAGCCGGCCCACGTTCGCCGGTACGGCGCCGCCCCAGAAGCCCACGTCCACATGGCAGTCGGCCGCGCGAGCGGCGGCCAGCTTCGCGTCGAGCGCAGCCGGATCGATGGTCGGCGGGTCGCTGTTGAGTGGCATGTCGACGATCGTCGTGACGCCGCCCGCAGCAGCGGCCCGGGTGGCCGTGGCGAAGCCTTCCCATCCGGTACGCCCGGGCTCGTTGACGTGGACGTGGGTGTCCACCAGGCCAGGCAGCAGCACCTCGTCGTCGCCGAGGACGACCTCAGTGGCGCCGGGTACCGGTGTGCCGACAGACAGGATTGCGAGTATCCGGCCGTTGCCGACTGCTACCGTCGCCGGTCGCTCGCCATCGGAGAGGACGACACGTCGTCCGCGGATGACCAGGCTCACCCCGGGGACGGTGACCACCGCTGGGCCGGTCATGTCCACCTACTCGAAGCGTGGCGTCGGCATTTTCTCCGGGTGATGGCCCCCATTCCGGGATGGTAATGGACGGATGTGAGGGCGTTCCGTGGGCCGAGCATTCCGAGAAAGCGTCGCCGGAGGTATTCGACGACATCCGAGCATGGTCCGTCCGGCCTCACGGTGGAAGCTCGCGGACGTCTGCGTGAACGAGTGGATCCTGCCGCGCCGGACGCAGCTGTGGACGCAATGCGCGGGTCATGTCAGGCGGTCGTAGGCGGGGAACGTCAGGAACTCGACGAAGTCGGGGCTGAGAGCGACCCGCTCGAATAGCTGCTCGGCGTCTGCCCAGCGACCGGGGCCGAATGCGGTCGCGCCCAGGTCGTTCGCGATGCTGTCGAGGACGTCACGCATGACCTCGCGCACGAGGGGGGCGGTCACCCGGGTGCCGTCGGCCAGCTCAACGCCCTGGTGGACCCATTGCCAGACCTGGGAGCGCGCGATCTCGGCGGTCGCGACGTCCTCCATGAGGTTGTCGATCGCGGCCGCCCCGATGCCGCGCAGCCAAGATTCGAGATAGCGAAGTCCGACGCTGATATTCGCCCGCAGCCCTGCAGCAGTCACGGCGCCCGGTGTCGACGCCATGTCCAGCAGGTCCGCGGCACCGACCGTCACATCGTGGCGCTGGACGTCGAGCTGGTTGGGCCGGTCGGCGAGAACGCTATCGAAGGCCTCGAGGCAGACCGGAACGAGATCGGGGTGCGCCACCCAGGATCCGTCGAAACCGTCACCTGCCTCGCGTTCCTTGTCGGCGAGTACGGCTGCGAGTGCCCGCTCGTTGACCTCGGGATCGCGCCGGCTCGGAATGAAGGCGGCCATCCCACCCATGGCAGAGGCACCGCGGCGGTGGCAGGTGGCAACGAGCAACTCGGTGTATGCCCGCATGAACGGCGCAGTCATGGTGACGGCGGACCGATCCGGAAGCACGCCCTGCCGAGTTGCCTGGCCGGTTCCCCGAGCGCCCGCACCCTCTTGATCGGTGGCAAGGCTGCTCAGGCTGGGAAACGTCTTGATGACGCTGAACAGGTAATCCCAGCGTCCCGCGTTCAACCCGGACGCGTGGTCGCGCAGCTCCCAGAGGATCTCATCCATCTCGAAGGCCGCGGTGATTGTCTCGATCAATACGGTCGCCCGGATCGTTCCGCTCGGTGTTTCGAGCCGCTCCTGGGCGTACTCGAAGACGTCGTTCCACAGCCGAGCTTCGAGGTGGCTCTCCAGCTTCGGCAGGTAGAAATAAGGCCCTGAGCCGTGCGCGCGCAACCGCCTCGCGTTGTGAAAGAAGTAGAGCCCGAAGTCGAAGAGCGCGCCCGCGACAGGGGTCCCGTCGACGATGACATGCCGTTCTGGCAGGTGCCAGCCACGCGGCCGGAAGATGATCGCGGGAAGGGGTCCGTCGTGGAGCTCGTATTTGCGACCGTCAGGGCCCTCGAAAGTGATCTCCCGCTCGATCGCATCGACCAGGTTGACGTGGCCGACCACCATGTTGTGCCAGGTCGGAGAGTTGGCGTCCTCGTGGTCGGCCAGCCACACCCGCGCCCCCGAGTTGAGCGCGTTGATGGTCATCTTCCGGTCGGTGGGGCCGGTGATCTCCACTCGCCGGTCGCGCAGGTCCCGCGGTACCGGCGCGACCGTCCAGGCCGACTCCCTGATCGATGTGGTCTCGTCGAGGAAGTCGAGCTTCCCAGTCTTGGCAATCTGCTGACGCCGCTCCGCGCGGCGGGTGAGCAGTTCCTGCCGGCGCTTCTCGAACTCGCGGTGCAGGTCGGCCACGAAGGCGGCGGCCTCAGGTGTCAGGATCCGGTCAGCACCGGGAAAATCGGCGTGTGCGATGCGGGTGACACGTTGCTGCTCTGTCATGGATCCCGATCCTCCTCGGGTGCCGAGCGCTTCCGGACGGCCGCTGGGAAGCCCGCCTCACCGCCGAGCGTGTGTCGACGAACGTATCGAGACGCCGCCGTGGGCCGGGCTGGGTGGTGCGCGATCGAGTTCATGGTGCGGACGTGCTGGCCGCCAAGTCGACGATGTCTTCCGGCCGGATCGGCACGCGGGTCAGTTGGCGGCCGGTCGCGGAGCGGACCGCCGCCGCGATGGCCGGCGTCGAGGAGATGGTCGGCGGCTCGCCGACCCCGCGCAACCCGTAGGGAGCGTGCGGATCGGCAAGCTCGAGCACGTCGACCTGCATGGGCGGCATGTCGAGAATGGTGGGGATCAGGTAGTCGGTGAACGACGGGTTGCGCACCTGCCCGTCGGCGACCTGGATCTCCTCCATCAAGGCGAGCCCGAGCCCCTGCGCCGTGCCGCCGTGGATCTGGCCGAGTACAGCCTGCGGGTTCATCGCCTTGCCAACGTCCTGTGCCGTGTCAAGCTGCACGACCCGCACCAGCCCGAGGTCGGTGTCGACATCGACGACCGCGCGATGAGCGGCGAAGGCGAACTGGACGTGCGCATCGCCCTTGCCAGTCACCGGGTCGAGCGGGTACGTGGGCCGGTGCCGCCACTCGACGGTCTCCTCGATCTCTTGGTCGCCGAGCAGCGCGACGAGGTCGAGGCTGCGCAGATCCGCGGCGCCTCGCGCCGGTCCCGCGGGCGGTCCGCCAGCCTCTGGCCGCTCCGGGTCGGGGTCGGTCCCGCCGGGGGAGTACCCAGGCCCATACCGTTCTGTCGCCAGCTCGAGCACTCTCGCGCGGACTGCCTCGCACGCGGCCCGCACGGCGCCGCCCGTCACATAGGTCTGCCGCGACGCCGACGATGAGCCGGCCGAACCCACCGACGTGTCGGCGGGGAGCAGGACGACCCGGTCGATGCCGAGCTCGGTACGCGCGATCTGGGCCTGCACCGACACCAGACCCTGACCGACCTCGGCTGCCGCCGTGTGCACCATGACGGCCGGCTCGCCGCCGACAATGCTCAGGCGGACCCGGGCGGTGGAGTAGTCGTCGAAGCCCTCCGAGAAGCCGACGTTCTTGATGCCGATCGCGTATCCGACGCCACGGCGCACTCCCTCGCCGTGGGTCGTGTTGGACACACCGCCCGGCATCGTCGTCAGGTCGACCTTGCCGTCTCCACCGGCCGCCGGGGGCGGCAGCTGCCGGGACCGTACCCGCTCGAGGAGGTGCGCGACGGGGGCTGCCGAGTCGACGAGCTGGCCGGTCGTGGGCATCCGGTCACCTTCAGCAAGTGCGTTGCGGATCCGCAGGTCCACCGGATCGATGCCGAGTGCAGTCGCCAGCTTGTCCATCTGAGCCTCGTACGCGAAGCAGGCCTGGACCGCGCCGAAGCCCCGCATGGCCCCGCACGGCGGGTTGTTCGTGTACGCGATGGTCGAGTCCATGACGACGTTCGGAACGACGTAGGGGCCGACGCCGAGCGTCGCCGCATTGGCGGCGACGGCGGGAGAGGACGATGTGTACGCGCCGCCGTCGAGCACGATCCGTGCCTTGACGAAGACGAGGAGCCCGTCCCTGCTCGCGCCGTGCTCGTAGTGGAGCCGGGCCGGATGCCGGTGGACGTGGCCGAAGAACGACTCCTCCCTGGAATAGACGACCTTGACCGGTTTGCCGGTATGCAAGGCCAGCATCGCGGCGTGGGTCTGGATCGACAGGTCTTCCCTGGCACCGAATGCACCGCCCACCCCGGCCAGGCTGATCCGCACCTTGTCGGGCGGCAGTCCTAGGCATGGCGCGATCTGACCACGGTCGACATGGAGCCACTGGGTGGCGACATAGATATCGACACCGCCGTCCTCAGCGGGCACGGCCATTCCGGACTCAGGACCGAGAAACGCCTGGTCCTGCATGCCGACCTCGTAGTCGCCCGACACCACGACGTCGGCGGTGGCCTCCGGGTTGCCGGTCCTGATGGCGACGTGCCGGGTGACGTTGCCGGGGGCGTGATGACCAGGGCGGTCGGCATAGACAAGGTCGGAGTCCGGCTGGAGGGCCGCCTCGCTGTCCACGATCGGCGTCAGTACCTCGTAGTCGACGCGGATCGCGTCGATCGCGCGCCGCGCCGTCTCCGGATGGTCGGCCGCGACGATCGCAATCGGCTCACCGATGTAGCGCACCTCGTCGATGGCGAGAACCGGCTGGTCGACGACCTCGAGCCCGTACAGCTTCGACCCGGGAACGTCCTCGTGCGTGAGCACCGCATAGACCCCGGGCAACGCCAGGGCGGGGCCGAGGTTGATCGCGAGGATACGGGCTCGCGGATGCGGGCTGCGCAGCGTTGCTCCCCACAGCATGTCGTCGGCCCACAGGTCTGAGGAGAACGCGAACTCGCCGGTGACTTTCAACGTGCCGTCCGGACGCCCGACGCTCTCGCCGACTCCGCCCGACACCCGCTCCTGAGTCTCCTGGTGGAGCGCACCGTGCAGCGATAGATCGGTCATCAGCGCACCTTCGTCGTCAGCGGTTTGGTGGCGCGGGTACCGTCCGGCGAAAGCCGACGTGCCGCCGCGCGAGCGTTATGAGCGACCTCGGTGACATCAGCCGTTCGCAGCTCGGCGTCCTCGACAACGGTCCGGCCACCGACGAGGAGGAGCGAAAGTGGTGGCCGTGGCCCGAGGACGAGCGCGGCGACGGGGTCGGCGATATCGGCGTGGCCGAGCCCGTCCAGCCGCCAGAGCGCGAGGTCGGCCAGTTTGCCCGGCTCGAGCGAGCCGAGCTCGCTTTCCCAGCCCAGACACCGCGCCCCGCCCATGGTCGCCAGCCTCAATGCCTCCCTGGCGGTGAGGCTGGCCGGTCCGGCCGGGGCTCCAGCGTGGCCACCCCCGGCCGCCGCGGTCTCCGAAGCTCCCACGCCACCGGGGTCGACGGGGCGAACCCGGGCCATCAGGAGCGCTTGCCTGAGCTCCATCACCAGCTCGCCCGCCTCGTTGGACGCCGCACCGTCCACGCCGAGACCTACCGGGGCTCCAGCGTCGAGCAGGTGTCGCACGGGCGCGATACCGGCACCGAGCCGGGCGTTCGAGCTCGGGCAATGCGCCACGCCGGTCCCGGTCTCAGCGAACCGGCGGATGGCGTCGTCGCTGAGCCAGACGCAGTGTGCCATCCAGACATCCGAGCCGAGCCAACCCAAGTCGTCCATGTAGTCGACGGGGCCGCGGCCGAACAGCTCCCGGCAGTACTCCTCCTCCTCGACCGTTTCCGCGAGGTGCGTGTGCAACCGGACGCCACGATCACGGGCGAGCTCCGCAGTTGCCCGCATCAGGGCGCCGCTTGCGGAGAAGGGGGAGCAGGGCGCGACCGCGACCCGTACACGTGCGCCGGGCGACGGATCGTGGAAGCGGTCGATCGCGTCTGCCGTCGCGGCCAGCGCGGTCTCGAGATCCTCGACGACCGTGTCGGGCGGCAGCCCCCCGGCGGACTGGCCGAGGTCCATAGAGCCGCGGGTCGGGTGGAATCGCAGGCCGATCTCCCCAGCCGCGGCAACCGTCGCGCCGAGGAGATCCCCCGCACCGCGCGGGAAGACGTAGTGATGGTCGGTGCTCAGCGTGCAGCCGGACAGGGCGAGCGAAGCCAGCCCCGCACGGGCGGCCGCGCCGACGATGTCCTCGTCGATGCCGGCCCAGATCGGGTACAGCGTCGTGAGCCAGTCGAACAAGATCGCCTCTTGGGCGTACCCACGGGTAGCCCATTGGTACAGATGGTGGTGGGTGTTCACCAGGCCAGGTGTGGCGAGGCAGCCGCGGCCGTCGATGTATCGAGCGCTCGCCGTGTCCGGAGGCGCGGGGCCGTCAGCGACCGACACGATCCGGTCTCCGTGGATCACTATGTGCCCGCGCTCGTACTCGGTGCCGTCCGCGTCGACCACGGCGATTGCGCATCCGTCGATGACGAGCGTCTCGCCGGTCATGGCAGCGTCCCGGTTCCGGACCCGCGCGCTGCGGCCAAGCGAACCGCCGCGAGGATGTGCTCGTAGCCAGTGCACCGGCACAGGTTGCCGGCCAGCGCCTCCCTGATCTGCGGATCGCTCGGAGTTGGGACGCGCCGGAGCAGATCATGGACGGCGACCACCAAGCCGGGCGTGCAGAACCCGCATTGCACCGCGCCGGCGTCGAGGAACGCCTGCTGGACAGGATCGAGGCCGTCGGCCTCCGTTCCGCCGGGCATGGTGTCCGCGGTCCGGACCCTCGACCCACCGGCCAGACCCTCGACGGTGACCACCGAGCGTCCCTCGGCCTGCCCGGCGGCGACCAGGCAGGCGCAGACCGGCACCCCGTCGAGATAGATCGTGCACGAGCCGCATTCGCCCTGCTCGCACGCATTCTTCGAACCGGGAAGTCCCATCCGTTCCCGCAGCACATACAAAAGGCTCTCGCCGGGCCAGATGTCGTCGGCCTCCCGCTGCTCACCGTTCACCGTGCAGGTCAGCCGCATGATGACTCCAGATCAGCGTCGGGGCACCGGCGCGAGAATCCCGTCAGTCGGGTCATGCCACGCCGCCCCTCCGGTAGTCGTCCCAGGCCCAGATCAGGGTCCGCCTGGCCAGCACCGCCAAGGCATGTCTCCGGTAGGCGGCGGTGCCGCGCACGTCGCCGATTGGCGAAGCGGCGGCCGCGACAAGCTCGCCAAAGCGTTCGGCGACCGCCGCGGGCAGCGCGTTACGCGACGCCCACAGCCCGGCATCGCGGAGCTCGGCACCGGCGAACGCCTCGGCCTCGCGGGCGAGCAACGGCGTTGGTGCCGCCGACCCGATGGCAGCGCCGACCGTGCCCTGTTCTGGATGCAGGGCAAGGCCGAAGGAGGCGACCGCGATGACCATCGCGTTCCTCGTGCCGATCTTCGCGAACTGCTGTGGGCCGCCGGCCGGGGGCACGAGGAACGCCGCGATCAGTTCGTCCGCTGCGAGCGCGTGACGCTTCGGACCGGTGAAGAACTCGGCGATCGGTATGCGGTGGGTACCGCGCACCGACCCAACCTCCACAAGCGCGTCCGTTGCCAGCAGTGGTGGATGTGCGTCGCCGGCGGGTGATGCCGATCCGAGGTTGCCGCCCACCGTTCCGCGGTTGCGGATTTGCGGCGATCCGACCGTGCGCGACGCCATCGCAAGTCCGGGCAGTCGATCAGCCAGTTCGTGAATGATCCGTGTGTAGGTGACCCCCGCCCCGACACGCAGCCGCCCGTCCTCGACGGTCCAATCGCCGAGTTCGGCAACGCGGGTGAGGTCGAGCAGTGCCGGCGGCCGCTGCCGGTCGAAGTTGAGCTCGACCATGACGTCCGTACCACCGATGATCGGCAATGCGGCCGGGTGCTCGGCCTTTGCCGCCAGCGCGTCCGCCCAGTTCCGCGGCCGCAGGAACTCCATGCGTCATCACCCCAGCTGCCTGCGCGACCAACCGCCATCATCGAACAATGTGGTCCCGCCGGGCGAATCTGTCGCGTCGTCGCGGGTGATCGTCGCCTCGATGAGGCCGAACGGCCGGTCGCTGACGACGAAGACCTCGTTGTCGTTGGCCAAGCCAAAGGGGGAGAGATCGACGGGCGTGTGGTGGATGTTCGGCAATGACAGCTGGATCGCCCCGATCTCGGGTCGACTCTGAAGCACCCGGGTGCCCATCGCGTAGAGCGTCTGCTGGAGTGAAGACGAGTAGGTCTCGATGAAGGCCTCGATCAGGTGGCGGCGAGTCTCGGCATACGAGGCTGCCCAATCTGTGGGCTCCTGTCCTCCCGCAACCGCACCGGACCGCTCGGTTGGCCGCCACCGTGCGGAGACTCGGGTCGCCAGGATGCGGTCGGTCGCTTCCGGCAGGGTTGTGTAGCGATCCTTGGCGAACCCGGTGAATTCGGAACCGGTCGTGTTGATCAGCCGTAACCCCGACAGGCCCGAGGTCAGCTCCGTTGTCCCCGCCTGGTGCCCGGCACGAGTGTGGCGGACCTCGCCGCCGGCGGTGAACGAATGCGGCCCGAGCCGGGCCCAGGCGTATTCGTCGACGGTGACGGTTGCGAGCAGTACCGGCCCATGCGAGTCGACGAAATGCTTCGCGAGTCGGCTGGCGAAGTCCTCTATCTCACCGACGCCGTGCTCCTTGGCAAAGGCATACACGGTGTTCTTCTGGGTGTCGGTCGGCAGCACATTCGCGTTGTTTCCGGTCAGGTGCACGTCGGCGAAGTCGCCGGAGAGAGCGACGCTGACGCACAAATCACGAAAGTCGTGCTGGCCACCGTTCCTGCTCACATGTGCGAGCCTGATCTCCGATTTGCCGTACTCGTTCTGGCCGAGGACCACATCCATGGGTCAGCTCCCCCGATAGGTCGTGTACGAGTACGGGCTCACGAGCAGCGGTACGTGGTAGTGCTGTCCGGATCCGTCGATCACGAACTCGACGGTCACCTCGGGAAAGAAGGGAGTGAGCCCCCAGCCGAGGAAATAGTGCTGGATGTCGAAGACCAGCCGGTACCGGCCGACCGGAAACTCACCCGTGGGGTGGCCCTCACCGGCATGCGCCGGATCCTCGGTCCGATGCTCCTTCGCGGTGGACCCGGGCGTTCCCACGGTCCACGTGCGTAGCCGGCCGTCGCCGTCGGTACGCCCGGCTGCCACCGCGGACCAGCCCGCACCCTGCAGGCACTCGACCCGGACTGCTACATCCCCGGCCGGTCGGCCGGCGGCGGTGTCCAGGACGTGAGTCGACACACTGCTCGCCTTCCCGGGCTGGACATCAGGCTGGGTCACGTCCCGTCACCTCCGAGGAGCTTGCGCAGCCGCAGGCCGGTGATCTTGCGTAGCTCTTCTCGGACGATCTTCGCCTCGCTGTCGGCGTCGTTGCCGAGTCGCGCGTGCAAAGCGGTGAGCATCTCCGCCGCGCTCAGACCGGTCGCGCAGATCAGGAACACCTGGCCAAATCGTTCCTCATAAGTCCTATTGCCCGCGGCGAGAGCCGCCAGGGTGTCCGCGCTCGCGCCCGCCACTCCAGCTTGCTCCTGACGAGACCATTCGCCGTCCCGCGTCCCCTCATGCCCAGTGGGAATGCGTGAGGGTTCCCCTCGTCGGGCTGCGTCCTTCGAAGATGCTGCCGGCCCGGCCGGCTTGCCGGTACCGCGGTCGCCGATGCGGGGATGGGCCGCGACGGCCGCGGTCAGATCGGCTGCCGTCATCGCCGCGAACGCTTTATCCGAGGCAGCCAGCACCGAGGCGAGGTTGGTGTAGGGCCGGCCGGCGGCGAGCGCCGCGGCCCAGGATGGCGCGGCACAGCAGGTGAGCAGCTCCTCCTCTGCTTCACCGGTTGGCAGCGCGTTGAACCGGGCGAGCGGCTCCTCAGCCATGATCCCTCCCGTCGTCGCGTCGATCGCGGGACCTCGAGACGCCGATCGTCCACGGGACGGCGCGAAGACGGTCGCCGCACCTTTGGGTGATCGCGACGCAGCCACGACATTAGACTCGGCCAGGATCCCGCAAGCCTGTAGCCCGTACGGTTGCCAAACCCTGGACCACCTATATGTCGGCACCTAATAAGTCCTACGACCCGGTTGAAGTCTCCATGCTCCATCCAGATGAAGTCAGCCGGATGCGAGATGACGCCCTCGCTGCCATTGCGGCCGCGAGCAGCCTCGATGCACTCAAGGATGTCAAGATCGCGCATGCGGGCGATCGGTCGCCGCTGGCCCTGGCGAACCGTGAGATCGGTGCCTTGCCACCGGCGGCCAGAGCCGACGCCGGCAAGCGTGTCGGCGGTGCACGTAGGCAGGTCGCCGAGGCGTTGGCGACCCGCCAGGCCGAGCTTGAGGCAGCCCGCGACGCCCGCGTCCTGGTCGACGAGACCGTCGATGTCACCTTGCCGACCGACCGGGAGCGCAGGGGGGCAAGGCACCCGCTGACCACGATCCAGGAGCGCGTCGGCGACATCTTCGTCGCCATGGGATGGGAGATCGCCGAGGGCCCGGAGCTCGAGGCCGAGTGGTACAACTTCGATGCGCTGAACATGCCCGACGGGCATCCCGCGCGGACGATGATGGATACGTTCTTCGTCGCGCCCGAGGGCACCAACAGGGTGCTCCGCACGCACACGTCGCCCGTCCAGGCGCGGGCCATGCTGACCCGCGACCTGCCGATCTATGTCATCTGCCCCGGCCGGACGTTCCGTACCGACGAGATGGACGCAACGCACTCACCCGTCTTCCACCAGGTCGAGGGCCTCGCCGTCGATGAGGGCATCACGATGGCCCACCTGAAGGGCACGCTTGACCACTTTGCGTCCTCCATGTTCGGTGCCGGGCTGACGACGCGGCTGCGCCCGTCCTACTTCCCGTTCACCGAGCCGTCGGCTGAGCTCGATATTCAATGCTTCATCTGCCGTGGCGCCTCGGTCGAGCCTGGTGCACCGCCATGCCGCACGTGCTCGTCTGAGGGCTGGATCGAGTGGGGTGGGTGCGGAATGGTCAACCCGCGGGTGCTCGTTGCCTGCGGCATCGATCCCGACGGCTACTCCGGCTTCGCTTTCGGTATGGGACTCGAGCGTGCGCTGATGTTCCGGCACGGCGTCGAGGACATGCGCGACATGTTCGAGGGCGATGTTCGCTTCACCACCGCGTTCGGCATGGAGATCTGATGCGGGTTCCGCTGTCGTGGCTGCGCGAGTACGCCGATCTCCCGTCCGACCAGTCGGGACGTGACGTCGGCGAGCGGCTTATCCGCGCCGGGCTGGAGGTCGAGACAGTCGACCAGGTCGGCATCGACATCTCCGGGCCGATCGTCGTCGGCCGCGTCCGGGAGATCGAGGAGCTGACCGGCCTGAAGAAGCCGATCCGCTATTGCCAGGTCGAGGTCGGCCAGGAGCACGGCGCCACCCGCGGCATCATTTGCGGTGCGACCAATTTCGACGTCGGCGACTACGTCGTGGTGGCCCTCCCGGGCGCGATTCTGCCTGGACCGTTCGCGATCGCCGCTCGCAAGGCGTACGGCCGCATCTCGGACGGGATGATCTGCTCCGCGCGCGAGCTTGGGCTCGGCGACGATCACAGCGGGATCATCGTCCTGAACGGACCGGCCGGGTTGGGTGCCGATGCTTCACCCGGCCTTCACATCGGCGCGGATGCGATCGAGCTGCTCCGCGTCCGCGAGGACGTGCTCGACATCGCTGTCACGCCAGATCGCGGCTACTGCCTCTCGGTGCGCGGCATCGCGCGCGAGGCGGCCATCTCCTATGGGGCGGCGTTCCAGGACCCGGCCGCCCTGGTAGACCTATCGGCCGCGGACGGACCGGCGGAGCCGTACGACGCGGCGATCGACGATCCGACCGCGTGTGACCGCTTCGTCCTCCGGCCGGTCTCCGGTTTCGACCCCGGGCGGCCGAGCCCGCTCTGGCTGCGCCACCGGTTGCACCTGTGCGGCGTGCGGTCGGTCTCTCTCGCCGTCGATGTGACGAACTATCTGATGCTGGAGTACGGCCAGCCGCTGCACGCCTTCGACCGTTCCCGGCTGACCGGCCAGATCGTCGTCCGTCGGGCCCGAGCGGGGGAGCGACTGGAGACGCTGGATCATGTCGTGCGGGACCTGCACCCGGACGACATCCTCATCACCGACTCGTCGGGGCCGATCTCCCTCGCCGGAACGATGGGCGGCCTGCATACCGAGATCGACTCCAGATCGACCGACCTGGTCATCGAAGGGGCGCATTTCGACGCGCTGGGGATCGCCAAGGAGGGTCGCCGACACGGCCTGTCCAGCGAGGCATCCCGCCGCTTCGAGCGCGGTGTCGATCCAGAATTGCCGCCCGTCGCGGTCGCCCGGGCGGCTCAGTTGCTCGTCGCGCTCGGCGGCGGCGCGTCGGGACCTGCGACGGAGGTCAACCTGCCACGGGAGCCGATCACCATCACGGTCCCGGCATCCCGAGCAGGTCGGGTCGCCGGCCACGACATACCGGCCGAACGAGTTGTCGCCTTCCTCACCGGGATCGGGTGCACGGTCGAGATCGATGCCACGTTGGCGGCCAGAGCAGCTCCGGCCGTGACGCCGGGTGCGCCAGGTGCGATCGTCACTCGCCCGTCAGAATCAGAGGCGCTGCTCCGAGTGACACCACCGAGCTGGCGGCCGGACCTGACAGATCCCGCTGACCTCGACGAAGAGGTCATCAGGCTCGAGGGCTACAACACGCTGTCGGCGGTCCTGCCGATGGCGCCCGCAGGCCGTGGCCTGGTGCCTAGGCAGCGGCTGCGCCGCCGGATCGGCAGGACGCTCGCCGGTGCGGGGTACGTCGAGGTGCTCGCGTTCCCGTTCATCGGGCCCGACGACCTTGATGCACTCGGGTTGGATGAGTCGGATCCGCGGCGGCAAGCCCTTCGCTTGCTCAACCCGTTGTCGAAGGAGCAACCGCTGCTGCGAACGACCCTGCTGCCCGGACTGCTCGCCACCGCCCGTCGCAACATCAGCCGCGGCTTCACCGACCTCGCCCTCTTCGAGGCCGGGCTGGTCTTCCGGCCCACCGACAAGGAAGGCGATCCGGCACCGCTGCTCGGTGTGACCGGGCCCCCGACCCGCGAACAGCAAGAGGAGCTGGACGCCGCGCTACCGAGGCAACCATGGCGGGTAGCGGTCGTCCTGACCGGCCAGTGGGAGCCGGCCGGCTGGTGGGGCGGGGGTCGACCCGCCGTCTGGGCGGACGCGATTCAGGCAGCGAGACTGGTGGCGGCCGATGCAGGAGTCGACCTCGAGGTACGCGCTGACGACCACGCGCCCTGGCATCCCGGCCGCTGTGCGGCCCTTGTCGTCGACGACCGCGTCATCGGCCATGCCGGCGAGCTGCATCCGCGGGTGATCGCGGCGTTCGACCTGCCTGCGCGCTGCTGCGCAATGGAACTGGAACTCGATGCATTCGAGCCGGAGTCGGAGCCGGTGCCGTTGGCAAAGTCGATCTCGGCATACCCGGTCGCGACTCAGGATGTCGCCTTGGTCGTCGCGGAT
>JBKPTD010000152.1:0-8375 GCA_046735375.1 Actinomycetota bacterium | reverse complement strand
GAGCGGCATGACCGGTCGGTCCAGCTGGGTGGTCAGCACCTCTCCGCTGTCGAGGTCGCCCACGTGATGCACCCAATGCTGGGTCTCCGCCAGCTCGTCGAGCCGACGGCGCATCGAGCGTCCTACATCCTCGGCCTCGTTGACGTCCGGTGCGCCCATCGGTCCGACCCCCTTAGGCACTCGCTCGACACAGGCAAGAGCTAGCAAGCAAGGCTGGTCGCTCCTGTCGGGGGTGTCAACGCGGGTGTCGATGCCCGGGAGCGGAGAAGGTCCGCCCAGCACGGCGAAGCCTCACCGAATGCCCGGAACCGGTTGCGGATCTGCAACAGTCGCCGCAGGAGTCGGCCGTGCAGTTACAGAAACCTGGTCTGACCAGGGCAAATACCGGAGCCGACGCCGGGACTCGAACCCGGAACCGCCCGATTACAAGACGGGCGGTTCCGGTCACCACGTCGCAGGTTGACAGGCCGGGACCGCTCGTGCGCCCCGGCAGCGCCCCGCGAGCACGTAAGCTCGACCCTTGATCATCCCGAACAGCACATAGGAACCGGCTAATGGCACACGCACGAAAGCTCAAGATCCAGACCGGCTGCTCGAACCGCAAGGTGAAGCACCCGGTTAGCCCGGACCACCCGCACTTCGACCGCTGCTCCGGCGAGCGGCGATACCGCGTGGTCTGGCGCGTTACCACCCTCGGAAAGACCCAGTACAAGAGCGAGACCTACAAGACCCTGCAGAAAGCCAACGCCGCCATCAAGGATCTCGACCCGAACGCGAACCACGCCGGTAGCAAGCGCATGTTCGATGAGTACGCGGACATCTTCCTCAGCCTCGCTCCGGGTGAGGGCTGGCGACGGCGGACAGTCGAGTCACACACCCACGCGCTACTGCACGCCCGCACATACTTCGCGGGCATCCCGATCGGCCGGATCCAGTCGAGCGACTGCCGGAAGTTCCGCTCATGGCTCGCGTCGGAGAACTGCCCGAGCTCCGCACGCCGCGTTCCGTGCAGTGGGCGTACCAAGGCTTCAGCGCTGTCCTATCCCTCGCGACGGAGGACCGGGCGCTACCGACCAACCCGGCGATCCTCCGCACCCGAAGCGCGCGGCGCCAGGGCCGAAGCAGGCGGACGTTCAGCGGTTCCTCACCCCGGAACAGGTCGAGGCGGTTGCAGCCCAGCTACGGCCACCGTATGGGCTCATGGTCGTGTTCCTCGCGTACACCGGCATCCGCGCTGGCGAGCTAGCAGGCTTGGACGTGGGAGACCTCCGCTTCATTCGCAAGGGAGGAGTTGTGGTTGGGGGAGTCGTATCGGTCGAGCGGACCCGGCACCTAGTCGGGGGCGAGTGGATCGAGGCGGAACCCAAGTCCGCCAAGTCGCGGCGCAAAGTCCCGCTGATCTCATGGCTCGCGGCCGACCTCGCGGAGTACCTGGAGACCGTCCAGCCCCATGGCGACGATCCCTCCGCACCGCTGTTCCCGCATCGCTTCAACGGCGGGTTGACACCGGGCGAGTTGGATTGGAGTCAGCCGGTCGAGCCTGCGACCTTCCGCCGCAACCTGTTCCGGACGGCGGTGAAGGCTGCTGGCATCCCCGGTACCGTCCGGCTGCACGATCTCCGACACACCGCCGCGTCTATCTCGCTGACTGCCGGCATGTCGCCGTACGCGCTTTCCGAGCAGTTGGGCCACTCGTCCTACAAGCTGACGCTGGACGTGTACGCGCGGCTGATCCCGAGCGGCGAGGAGACGCACGCGCTGGAGGGTCAGCTCACCCGGCCGAGGGGTCCGCGACACCTGGAGACTGCCTAATGATGCCGGTAGTCGAGATCATCTTCGGCGACGGACAGGGCCATTTGGTCCCGCCCGAGGAGGCATCGCGTGTCGAGATCCAGTTTGCGGATGGGACCTACGCGGTGGCCTGCGGCGCGAAGATGGCTCGCGAACGCGAGGGAGAACGCCGTTGAGTGCGGCGGGCGCTCGACTGGGCCTGGCCCAAGCAACGAGAGGAGAGGGCCGCGTGACTGACGACATCGCCCGAAGTTGGGCACCGGTCTACCCACACATTCGCTATCAACAGCCAAGCGAGGCGATCGCCTGGCTGACGCGCACATTTGGCTTCCGGGAGCGGGTGCGCATGGCTGGACCGGACGGAACCGTCATCACCGCCAAGCTGGAGGGCCCCGAAGGCGGTTTGGTGATGGTGGCGGGAAGCTCCCCGGACTTCGAGGAGTGGGTTCGCGAGCGCGTACCCGGCTTCCGCGGGCAACAGGAGCAGCCGTGGCCGAACCTCTCGCATGCGACAACGGTGATGGTGAGCGACGTGGACGCGCACTACCAGGCGGCGAAGGCTGCGGGCGCGACCATGGTGATGGCGCCGACCGACCAGCCCTGGGGTCTGCGCTCGTACGCGGCCATCGACCTCGAAGGCCATCAGTGGGAGTTCAGCCAGACGCTGCGCATCGTTGAGCCCGAGGCATGGGGTGCGATCCGGATCGATTAGCACCTCGCCATCCAGCCCACGCCCGCTCCCCGACCAGCCAGGTCACGATCTACGGCTGGAGTACTACGTAATGGGGCCGAAGGACACCGAAATCTGAGATGCCAAAGCGCTGAAGGTAAAAGTTGATCGCTAATAGGCCGATGACGTACGCGAGAAGACCCACGAGGGCAAATGTTCGAGCCAGTTGCTCAACGTCGAACGGCTGGGCTTGCGTCGGTTCCGAGGCTGTGCTGTCGGTCGATGCTCCGACCTTTAGTGCTCTTGCAAGATACGGCTCGCTCGGTGAGCATCACGGCCGGGTGCCTGCCCTTTCACCTGGCCGACACCCGGGTGCGGGCGTTCAGGCACTGGATCAACAGATCGGAGTAGCAGTGATTGCCAGAGTCGCGGTATGGGAACCAATGCCGACCGACGACCGGGATTGGGTCATCGACGCGATCGCCGGGATCCCTGGGGTCCGCGCGTCGTATCACCTGCTCGATCCTGAGACCGGCAACGGCTTGTCCATCGCTATTTTCGACAACGAAACGGCTGGTCAGGCAGCCGGCGCTGCCATCCGGCGTCGCGCTGAGGAGATCGGGTGGAACGACCAATCCCATCCGCGCTTCGCCTCGGAAACCTTCTATCAGGTGCTCAGGGGCCATCCGTAGAGATGCGCCCACCCTCGCAAGATCAATCGCAACCTAAGCCTGACATTCGCCTACTGGCGCAGGCTCTAGTTGAAGCCTCCGGTCAGCACGTATGTGACGCCGACCAGGATCGCGATGGTGCCGAGCAGGAGCATGGTTTCGATCACAACCCGGCCGGTGCGGCTCGGGTAGGGCCGCGAGCCTCTGGCCTGCGGAAACGGTGACGCAGCGGCAATTCCAGGCTAGCCCGTACAGTCGGAGCCCATGCTAGCCCGGAACCCAATCGAGGAGGACCGACAATGACGGCCCAACGCGGGCCATACAAGTCCGGCAAGGACTTCAACGCTGAGCGGACGAAACGGCTCACGCATGTGCAAGAGGCGTTGGAGGAATACCGCGCGCATCTACCACTGAGTGCGCGGTCGATCTTCTACGTCCTCGTTGGGCTGGGCCACTTGGCGAAGACGGAGAAGGCATATGCACGTCTAATTGAGGACATGACGGAGGCTCGGCGCGCCGTTCATCATAAGTTGCACATTCCGATGGACATGATTGCTGGCGACGACATTGCCGAGGACGGCGGCGGAGGTTGGGCTGGCCACAGCTCACCGTCTGACTACGTGACCCGCGAGCTAGAACGACTCCGCGAGGATTTCTCTCCGGACGAGTACAAACGGGCGAGGCTTGAAGGGCAGCAGGTTGACGTCATTGTGTGGTGTTAGGCGCGCGGAATGCTGCCGCAGGTTGCCCGCGCAGCGCGACGGTATGGCGTCCGTGTCATGAGCGGGTCGGGCATGGTGGCGCTTCGCGCATGGCACAGGCTCGGTATTGATGCGGCGGAATCCGAGCAGAAAACGGTGTTGCTATGGGTAGGGGACCTTGACTTGCCGGGAATCCGCATTTACCAGATGGCGGCCGAGGACAGCCGCGCATGGTGTGAGGATGCTGGCGGCGACCCGGACGACATCATCGCCGAGCGGATCACAGTCACGCCGGACCAGGTGGCCGAGCACGGCCTAGAGACCGCGCCGGAGGCGAAGCGTCACACGCATGCGCAGGCTCAATTGGAGAACGCACGCCGGATCTGTCCGGCCGATGTGGACTGGCTGCTAGACGGCGCGCAATTCCGAGGACGGGAGTCCATCATTCCGGCGGCTCAAGCGGAGGCTGTTCCCCCGGACATTCGAGCCGACATCATCCGCGCAGCCATTGAGCGACATCTCGACATGGACCAGTTCAACGCAAACCGGAAGCGCTCGACACGCGAAGCCGCCAAGGTCCGCAAGTTGATGACCGGGATGACCGAACGGCTCGGGGCATTCGTGGAGGGCGAGCTACGCAACCTGCCCGAATGATCATCCCGGAATGGGCCCTAGGCGTGGCCGTAGTGGACGCTACGTGGTTGCCGGCCGGTTCCGTGGTAGAGGGGGGCCTGGACCCAGGGGGTCAGCTGGTCTCCGTCCATTCTCGCCACGTGCAGCAAATACCGAGGGCGCCCCGACATTTCCGTGCAGACATGAAGCACCCCGGCCGGGAAGATCCCAAATCCGGGGTGCTGTCGAGCGCGAGCGGCTAGCTGGTGGTGCGGAAGCCGTCCGGGCACATGATGAGCGTCGTGTCCGCGACAGCCGCCCAGCAGTTGCGGTGCCTCTAGGGCTTGTACTGCGGCGGTTCCTCGTCCAGCACGACCGACTCACGGACGTAGTTGCGCGCCATGGTCCACACACCACCCATCACCTGCCGGTCCGGGCTGAGGATCTCAAACCACCGGTCTCGCTCGCGCTCGTGCCAAGGTGTGCCGTCCCTTCGCAGCAGACCGCTGATGCGTATCCGGATCGTCTGGGCATCGTCAACGCTGTAGCGGAGGAAACTCGTCGCGGAGATCTGACGGGACTGTGACCCGAACCAAACGACGGATTGAAAGCTGGTCCTCTCTGCGCGTAGCTTGGGCGGACTGCGACGCAGGGGGCGTCGGGGGAGGGAGGCAAGATGAAACGGCTGTTCGTGGTTCTAGCTTCTGTTGCCGTGCTCGTGGGTGCAGGAGCGAGCGCAGCGGTGGCTGGCGAGGTCAAGGGTCCGCCGAATCAGGTGAACAACACCAACGACACGGGGGCACTGGATCACGCGAACTCGGCCTGCGCTGCGAGCGGGCTGAATGACTTCGATACCACGGCAGGACAGACGGTGTCCCAGGTTCAGACCGCCGCGGACTCTTGGAGGTACTACGGTCTGCCCAAGGGCTCGCCAGGCACGCTCGGTCTCTGCAGGGGCGGAACAGGCGAGAGGTGAGACTCGGTGTTGGCCCCGGCCCTTGCGTCGGGGCCAACACATCTCTCAGACTCCGGCGAGGAGTCGTACCTACCCGAACGCATCGCGTGCCAGGAGACGGTGTGGAATAACCTCTTGGCCCAGCTGGCTGCCCTCGACGCTAGCGGGTAAATCTTCCCGACCCACCGTCCCGTCACCGCCGATGAGCGCGATGGATGTCTCGGTCCGCCTGAGGATCTCGTGGCACCCATTCGCCATTGCCGATCTGCTGGTCGGTTCGTGGTTAGGCGGCAGAGCCATTCGGGCTGACGCGGGCAGGAACCAATCCGGTTTGCTCTGCCTCTCGCGCTCTCGCGCTTCCTTGCCCGCGTCAGGCCTGCCGAGGCTAGCAGTGGGGTCACCATCACCTTGCCGACCACCACGCAACAGCCTCAGCACGATGATGGCAACCTTCCATCGCTCTGCCGGAGGGGCCATCCAGATGGCGAGGAAGGCAAAGACAGCGAACAGGACCAGCGGGGCCCAGAAGATGTAGAGGACCACTGTCTTGCCTTCCGGTTGATTGACAATGCCACGCGCCAAGTGTGAGGGTCGCCACCGCCATTTTTCGATTTGCTGTTCGAATACCGCGTGTTCGAATACCGCGAACGGGTATCACTATGGTGCACTAGCTGTGTTGATGAATGCGGACGCTACGCGCGCAGCTGCACGCAGAGAAGTGCGACGTCCATAGGCGGCTGTGGAGGTGCTGTGGAGCCAGGCCGCCAACCTGTGGAATCGGTTCGCAGCAGTCCGTGGATATCCACCAGACAAAACCGCCTTACTCGTCCTCTCACGCGTTGCGCTTGACGATGACAATCAAGGTTGACGCCTCGGCATCCGAGAGCAAGCGAGCTAGCAGCACGAGTAGCGCTGCCTCGGCTTCGTTCCGTGGCTCACCGACAACAGCGACTAGTGCGCCCTAGCGGTCTTGTGCTCTGAGGTCACCGCGCAATTGCGCCGTAGGCTCTCCCATGGGCCGGGGACTCCTCCCGGTCAAGGACCGGTCGCCGAGTCACCGTCTCGCGGCCGGTCAGCTATCTGATCATCTCGGACGGTAGGCCAGCGTTGTGGATCAAGGAAGACCGACAGCACGACGTAATGGGGGGCGTAGTGCAGATCTATGGGGGCGCGGAGGGGGCGCTGAGAAACCGAGGTCGCGCACTGCAGTCCCCGAAAACGTGCTCTGACCTGCTACTTTCCTTGAGCCGACGCCGGGACTCGAACCCGGAACCGCCCGATTACAAGTCGGGAGCGCTGCCAGTTGCGCCACGTCGGCGGAGATTCCGCCTCGATGGGC
This sequence comes from Actinomycetota bacterium, assembly GCA_046735375.1. Lineage (GTDB taxonomy): Bacteria > Actinomycetota > Actinomycetes > JAKEEW01 > JAKEEW01 > DASYTV01. The sequence goes on along the minus strand of JBKPTD010000152.1, from coordinate 1,636 downwards.
GGAGTTCCTCTGCATCGTAGTGCGTACGACGGATCGATTTCGGCAGTGATCAAGGGCCTGCGACCCCGCCGCCGAGTCGGCACAGGATGGTGATAATTCCGGCGCGTGACAGTGGCGAAAACGACAGGTACGGTCAGGCCACCAACCTTTCACTACGGATCGTCCGGCACGTACCTGCCGGTGAAGGGACCGTTCGTCATGGCCACTGTCACGTATGACGGCGCTACACGTATCTATCCAGGCACCGATCGGCCCGCAGTCGACAGGCTCGACCTCGAGATCGGTGACGGCGAGTTCCTCGTCCTGGTCGGCCCCTCCGGTTGCGGTAAGTCCACCAGCTTGCGCATGCTCGCCGGGCTCGAGGACATCGACGAGGGCTCGGTCTTGATCGGCGAGCGCGACGTCACCTATCTGCCGCCGAAGGACCGGGACATCGCGATGGTGTTCCAGAACTATGCGCTTTACCCACACATGACCGTGGCCGAGAACATGGGATTCGCGCTAAAGATCGCAGGCGTCCCGAAGGCGCAGATCAAGGAGCGCGTGCGCGATGCAGCAGAGCTGCTGCATCTGCAGGACTACCTCGACCGCAAGCCGAAGGCGCTCTCCGGCGGCCAGCGGCAGCGAGTGGCGATGGGCCGGGCGATCGTACGGCAGCCACAGGTCTTCCTGATGGACGAGCCACTATCCAACCTCGACGCGAAACTGCGCGTCCAGACGCGCACCCAGATCGCGAAACTCCAGCGCGACCTGGGTGTTACGACGGTCTACGTCACGCATGACCAGGTCGAGGCGATGACGATGGGTGACCGGGTGGCGGTCCTCAAGGATGGCCTCTTGCAGCAGGTCGACCGGCCACGCGCGATGTACGACAAGCCGGCCAACGTCTTCGTCGCCGGCTTCATTGGCTCTCCCGCGATGAACCTACATACCGTGCCGCTCGCCGACGGCGGCGTGCAGTACGGCGAAGTCATCGTGCCGCTCCCCCGCGAAACCGTCGATGCTGCGAAGAACGCGGGCGACACTCACGTGACCGTCGGTGTGCGGCCGGAGTCCTTCGAGCCGACCACAGCGACCGCCGAGGGAATAGCCGTCGAGGTCACGGTCGTCGAGGAGCTGGGCGCCGACGCCTTCATGTACGGCACCACGAAGCTTGACGACACCGAGCAGCAGATCATCGCGCGAGCCGACAGCCGGCGGCCACCGGAGAAGGGATCCATCGTCCATCTCAGCGTGCGCCCCGGCGAGCAGCACGTCTTCTCCGCGTCGACGGGCGAGCGCCTCATCTGACTCCGCGCCAGAAACGCAGCGGCGCGGTCTGGCATTCCGTTGGCCAGTTACACCAGAAACAGCCGGCCGTCCTGGCGGATCGATGGACAAGCACCCAGCCGAACGGCAGGCCATGCTCCGGCCCACGGGCCAACGATGGATGAGTCCGACCGTTTTGGTCTTGGCCAGTGTCCACCGTTCATGAGCGAGCAGTCCGGGGGTCTATCGAAGCTGCTGCCCGCGCTCCACCGAGGGGGCGCGGGCAGCAGCGACCGCCAGAAGCTCACACGCCGACGAGCTCGCGCGGTGCCTCACATTCGGCGTCCGTCTCCCGTACGCCGTACCGGTTCCATAGCCTCGCCAGCGG
>JBKPTD010000151.1:0-24788 GCA_046735375.1 Actinomycetota bacterium | reverse complement strand
GGTGCTTCCCGCCCCTCGACTCGTGCCCGCGGTCGGATCGCCGGCCCAGGCGACGGGTGTGGGGAAGCGCCCCGAGCCGGGGCCGGCTCCGCTGCCCGCCGTCTTCCCCCGGCACCGATAGCTCGATCGCGCCTCGCCTCGAGCGTGTGGCCGCGCACCTCGTCAACTCGTCGTGCGGCTCGGCCCCGATCGGCGGCGAGCGAGCGCTTGGCGGACCGGCGCAACGCAGACGCCGTGCCGGTGCGGAGGAGTCGACGGTGGCAAGGGAGCGTGGGGAGCCCGTGGAGGTGCGCAGTGTGGATGAACGTCCGGTTGAGTTCATGTGGCGCGGTCGGCTCTATGTCGTGACGGAGGTGCAGTCGGGCTGGATCGAGTCGTCTCGGTGGTGGCACTCGACGGCGACGACTGGGATTCCTGCAGATACCGAGGAACACGAGATGTGGAGGGTCGTGGCTACCACCGGTCGTCGCGGACACCCGGAGGTCTTCGAGCTGGCATACGGGAGGGAGTCGGAGCAATGGTTCGTCACACGACCCGACGAATGAGCCGGGCGGCGGTGCGGGCGGACGCGTCGCCGGGGCGGGCGGCTCCTGTACCCAACGGCGTCTTCGACCTGCTCGAGCAGTCCCGCCGGTGCTTGGCCGATAGCGCACGTGAGCCCGCGGCTGCTCGGCGGTTCGCGACGGCGCACCTTGCGGCGTTGCGTGCCGCTGCTGCGGTACTCGGCGTCCGAACTCGGCCAGCAGCCAGGGCGGGTGGCCGTCCTCCGAATGCATGGGCGCTGCTCGCCAAGGTCGCGCCCGAACTCGGGGAGTGGGCCACCTTCTTTGCTGCCGGAGCCGCGAAGCGGGCTGCGGCCGAGGCGGGACTCGCGCACGTCGTCACGGATCGAGAGGCCGATGATCTGCTTCGCGATGCCACCCGGTTCGTGAATTTGTGCGAGGCGTCGATCGGAGTGTTGTCGAGCCCTGGTTAGTGCCCCGTTAACGGGCACTAGGCCTCTCGGCCGATCAAGCATTCGGACAGACGACGCCGGCGGCACGCGCCACACTACTGTTGGCCCTCTGCAGCCTGGACGGCTCGAGGTGAGGTGGCGGGATGTCCGAGCGTTCTCGGTCGCGCGGGATGGCCCGCGCGGCGGTGGTCTGGGACCCGCTCATCAACCGCCTCGATCAGCTGATGGCCACCACAGGCCGGACCGTACTGGACATCGTCGACGCCGGTGGGGGTACCGGAGGCTTCGCGGTCCCGTTGGCTGAGCTCGGCCACGCGGTCACAGTGGTGGATCCGAGCCCGGACGCGCTCGCGGCGCTGGATCGGCGCGTCGCCGAGGCTGGCGTCGGTGGCCGGGTGATCGGATTGCAGGGGGAGCTGGCAGCGCTTCCCGGACTGATCGGCACCGAGCGGGTCGACGCCGTCCTCTGTCACGGCGTCCTGGAATACGTCGAAGATCCCGAGATCGCGCTGGGGGCTGTGGCGAAGTGCCTGCGGCCAGGTGGCCTCATCAGCGTGATCGTGGCCAACAAGACGGCTGCTGTGCTCGCCCGCGCGATCGCGGGCCGGTTCACCGAAGCCCGGCATGCGCTCGACGACCCCGTCGGCCGGTTCAGTGACCATGATCCGATGCCGCGCCGGTTCACCATCGACAGTGTCAGCGAAGTCGTGGTCGCGGCAGGCCTGACGGTGACGGCGGTGCATGGTGTCCGGGTCTTCACCGATCTTGTCCCGGCGGCGCTCGTCGAGGGCGAGCCGCGAGCCCAAGAGCAGCTGAGGCACCTCGAGATCGCGGCCTCGACCCACCCCGCGCTGCGAGCGGTGGCCGGCCGGCTTCATCTTCTCGCAACCCGGTCGTGACATGGGTATATGCCAGACAGGCGGAAACCGATGCCGTCAGGAGAACCAGGTTGCATGGTCGTGGCGGGAAACCACACCCCGTCTCGCTGTCTCGGGTTTCCTGGAAGCACTCGCCTGCCTACCATGGGAGGGCAAGTCCGGTCGCCCGAGCGACCACGACCGAGGAGGATTCCGTGCCGCTCTCTGAGCACGAGCAACGTTTGCTCGAGCAGATGGAGCGCGCGCTGTACGCCGAGGATCCGAAATTCGCCTCGAGTATGCGCGGCGCCGACGCCCGCCGTCATCACCGACGCCGGATTGTCCTCGCGCTTGCGGGGTTCGTCGCTGGCGTCGTTGTGCTCTTCACCGGCCTGGTCAAACAGATCATCCCGGTGGGCGTGCTTGGCTTCGTGGTCATGCTCGCCTCGCTCTGGTTCGCGGTTCTGAGCTGGCAGCGGCTGTCGAAGCCCGCCGGCTCATCATCCGGTGGCGGAGGTGTTACTCCGCTCAACCCCAAGCGTCGGCAGAAGGCTCACCGCGGCGGCTTCATGGATCGCATCGAGGAACGTTGGCGCCGCCGCCGCGAGGAGCGCGGCGACTTCTGACCTGTCCCAACCGCTCGACGGACTCTTGAGTCTGCCGGTTCCGCATGCCCGCACGGTCGGGATCCGGGCATCAGGGCGTCGGCGCCGCCCGATAGGCGATTGCGATGTAGGAGACCTCAACAGGATCAGGAAGGTCGGCGATCACCGCGCTCACTCCTTCGTCGATCCGCTGCCGTGTGTCCTCGTTCCCAGCCAGCCATGTCGACCGGCTGTGCGCGAGATCGAGCAGCTGGCTCGGCGAGTACGAGAGCGTGTGGCGGAATTCGCCCCGCTCCCAAGCCCCGAACCACGGACTTGCGTCCGGCATCCCGTGCCAGAAGCCCATCCCGGTCGTGCCGTCCTCGAGCGAAGCCGCCCGGCCGAACGCTGCGACCCAGGGTACGGACTCGTCGCGCATGTTCCAGATCGCGCCGAAGATACCGCCTGGACGCAGCACGCGCGCGATCTCGGGGTGTGCCCGCTGCCGGTCGAACCAGTGGTACGCCTGAGCCGCCACCACCGCATCGACGCTGCCGTCAGGCAGCGGCATGTCCTCGGCCGAGCCGGCGACAGCTGTGATGTGGGGTGAGACCGCGAGAAGCCGATCCCGCATGAGCGGGTCGGGCTCGACGGCGATCACGTGGTGCCCGGCAGCGGCGAGCACCCGAGAGAAGATGCCCGTGCCGGCACCAAGATCCACGACTCTTCGTGGTTTCGTGCCGAGGAGCCAGTTCAGCGCCTCCGCCGGATATGTGGGACGGATGCTGTCGTAGTGCGCTGCGGCCTTCCCGAACGACAGCCGTTGCTCGTTTCCACTCATCGCCTGCCCACGGTAGCTGCCCCGCCATTCGCGCACTCGACGGGCAGTGATCACCGCTCGACCGAGGCAAGGAAGGCCTTGCCCCGTGGCGATAGCCGATAGCCAACGTCCAGGCTCTCGGTGAGGCCCAACTCCTTGAGCTTTCGCACATCCGCCTTGAACGGTCTGGTCTCCCGCCCGAACTGGGCCGCGAGGTCGGGCGCACGCACGGCCGGCTGATCCTGAATCATCCGAAGCACGGCCAGCGTCCACGGCCCCGAGTGGCGTGCCCGATCCATACGGTCCAGGCTCGTACTGATCGCCTGCACCGCTGCCTCATCGAGGACCGCCTCCTCACGAAGAGCCACCCGAGGATCGGGGCCATGCAAGCTCACCTGGACGCGATAAACCGAACCTCCGCTGCGTTTGTGAAGCTCTCCGATCAGCTCCGAGACGTCGCGATAGCCGGCCGATCGAGCCTCGCCGTCGGTGATGGAATCGGCGTCTACATTGTCAACCGAGCCGATACGGATGACGCCGATCCGCGTGCGGATGAGCGTGCCGGGCTTGACTCGGGGTCTGTCCCATCGCCGGAAGGCAAGGCTGATCGTCTCATCGGCGATCCCGTCGAGGGTGCGTTGACGAAACAGCATGATCAGCAACTACCACGACAACTCTGAGCGCACAAGGAGCCGGCCGTCGCTACGAGGCGAAGGTTCTGACTAGGCGGCGGGACGGGTGCGCCGGAAGACGGAAAGCAACCGCCGCTTGGCTGCCGTGCCACCGCGGTCGATGGCGTCCAGCAGATCCGCGATTCGCTCGCCGAGCCAATGGAGGACCACGATCGTGGAGGCGGGGAAGACGACGGCGCGTACCCGCTGACCACGCCCCACCCGCCGCGCCAGGCCTGCACGGACCGCGCGCACATCGGCGATCACCCAGGACGTGTCTCCGGCGCGCGGCGCATAGCGGGCCTGCTCGACCGCCGTCGTAAGCCGTGTCAGTGCCTCGATGTGCTTATGCCGCAGCTTCCCCTTGCGCGCGAGGCGAGCCGCGGCCTGACGTGGGGTTTCGCTGGTCGTCCAGGAGTATCCAAGATCGCGTGCGCTGTCGCGCAGCTCGTCCCAAGCGGCATTCGCCGTCGCGACCTGGTCGGAGCGGGCTCTGCGGTAGCGCCGCTGTCGGATACCGATCCTGATCAGGCTCGGCGCGACAAGTAGCACCAGAGCGAGCACGATGACGATGAGCAGCCAGAGCGGGATGTCCCGTCCGACAACGCCGCCAGCGCCGGTGTTGTTGGTCCCAAGGTCCCGCTGGCACTGCGCAAGAGCCTGACCGCCGAGGCCCTTGCATTGGGCGGCCCCGCTAGCCGTCGGCGTGCTCCCGGCGCCACCGTCGGATGATGACGCGCTCGGCCCACTGCCCGTGCCACCGTTGCCGCCGTTCTGCGTGCCTATCGCTGCGACCTGGTTAGGCGCGGCCGCATACGCGGGGACGTTGGCGCTGCCCTGCCCCGCCTGCCCCGCCCCGCCGATCGGGGTGGGCTCGAAGCGCACCCAGCCGATGGACTTGAAATAGAGCTCGGGCCAGGCATGCGCGTCATGCGAGCTGACAAGGTAGGTGCCGTCCGGTTGCTTCTGCCCGGCCGTGAAGCCGACATTGACCCGGGCCGGGATGCCGAGATAGCGGGCCATCACCGCCATTGTCGATGCGAACTGCTCGCAGTAGCCCTTCCTAACAGTCAGGAACCTCAGGATCGCGTCTGAGCTCGTGCCGCGTTGGGACGTGTCGTACTGGAACCCGCCGCTGTTGCGCAGCCAGTCCTGCAGCCGCAGTGCCTTGTCGTACGGCGTCTTGGCGCCCTTCGTGGCTTCATCGGCGAGATCCTTAACCCTCTGTGGCAGGCTATTCGGGTAGGTGAGGTATCTCGCGAAGCTCGCGTCGGGGCTGCCAGCCGCGTCGGCGAGCTGCTGGGCAGTCGGCGCGATGGCGAGGCTGGTGACCGCGTATCTCTTGTCCTGGATCTGGCGGGTGCTCCTCGCGCTCAGGATGTTCTGCGTATTGACGTCCACCCGCCAGGAGCCCTCGGAAATGTCGATATTGGTCAGCGGATAAGGCACCGGGAGGAACGACGACTCGACGTTTTTCGTCGTGGTGATCTGGGTTTGGACTGTCTGCCGCTGGATCTCGGTAGCCAGGCCGGCCGGCTGGGGCAGGCGGTCGAGCCGCTCGACACGGGTGTCGGAGCGGGCCCAGTCTGTACCGTCGAACTTGTCGAGCGTCGCCATCCGCAGATAGACATTCGAGCCGTCGCGTGCGTTCGTCTGCATCCGCAGGATCGGGAGGTTGTCTCGTCGGAAGAAGTCGGTGCGGAGGCTGACCAGGGGGTTGATCGTCGTCACTGTGCTGTTGCCGCCGCCCTTGCCGTCATTGCCGAACAAGCCGCCCGCACCCTTGGTCAGCGCGTCATCGGCGAGCGGGAAGGCCGCGGGGACGACGATCGCCAGGCCGATCACGGCGGCGCCGATCCGGCGCCCAACGGCGGCGAATGGCGCTGTCTGCACCTCGGCGACCGTGCCGCGGCCGGCGCGGCCAAAATCGGAGGAGGGGATGAGCGGTCGCCCCCAACGGCTCAGCTTGTCCCGGCCCTCGGCGATCAGCAGCGCGATGTAGCCCACTGCTGCTAGCACGAAGAGGAGCCAGTTCAGCCCTCCGTTGACGACAGAGGCCGGCACGGTGTAGAGCGCGAGGAGCGGCAGGCCAGCCAACGCCGCCCGCCGGAAGGTGACTGCCAAAGCGTCTACGAGCAACCCGACTGTGCATGTGCCGAGGACGGTGAGGAACTCCAAACCCTCGGTCGGGGGCACCGGGGTCCCATAATCCTGGGCGTCCGTCGCTCCTGCGGATGCCAAGTGGGCGAAGTCCCGGAAGGCACCCGGTCCCGGCAGGAGGCCGAGGAAGGCATGTGGGGCGTACTGCAAGGTGATCCACACCGCGGTGACGGCCACCTGCGCAAGGATGACCAACGCAGCCGGTGCCGATCGGCGCCGGAGCAGGGCGCCGACGCCGCCGATGAGAACCAGTGCGGCGAGGACCGGCCAGAACCAGGTCTGCACGGTGAACACAGGCGTGAAAGCAAGCGACGTGAGCAAGGTCGCGAGGCCGGCGAAGAACGTGACGCGAACCTGGCCGCTCATCGGGCGTCTCCGTTCGAATCCTGGCGGTCTGCCCCGGCCAGATCGGCGGTCGAGCCGGCGGCGCCCTCATCGGCGGCCTGCTTAACTCCTGAGGGCACACCTGCCGGTTGCTTGCCTCGTCCGGCCCGGTGCCCTGAGCGCTGCATCGCGGCGGTCAGCGTACGGATCCTGTCCAGTGGGAGGTCGACCTCCTGCCCGCCGCGTGCAGCCTGTGGCCACAACGGAGGGAGCTCGTCACCGGCACGTACCGGGATCACCCGCCAGCCGGTCTGCCGCAGCAGACCCGCGGCGGCGTCGAACGCCTTCCTCTCCTCGGCTCGCAGGTCGTCGGGGAGATGCAGCCACGACATCGAGTCGACGAGCAGCGCGATGGCAACGGTCGTCCCTTGCCGGAGCTTGGCCAGCGTCGCGGCCTGCTCTGTGTCGATCGCGCCGAGCACGGCGATGAGCAGACCGTCGGCCCCACCGTGCCGCAGCGCCGTGCCGACTCGGTCCAGCCGCCGGTTGGCCGACGGTGTCACGATCGCGAGGGCATCCAGCAGAAGGCCTTCGAAATTGCCGTCGAGAGCGGCGCGGTGGGCTCCGGTGTCAACTCCCGGGTCCGCATCGGTGACGAACCGGACCAGGTAGCCGTCCCGGATCAGGTGTACGCCGATGGAGGCGACCGCGGACACCGACCACTCGAACGACGAGCCTGGCCCCTCGCCACGGTGGGCCGCCCCACGGGTGTCCAGCAAGATCGTCGCCCGGCTCTGCCACGGTTGTTCCTCGCGACGGACCATCAAGTCGCCGTAGCGGGCGGTCGATCGCCAGTGAATGCGCCGCCGATCATCACCATTGCGGTAATCGCGCGGCGCGACGTCGTCCTCCCCGGACGCGGCGACCGACCGTGACTTGCTATCTCCGCCACCCGACCACTCACCACCGAGCCGAACGTACGGCAAGGGCTGGATCGCGGGGGTGACCATCAGGGTGTCGCGGTGGGTGAAGCCGCGGGTGAGCTCGCACATGCCGAACGGGTCGGCAAGCCTGATCGTAAGCGGCCCAAGGATGTACCGCCCACGCATGTCGGACCGGACTCGGTAGGCCACCTGCCGGCGACCGCGTGGCTCGAGCCGATCCAGGACGAAGCGCGGCCGCGTCCCGAGCACGTAGGGGATCTTGTCCTCCACGAGCAGCAGACCCGTCGGGATCCTGGACACGTTCGTGAGGTTGAGCAGGATGCGCGCCTGCTCGCCGGCTTGGACCCGGACCGGTTGCAGAACGCGAGTGCAGGCCACGCGGTATCGGGTCCTGGCCACAACCAGCGCACAGGCGAGGGGGAGCAGGCCGAGCAGGACCGCGACGCGGAGCAGGTCGCGCTGGCCGAGCACAAGCGCGCAAAGCGCGGCGGTGGCGCCGGCAGCGGCAAAGGCGCGGCCGCGGGTGGTCAGCCCGGCTAGAGCTTCACGCACAGATCAGAACCCTTCGGCGAAACAGCGAATGCGGCCCGCGATCACCGCCGGCTCCGGTCGGCCCTGGGCAGCGGTACCCGGGTCACAACGTCGGCGACCACCTGCTCTGTGGTCCGGCGGGCAATCTGAGACTCGGCGGTCGGCAGGATTCGGTGAGCCAGCACGGGCACGGCAAGATCCTGGATGTCGTCGGGAAGCACGAACTCCCGGTCGTCGAGGGCGGCCGACGCACGCGCCGAACGAAGCAGGTGCAAGGTCGCCCGTGGGGAGGCGCCGAGGCGCAGCTCGGGCGCCTGGCGGGTCGCGGTCACGATGTCAATCGCGTAACGCTTGACCTCCTCGGCGACGTGGACCGTGCGGACCACCTCGATCAGCTTGGCGACCTGCAGCGCGTCGGATACGGCCTCGAGATCGTCGAGCGGACTAGTTGAGCCGTGCGTGTCGAGCATCTCGAGCTCCGCCTCGGGGCTCGGATAGCCCATCGATACGCGGGCCATGAAACGGTCCCGTTGCGCCTCAGGCAGCGGGTAGGTCCCCTCCATCTCGATCGGGTTCTGGGTCGCGATGATCATGAACGGCCGTTCGAGGTGGTAGGTCGTCCCGTCGACGGTGACCTGCCGCTCCTCCATCGACTCGAGCAGGGCGGACTGGGTCTTGGGTGACGCGCGATTGATCTCGTCACCGACGACGATGTTCGCAAAGATCGCGCCCGGCTTGAACTCGAAGTCGCGCCGCTGCTGGTCGAAGACGCTGACCCCGGTGATGTCGCTCGGCAGCAGGTCAGGGGTGAACTGGATCCGCCGCACGGAGCAATCGATCGACCTGGCCAGGGTCTTGGCCAGCATCGTCTTGCCCACCCCGGGCACATCCTCGATCAAGAGGTGACCTTCCGCGAGGAGCACGGTGAGAGCGAGCCGCACCGCCTCGGGCTTGCCTTCGATCACCTGCTCGACCGCGGCTCTGATCCGCGTCGAGACAAGTGCGACGTCTTGCAGGCTCATGTGGCCCGTCTGTGCTGTTGTCACCGGCCCTCCTTGGCCGTTCAGGGGAAAAGCGGCCGCCGGCAGGCGCCCTCGGACCGGAGTATCGCTTAATACCCCTGGCAGCCGGGCCGCTGGACGGTGGCAAGCCTCTAACAACAGTACGCGGCCAAGGTTGCCGCGGTTTCACTCTTCATACCTAGTCGAACTGTCCGTCGCCAAGACGTCTAGGCCGATCTTTGCCATTTCTTGGGGGTTCCGCCTTGTCGGTGAGGGTCTGCTCGCATCTGTGCGCCATCCGGGCGCGCGGTAGGTGATCCGGACGAAGTGGAGGAACCGCCCGTTAGAACAGTTGACGGTGGTGCAGAGTGGGGTACAGTGGCGCGCAGTGGAGCGGCTGGGTGCCGCCGGGGCGGATGGAGGTGGTGCCTGGTGTTTCTGGGCACCCATCAGCCTCGTCTGGACGACAAGGGCCGGTTGTTCCTCCCTGCGAAGTTCAGGGACGAGCTCGCGGGAGGGCTAGTGATCACCAAGGGGCAGGAGCGCTGCCTCTACGTGTGGCCCGTCGCGGAGTTCGAGCGGATCACCGATCAGCTGCGCACCGCACCGGTCACCAGCAAGGCCGCCCGCGACTACCAGCGGGTGCTGTTTGCCGGTGCCTCGGACGAGGTGCCTGACAGACAGGGGCGCGTGACGATCCCGCCACAGCTGCGTGGCTACGCCGGTCTCACCAAGGACTGCGTGGTGATCGGCGCGAACACCCGCGTCGAGATCTGGGACTCGTCGGCATGGGACAGCTACCTGGTCGAGCAGGAGCAAGCCTTTGCCGACCTTTCCGAGGAGGTGCTGCCGGGAGTGCTCTAAGGCAACAGGACCGCACCTGGTGGACGTGTCGCCAGGTCTCCACCCGCTCGTACCGCTCTCTGGCGCACCTTCCCCGGCGCCAGATAGCAGCGCCTCGGGCTCCGGGAGCCGTCTCCCCGGGCCTTGCCGGGTGAACCAGAAAGCGGGCGGGGACCTGGCGACACGCAGCCGGGCCCGGCATTCCCTCGCCGCCGTCGAGGCAGCGGTGCGGATTTGCGGTCAAAGGTCATGCGGGCGCCCGCGGAGGTCCGAGGACTTCGCGGGATCGAGTCGAGGGGCATCCGATGGAGGCGTACGGGCATATCCCGGTCCTACAGGACCGTGTGCTTGCGCTGTTGGCCCCCGCCCTCGATCAGCCAGGCGCGGTGGTCGTCGATGCGACGGTCGGCCTCGGCGGTCACGTCGAGGCTGTGCTGACAACGTTTCCGCGCGTACGGGTGGTCGGGCTCGATCGCGACCCGCAAGCACTCGCCCTGTCCGCCAGTCGGCTCGAGCCGCACGCTGAACGCCTGACTCTCGTGCATGCGGTGTACGACGCGCTCCCGCAGGTCCTCAACCGCCTCGGCCTGAAGGCCGTGCAAGGCGTCCTCTTTGACCTCGGCGTGTCCTCGCTCCAGCTTGACGCCACCCAGCGCGGTTTTGCGTACGCCAAGGACGCGCCCTTGGACATGCGGATGGACCAGTCGACTGGTCAGACCGCGGCCGATGTCCTCAACACGTATCCAGCGGAGGAACTCGCCCGGGTCCTTAGAGAGTACGGCGAGGAGCGCTTCGCCCGCCGGATCGCGGTCAGTGTCGTCAGGGAGCGTCAGCACGAGCCGTTCGCTGGCAGCGCCCGCCTGGTCGAGCTGATCCGCGCCGCCATTCCCGCCGCCAGCCGCCGCACCGGGGGAAACCCGGCGAAGCGGACCTTCCAGGCGTTGCGCATCGAGGTGAACGGTGAGCTGGCCGCCCTCGAACGGGCGTTGCCGGCGGCGATCGACGCACTGGCGGCGGGCGGCAGGATCGTCGTCCTCTCCTACCACTCTCTCGAGGACCGATTGGTTAAGCGGCTGTTCGCTGCAGGGGCGGCAAGCACCGCTCCTCCCGATCTTCCGGTGGTACCCGCCGGCTACGAGCCTCGGCTGCGGCTGCTCACCAGGGGCGCGGAGCGCGCTACCGAGGACGAGGTAGCGGCCAACCCGCGAGCGGCCTCGGTACGCATGCGCGCCGCTGAGCGGACCGGCGCGGGCCAGTCCGAGGGGAGTGCGGCATGAGGTGGGCTGCGGCCGTCAGGAGCGGCGTCTGCGCGGCTTCAAGCATCGGCACGTCTGAAGAAGAGCACCTTGCTCCCGCAATCCCGGCGCGTCAGCTCCTTCCTGAGGAAGGCGCGCCTCCCTGCAGCGCCGTCATTCGAGCAAAGGACAGGGAGGCCTGATGAGTGCCGTCCATGCCCAACTCCCGAGAGTCCAGCAGCCAGCGCCGCGGCCGAGGCTGGCGATCGTCCCGGCCTATCGGCATCGGCCGTCACGCACACCATTCGTGCTGCTGCTGGTGGCGCTGCTCAGCGTCGGATTGATCAGTCTGCTGCTGCTCAACACAGCTCTGTCGCAGGACTCGTTCAGGCTCTCCGACCTGCGTCGGCACTCTGCCCAGTTGACCGATGACGAACAAGCGCTGGAGCGTCAGATCGCAGACCTGGAGGCACCGCAGCGGCTGGCGGAAACGGCGAGAGAGCTCGGCATGAAGCCGAGCGGCAACCCCATCTTCCTCCGTACACCCGACGGCCGGGTGATCGGAGGCGCCAGCCAGTGAACCGGGGAATGCCTGATCGGAGCGCCACCGTCACCTCCATCGAGGCGGCCCGGGCTGCTCGGGCGAGGCGGGTCCCGAGTGGGGCGAGCGGCCGAGCGGGGGAGCAAGGAGGGGCTCGGGGTGGGGCGCGAAGCAGCCCGCGGACCGGGCGCTCCGGTGCACGCGACAGTGGCAATGGTGCTGGCCACAGGACCGCCGGAACCGCCAGGGTTGATGGGCGGGCACGTCGGAGCGGCGCGAGGCCGGACCGCGTCGATCCCGGGGTAGCCGCCGGGCCGCGCGGCAGGAACACGGCACGGGCGGGCAGCCGCCAGCCGGCGCCGGCTGGCTCGGGGGACCCGCAGCGGAGCCGTCGTACGCCGGCTCGGTCGCGGCTTCCGCCACGGACGGCAGCTGGAGGGCCCGCGCCGGTCATGCGGAGCAAGACGCCGCGCTCCGGTCGCAGCCAACAGGGCGATCCGGCCCGGGCTCCGCGCCGGACTCGCAGGCGCACGCCTGAGCTTCGGGTCAGGCAAGGCGACCGGCCCGGTGGGCGGCGAGGGAAGGCAGCTGCCCGGTCAACGAGAGCGCGCCGGCTGCGAGAGGTCCGCGGTCGGCTCGCCGCACTCCGGCGGCGCCAGCAGGCACGGATCGGCCGCCCGAGTCGCCGGCTGCGGTTCGCCGCAGTGGTGTCCGCGGTCCTGCTGGTGTGCTTCGTCGGCAGGCTCGTTCAGCTTCAGGCCGTCCAGGGCGGTGAGTACGCCAGCGCGGCAACTCAGAACCGGCTGCAGACCGTTGCGCTGCCAGCCGTTCGCGGCACCATCATCGACCGGCACGGCATGGCTCTCGCCACCACCCTGGACACGCTGAAGGTGATCGCCGATCCGACGACGGTCCTCGACCCCGTCGGTACGGGTGCGCTGCTGGCTCCGCTGCTTGATCAGGACCAGGACGAGCTTGTTGCCAAGCTCGCTGCGAAACCGCGGCGGTACGTTCCACTGGCCGACCACGTCTCGCCGGAGATATGGCGCAGGATCACGTCCTACAAGCTCACCGGTCTGTTCACCGAACCAGAGCCGCAGCGGTACTACCCGGGCGGTCCGGTCGCCGCCAACATTCTCGGCTTCGTCGATGCGCAAGGCGCCGGGAAGGGCGGCATCGAGCTTGCGCTGCAGGACACCCTGGCGGGGGTGGCGGGCAAACGCACCTACCAGCAGGCCCACGACGGCCGGCCGATCGTGACCGCCGGTTATCGCGAGCAGGCCGCGAAGCCCGGTGAAGGCGTACGGCTCACCATCGACCGCGACATGCAGTGGATGGCGCAACAGGCGATCGCGGCCAGGGTGAAGGAAACCGGCGCGGAGAGCGGCACCGTGGTCGTGATGGTCCCGAGCACCGGCGAAATCCTTGCGCTGGCAGAGGCGCCGACCTTCGACCCGAACCACATCGCCGCGGCGGACACGGAGGATGTGGGCAACCGGGCGCTCACCGATATCTACGAGCCGGGCTCCACGGCGAAGGTGATGACCGTCGCCGCAGCGCTCCAGGATCGAGCGGTCAAAACGTCGTCCAAGCTGACGGTGCCCGGCGCCATCGTTCGTGGCGGCACCACCTTCCACGACCACATCGCGCATGGCATCTGGCGGCTCACGCCGGCCGGTGTCATCGCGAAGTCGAGCAACATCGGCGCGGTGCTCATCTCGGAGAAGATGTCCGCGCAGTCACTGCACGATTACTTCAGCGCTTTTGGTGTCGGCCAGCCGACCGGCCTTGGCTTCCCCGGTGAGAGCCGGGGCATTCTCGCCCCCGCACGGGAATGGTCGGCCTCGCAGCGCTATACCGTCGCGTTCGGCCAGGGGCTGTCCGTCAATGCCGTCCAGGCGGCATCCGTCTACGCGACGATCGCCAACGGCGGTGTCCGGGTCAGCCCGTCGCTGGTCAAGGGCTACCTCGATCGGGATGGACACATCGTCAAGCGGCCTGCCGCGAAGGCAACGCGGGTGGTCAGCAAGAAGACCGCCGACAAAATCACCCGCATGGTCGAGTCGGTGGTGTCAGAAGAGGGCACGGCGCCCATGGCGAGCATCCCCGGCTACCGGGTCGCCGGGAAGACGGGCACAGCCGAGAGATACGACGCCCGCTGCCACGGTTACTGCGGATATACCGCGTCGTTCATCGGCTTCGCGCCTGCGGACAAGCCGGCCGTGGTCGTCGCCTGCACCCTGCAGAACCCGGTGAGTCCGCACACCGGCGGTCGTGGCTGTGGGCCTGTCTTCACGCAGGTGACCTCCTTCGCGCTCAAGACGCTCAAGGTCCCGCCGACCGGCAGCAAGGCGCCATCGGTTCGTCTCACATGGTGAGAAAGGGTAGCCTCACCGCCGTGCTGACGCTCCGCCCGCACTCTGTTGTGCCCCGCTCGCTCGATGCAGCAGCCGCTGTCGTCGGTCTCCGTACGCCGCCGACGCGCTGGGCCGGGGTGCAGCTGACCGGCATTACGCATGACTCGCGGGAGGTTCGTCCAGGTGACTTGTACGCCGCGCTCCCCGGCGCGAGCGACCACGGGGCGCGCTTCGCCGATGCGGCTGCCGATGCTGGCGCGGCGGCGATTCTGACCGATGCCGATGGCGAGCTGCAGGCGCGACAGTCAGGCCTACCGGTCCTGGTCGTGCCGCGACCTCGAGCCGTACTCGGCGGGCTCGCTGCATGGGTATACGGGGAGCCGGCGGGCGACCTGCTGCTTATCGGCGTGACTGGCACCAACGGCAAGACCACGACCGCACACCTGGCCGAGGCGGGGCTGCGGGCCGCCGGACACCAGACCGGTCTGGTCGGCACGGTGGAGACGCGAATCGGCGATGCGGCGACGGCGAGTGTCAGGACTACGCCGGAATCAACAGACCTGCACGCGCTCCTCGCGGTGATGCGCGAGCGCGGCGTGACTGCCGCCGTGATGGAGGTCTCGAGCCACGCGCTGGCCTTCGGCCGCGTCGACGGCGTGCTGTACGACGTCGCTGCCTTCACCAACCTCAGCCAGGACCATCTCGATTTCCACCGCGATATGGAGGACTACTTCGCCGCCAAACGGGCGCTGTTCACTCCACAGCGGGCTCGTCATGGCGTGGTCAACATCGACGACGACTACGGCCGCCGGCTGGCAGCCGAGTCCGAGATCCCGGTTGTGACCATCTCGGCGTCTGGCCGGCGGGAAGCTGACTGGAGTGGGACGGACGCTGTCCTGCGGGCGGGCGAGGGTGCCCTGACCGCAATCGGCCCTGGCGGGGTGAGCGTGCCGATTCAGGTGGGCATGCCCGGCCGTTACAACCTCGAGAATGCGCTGCTCGCGGTCGTCGCGCTGGCGACCGCGGGCATCCCGGTCGAGCAGGCGGCCGCCGGAGTCGGCGCCTGCCCAGGCGTACCGGGCCGGATGGAACGTATCGACACCGGCCAACCGTTTCTTGCCGTGGTCGATTACGCGCACACCCCCGATGCCATCGCGACAGCGCTGGCCACCCTTCGTGAGGTCACCAAGGGCAGACTGATTGCCGTCCTCGGCTGTGGCGGCGACCGGGATCGGGCTAAGCGGCCGCTGATGGGGGAGGTCGGAGCCCGCGGCGCTGATGTTCTCGTCATCACTGACGACAACCCTCGCTCCGAGGATCCCGGGGCCATCAGGGCTGCAGCGCTCGCGGGCGCCAACAGCGTCCCCGAGCCAGAACGAGCCGAGGTGGCCGAGGTCGGCGATCGCAGTGCCGCCATTGCCTACGCGGTACGGCTCGCGGGCCCGCGCGACACTGTGGTCATCCTCGGCAAGGGACATGAGCCGGGGCAGGAGATCCGGGGCGCGGTCATGCCCTTTGATGATCGGGCTGTGCTGGGGGCCGCGCTGACGGAGATGATGTCCGGCGACTCCCCGACCCACGCACCCCGAGGCAGCGTGGCCGCCGGCGGGATGGGACCGAGGGGCTCGGCCCAGGCGAGCGTGCACGACGGCTCGCTTCGCGAGGAGGCTCCATGATCGGCTGGACCGGAGGGGACATAGCGGCCGCCGTCGGCGGCCGCCTTTCCGTCCCGGCTGGATCTCGAGCTGAGATGGAGATCGACGTCAGCGGACCGGTCGTCGTCGACTCGCGGCAGGCCACTGCGGGCTCGCTCTTCGTGGCCATCAAGGGGGAACACGCAGACGGCCATGAGTTCGCGGCCGCCGCGCGGGAGGCAGGTGCGGCGCTGGTCCTTGCCGGCCGGGAGATACCGGGCGTCCCATGCGTCGTAGTCTCGGACACCGTCGCCGCCCTCGGCCGCCTCGCCCGTGCCCACCTCGACCGCCTCCTCGCGTCGGATGCGGAGGCGGGGTCTCCGACGGATAGGTCGTCCGTCGCGCGGAGACCGTTGTTGCCATCACCCTTCCCGATCGTGATCGGCATCACCGGTTCGTCGGGAAAGACGACCACCAAGGATCTCCTGGCGCAACTGCTTGCCAGGCACGGCACGACAGTGGCGCCGCCGGGGTCGTACAACAACGAGATCGGTGTACCGCTGACCGTTCTGCAGGCCGATGAGTCCACTCGGTACCTCGTCCTCGAGATGGGCGCCCGCGGCCGCGGGCACATCCGCTATCTCTGCAGCATCGCGCCGCCGCGCGTCGGCGTCGTCCTGAACGTGGGATTGGCGCATGCCGGCGAGTTCGGCACCAAGCAGGACACCGCCGAGGCGAAGAGTGAGCTGGTCGCAGCCGTGCCGGCCGACGGGCTCGCGGTGCTCAACGGCGATGACGCCCTCGTCGCCGCGATGCGCGGCCGGACCGAGGCGACGGTGCTCACGTTCGGGCTCACGGGCGACATTCAGGCTCGCGACATACGCCTCGACGCACGAGGCAGAGCCGCCTTCACGCTGGTCACCGCGGAGGGAGCGGCTGGCGTCCAGCTGCGCCTCGCCGGGCCACACCACGTCAGCAACGCTCTCGCCGCCGCCGCTGTGGCGACCGGCCTTGGCATCGAGACCCCCTCCATAGGGACCGCCCTCAGCGCCGCAACCGCGACGAGCCGATGGCGGATGGAAGTACGCGACCGGCCGGACGGCGTGACCGTTATCAACGATGCGTACAACGCGAACCCGGACTCGGTCCGCGCCGCACTCGAAGCGCTGACCGCAATCAGCGCAGCAGCTGAAACCGGCGCCGGCCAGGACGATACGCAGGTCCGCCGGCGCAGCTGGGCGGTGCTGGGCGAGATGCTCGAGCTTGGGTCCTGGTCCGTTCACGAGCACGAGTCGGTTGGCCGACTCGCGGCCCGGCTCGGCGTGGACCGCATAGTAGCTGTGGGCGCCGGTGCCGAGCCGATCCATCGAGGGGCGATGGCCGCTCGCCGGCGTCCGATCGGGCGCACCGGGCCTGCTTCGGCCCACCCCACCCGGCCGCCGGTCGCCTCGCTGTACGTACCGGATGCCAGTGCCGCCATTGCCCTGCTGCGTGCCGAACTGCGGCCTGGTGACGTCGTCCTGGTCAAGGCGTCGCGGGGGATCGGTCTCGAATGGATCGCCGAATCCTTGGTCTCAGCCGACGAGCCTGCCGGATCGGGACAGGTGGCCCACGAGCCGACCGGTGCCCGCGCTCGCGCGGTTGCCGAGGGTGACGCCGAGGAGGTGCCCGGGTGAGGGCGGTCCTCTTCGCGGCCGCGGTCGCGCTGTTCGTTTCGCTGCTCGGAACGCCGCTCGCGATCCGGCTGTTCGTGCGCCGCGGCTATGGCCAACTCATCCGAGACGACGGGCCCACCAGCCATCACATCAAGCGTGGTACGCCAACGATGGGCGGTGCGATCATCATCATCGCCGCGCTCATCGGCTATGCGTTGGCGAAGCTCGTCACGCTCAGCGCACCGACCACCTCCGGGCTCCTCGTGCTCTTCCTGATGACCGGGCTCGGCGTGGTCGGCTTTATCGACGACTTCATCAAGATCTCGAAGCAGCGAAGTCTCGGCCTGCGAGCGAAGGCCAAGCTCGCTGGTCAGACGTTGGTGGCGGTGACCTTCGCGGTGCTCGCCCTGCAGTTCAAGGACAATCGAGGCCTTTCGCCGGCATCAACGCAGCTGTCGTTCATCAGAGACACCGGTCTCGCGCTCGGGCCGGTCCTTTTTGTGATCTTCGCCTATCTCATGATCGCCGGGATGTCGAACGGCGTGAACCTCACCGATGGGCTGGACGGCCTGGCGACCGGTACCTCGGTGATGGTCTTTGCGTCCTACATTCTCGTCGGCGTGTGGCAGTTCGGGCAGAGCTGCGCGCTCGCCACCGGTGTGCTCGCCTCCAAGTGCTACGACGTACGCG
The DNA here is from genome assembly GCA_046735375.1 of Actinomycetota bacterium. GTDB lineage: Bacteria > Actinomycetota > Actinomycetes > JAKEEW01 > JAKEEW01 > DASYTV01. The sequence goes on along the minus strand of JBKPTD010000151.1, from coordinate 6,986 downwards.
ACCCTCTGGACCTCGCGGTCGTCGCCGCCGCCCTGATGGGTGCCTGCTTCGGCTTTCTCTGGTGGAATGCCTCGCCCGCCCGCATCTTCATGGGAGACACCGGCTCGCTTGCGCTCGGCGGTGCGCTCGCCGGGCTCGCCATCGTGACCCGCACCGAGCTGCTGCTGGCGCTTCTCGGCGGGCTCTTCGTCATCATCACCCTGTCGGTCATCATCCAGGTGGGCTTTTTCAAACTGACTGGCCGGCGGGTCTTCCGGATGGCGCCGCTGCAGCACCACTTCGAGCTGGCCGGCTGGGACGAGATCACGATCGTCATCCGGTTCTGGATCGTCGCGGGCCTATGCGTCGCCTTCGGGCTCGCGGTCTTCTACGCGGAATGGGTCACCGGCGCATGACCTCCCCTCCGCATGAAGGGCACCCTCATCCCATAGGTTCGCGTGAACTGCACCCCCATAGTTCCCGGGATCGAGTCGACGGCACCTTCACCCGGAGCAGCGGACTCCCCGAGGGTCGCAGGGACGTGGGTCGCTCCTCGCGTGAGGGTCCGCGCGAGACGCCGGGCTGGCTCGCCACAGTCGGCGTTGCGGACGGGCGTGGCGGCGATGCACCGTGGGCCGAGGTCTCCGCCTGCGTGGCTGGCATCGGCATCTCAGGTTTCGCCGCCGCCGACACGCTCTGCAGGCTCGGCGCCCAGGTGACCGTGATCGACCGCAGAGACGGCGATGTGGAGCGCCAAAAGGCCAAGCTCCTCGAGCTTCTCGGCGCCGAGATTCTGCTCGGCGAGCAAGCTGCAGAACGGCCTCCGGCGGGTACCCAGCTGGTCGTCACCTCGCCCGGGTGGCGTCCCGACGCGCCACTGCTCGCCGCGGCGGCGGCAGGGGGCATTCCGCTCTGGGGCGAGGTCGAGCTCGCGTGGCGGCTTCGCGGGCCGGCCGCAGCCCCGTGGCTGATCGTCACCGGTACGAACGGCAAGACCACGACGACCCGCATGCTGGCGTCCATGCTCGAGGCGGCTGGCGCGCGCTCGACAGCCGCCGGCAATATCGGCACGCCGCTGCTCGAGGTCGTGCCGGCCAGCGCGGCCGATAACGCCCCCACGGGCAAGCTGGTGTACGACGCGCTTGCCGTTGAGCTGTCCAGCTATCAGCTCCACTGGTCGGCGTCGGTACGGGCCAGGGCGGCCGCCGTCCTGAACCTCGCACCCGACCATCTCGATTGGCACGGTTCGGTCGAGGACTACTACGCGGCCAAGGGCGGGGCATACCGGGGATGCGAGGTCGCGGGCATCTACAACGTGGCGGACCCCGCGACCGAGCGGCTGTTGCGGGAAGCCGAGGTTGCCGACGGCTGCCGTGCGATCGGTTTCACCCTTGGCCCGCCGGATGTCGGCATGGTCGGGGTCGTCGACGGTGTTCTTGTCGATCGCGCCTTCACTCCGGCCGGCCGGACGGCCGCAGCTGAACTCGCCGCGGTCGCCGACGTCACGCCGTACGCTCCGCACAACGTCGCCAATGCGCTTGCCGCGGCTGCTCTCGCCCGCGCTTATGGGGTGGAACCCACAGCCGTGCGGGACGGGCTGCGCGGCTTCCGGCCCGAGCCACACCGCATCGCGACGATCGGCGAGATCGGCGGCGTGACCTATGTCGACGATTCGAAAGCAACCAACGCCCACGCCGCCGCGGCGTCGCTATCGGCGTACGACCATGTGGTGTGGATCGCCGGTGGCCTGGCGAAGGGAGCCCGCTTCGACGACCTCGTCGTCGGCGCAGCCGGCCGGCTGCGTGGAGCGGTTTTGCTTGGCGCCGACCGTGCCCTGATCAGGGAGGCGCTCGCGCGACACGCCCCGGATGTGCCGGTCGCCGAGGTCGAATCGGCCGACACTGAGGTCATGGATCACGTCGTCGGGGCCGCTCAACGTCTCGCCCAGCCCGGTGACACAGTCCTCCTCGCCCCGGCCTGCGCCTCGTGGGACATGTTCGCGAGTTACGGCGAGCGCGGTGACAAGTTCGCCGCTGCCGTGCGCAGGTTGACCGCTGGCGGAGCGTGACGCGGTTGGCCACGCTCGAGGCACGACCTGAGGCAGCGACGGCGGCGCCGGTCGCCGTAGCTTCCGCAGACGCGCGTGGACCGCTTGCGAGGCTGCTGGACAAGCCGTTGACGTCTTATTACCTGGTCCTCGGCGCAACTCTGCTGTTGACCGTGCTCGGGCTGGTCATGGTCCTGTCAGCCTCGAGTGTCACGGCGTTCAAGGCGTACGGGGAGTCCTACTACTTCGTGGAGAAGCAGGCGATCGGCGTCGCCATCGGGCTGCCTGCGCTGTGGATTGCGTCCCGGCTGCCGCCTCGGGTCTACCGGATGCTCGCCTACCCGGTCCTCCTCGGCTCGATCGGCCTGCTCTGCGTGGTCCTGCTGCCCGGCATGGGAGTGGAGGTCAACAGCAACCGCAACTGGATCGAGCTCGGCGCCGGCTTTCGGCTGCAGCCGTCTGAGTTCGCCAAGGTCGCGCTCATCGTATGGGGAGCCGACCTGCTCGCTCGTAAGCGCAAGCTGCTTGGGCAGCCCAAACATGTGCTGGTTCCGCTCGTCCCGGTGGCATGCGCGGTGATCGGCCTCGTTCTGCTCGGCGACGATCTCGGCACGGCGGTCATCCTCGCCATTATCGTGCTCTCGCTGCTCTGGGTAGCGGGGACGCCATTGCGGATCTTTACCTCTCTCGTGCTTGTTTCGAGCGTCGTTGTGCTGTTCTTCATCCATCAGCAGCAGGACCGGCTCGCCAGGCTCTATAGCTTCGGTGACCCCTTCGCGGACTTTCACGGCACCGGATGGCAAGGCGCCAACGGCATTTATGCCTTGGCCACGGGTGGTTTCTTTGGGGTCGGGCTCGGTGCAAGCCGCCAGAAATGGGGCGATCTGCCCGCCGCGCATACCGACTTCATCTTCGCCATCATCGGCGAGGAGCTCGGGCTTGCCGGGACGCTGGTCGTGCTGGCTCTGTTCGCCGCGCTAGGGTACGCCGGGTTCCGGATCGCGATCCGGGCGAGGGATCCCTTCGTCCGGCTCGCGGCGGCCGGGACAACCGCGTGGGTGCTGGTCCAGACGACCGTCAACCTCGGTGCCGTCCTCGGATTGCTACCCATCGCGGGGATTCCACTTCCGCTCGTCTCATATGGAGGGTCGGCTCTGCTCCCCACACTCGTCGCGCTGGGCATGCTGCTCTCCTTCGCTCGCAGTGAGCCCGGCGTCGCCGCCGCCCTCGCCGCCCGCGGCCCGGGACGCCTGAGACGCTTGCTGCGCCGGACACCGCGGCAGGTGTCCGCCTCGCGGGCGCCGAGCCGAGTGTCAGACGCGCGCGAGCGTTCCAGCCGGGGGCAAGGTTCGGCGAGGTGAACGGCATGCATGTGGTCCTCGCCGGTGGTGGCACTGCCGGGCACATCGAGCCTGCTCTCGCGCTGGCCGACGCATTGCGTCGCGACGATCCAACTGTGGGCATCACCGCCCTCGGGACCGAGCGAGGGCTGGAGACCCGGCTTGTTCCCGAGCGGGGGTACGAGCTCGCCCTGCTGCCGGCAGTGCCTCTGCCACGGCGTCCGACACCGGATCTGCTGAAGGTTCCCGGCAGGCTCGCCGGGGCCGTAGCCCGCGTCGCCGAGATCCTCGACGAGGTGAAGGCCGACGTGCTCGTCGGCTTCGGAGGCTACGTGGCGATGCCTGCCTATCTCGCCGCGAGGCGCCGTGGGGTCGCCATCGTCGTTCACGAGGCGAATGCGCGGCCGGGTCTCGCTAATCGGATTGGTGCGAGGTTCACCGACTTCGTGGCGGTCGGTACTCCGGACACCCGGCTGCCGCATGCTCGCTATGTCGGTATCCCACTGCGTCCCGCGATCGCCACGCTTGACCGAGAAGCTGTTCGAGCGGAGGCCCGCGAGTATTTCGGGCTCGCGCCCGACCCGCCGACGCTATTCGTCACCGGCGGTTCACAGGGTGCACGGCGGCTCAACGATGCGGTGAGCGCGGCGGCTGCGCAGCTCGCGGCGGCGGGCGTACAAGTGCTGCACGTGACCGGACCGCACAACGCCGTGAATGTGATACGTGAGCGTGGGGGTGGGCAGCCGTATGTCACCATCCCTTATCTCGACCGGATGGATCTCGCCTACTCTGCCGCCGATCTGGCGCTGTGCCGGGCCGGCGCAATGACATGCGCCGAGCTTGCCGCTGTCGGCCTGCCGGCCGTCTATGTCCCGCTGCCCATCGGCAACGGTGAGCAGCGGCTCAACGCGGCTCCTGTGGTACGCGCCGGAGGCGGCCTGCTCATCGAGGATGCCGATCTCGACACCTTCTCTATCCAGGAGGTTGTCGTGCCTCTGCTCAAGGACGGCGGTCGGCTTGTCCAGATGAGCGAGGCGGCCGCCCGCTTCGGCCGTCGAAATGCCGACGTCGAGCTGGTCGCGATGGTCCACGAAGCCGTGCGGCGGAGGCGGCAATGATCGTGCCGCACCGAGGAGTGATCGAGCCCCTCCAGTCGCTCGGACGTGTTCATTTCGTCGGCGTTGGCGGCGCCGGCATGTCGGTCATCGCCCGGATCATGCTGTCCCGCGGAACTCCCGTGACGGGCAGCGACGCGAAGGACTCGCGGACACTCGACGAGCTGCGAGAGCTCGGTGCGACGATTTATGTCGGCCACCAGGGGTCGCAGGTGGGCGATGCGGACACGGTGGTCATCTCGACGGCGATCAGGGAGACCAACCCGGAGTTCGTCGCAGCCCGGGACCGTGGGCTTCGGGTGCTGCCAAGGGCCGCGGCGCTCGCGTCGGTGATGCTCGGCCGCCGCGTGGCGGCCGTTGCGGGAACGCACGGCAAGACGACGACGACGTCGATGCTTGCGATCGCGCTGCGCCATTGTGGGCTCGACCCGACCTTCGCCATCGGTGGCCTGCTCGCGGACTCTGGAGTCGGAGCGCACGACGGCTCCGGTGACGTCTTCGTGGCGGAAGCCGACGAGAGCGACGGATCCTTCCTCCTCTATGCGCCGGACGTAGCCGTCGTCACCAACGTCGAGCCCGATCATCTCGATCACTACGGAACCCCGGAGGCGGTCGCAGCAGCCTTCGTCGACTTTGCTTGCCGGATCCAGCCGGGTGGCACCCTGGTCACCTGCGGCGACGACCCGGGGGCCCGCGCCCTAGGACGGACGGCGTCCGCGCTCGGTGTCACAGTGGTGACCTATGGCGAGGAGCCGATCAATGACCTGCGGATCCTCGACATCGAGAGCAAAGAGGGCGGGTCCAGCTTCGAGCTCGCCGACGACGAGCAGACCTATGGCCGGTTCTGGATCCGGGTGCCGGGGCACCACAACGTCCTCAACGCCAGTGGTGCATTCCTCGCCGGCCGGACTCTCGGGGTAGACCCGGACTGCCTGCGTTCGGGCCTCGCCGAGTACGCCGGGGTGCGGCGGCGGTTCGACTTGATCGGAGTCGCGGGCGACGTCCGAGTCGTCGACGACTACTCCCATCACCCGACTGAGGTCGCCGTCATCCTTCGAGCCGCCAGGGAGGTCGTCGGCGGTGGCCGGGTGATCGCAGTCTTCCAGCCGCACCTCTACAGCAGGACCAGGATCTTCGCTCGGGAGTTCGGCATTGCCCTCGGACTGGCGGACGAAGCGGTCGTAATGGATGTGTACGCGGCAAGGGAGGATCCCGAGCCGGGCGTGGACGGCTCGCTGATCGTCAGGGAGGTGCCGCTGCCGGCCGACCGCGTCCATTTCGCGGCCGACTGGCCCGCGGTGCCCGCGCTGGTGGCGTCGCTCGCGCGGCCTGGAGATCTTGTTATGACAATCGGTGCCGGTGATATCACCCAGATCGGCCCGCACGTACTCGAGCTACTCGGCACATGGCGAGCCCGGGGAGGCGAGGGGTGAGTCCGTGGCAGGTGGGCAGACCGCGGTAACACATGACGCGGCCGCGAGGTTCACACAGGCGCGACAGGCGGGCCGAGCGCGCCGGCTGAAGCTGGTCGGCTTGGCTCTCTTCGCGGTCGCGCTCGCTGCGCTGGGGTGCTGGGCGGTGTGGTGGTCTCCCCTGCTGGACGTGCGCCGCGTGGAGGTCGTTGGCGGACATCGCGTGTCGGTGACGGAGATACGAGCCACCGCGGCAGTCCCGATGGGCAAGCCGCTAGCCCGGCTCGACACCGCCGGCATCGCTGATCGGGTGAAGTCGATCGCTCGCGTCGCCGACGTCGCCGTCGACCGGCGCTGGCCACACACGGTCCGGATCATCGTCGAGGAGCGAACGCCCGCGGTCGCCGTCGCCGGTACCCGCGGTTTCGTCCTTGTCGACGGCACCGGCTTCGCCTTCGAGACGGTTGCCACCCGACCGGCCGGCGTGCCCCTCGTTGTCGGTGGCGATGCTGGCACGCTCGGCGCGGACCGAGTCGATGCGGTTGTCGAGACGCTCGCCGCCGTCCCACCTGCCATTCGGGGCAAAGTGACCGAGGTGGCGGCGCCCTCCGCCGAGACGGTCACGCTGACGTTGCGCGACGGCGTCCACATCATGTGGGGAAGTGCGCAGGACGGAGCCCGCAAGGCCGTGGTCCTCACCGCGCTCATGAGGACGAGGGCGAGGCTCTATGACGTCAGCGTGCCGGACGCACCAGTCACCGACGGTTGACGCCGGCCAGTAATGGGTCCTGATCACGACACGCCGTGGGGGTCCCGCATCTTTGACCGGGCATTGGCCGAGACCTACCGTGGCGGACAGCCCGATAAGTAGACAAAGCCCTGCCTTCGGTTGACGGTAAGCGTGGCTGGCCGTGAACGGGATGGTCGGCGGGCGGACCGCAGCGGATCGCGAGGCGAGAGGCACTCGAGGTGGCGACTCCCCAGAACTACCTGGCAGTCATCAAGGTGGTCGGGATCGGCGGGGGCGGTGTCAACGCCGTCAACCGGATGATCGAGGTCGGCCTCAAGGGGGTCGAGTTCATCGCGATCAACA
>JBKPTD010000150.1:0-6372 GCA_046735375.1 Actinomycetota bacterium | reverse complement strand
CGCACCTGGCCTGCTGCCGTTCTCGCGAGGGTGAGCGCGCTGTTGACAAGCGCGACGTGGGAGAAGGCTTGCGGAAAGTTGCCGAGCAATCGCCTTTCGCTGGGGTCGTACTCCTCGGCGAGCAGACCAATGTCATTGCGTACGCCCAGCAGGCGCTCGAACAGCTCCGTCGCTTCGTCGTGGCGGCCGTCGAGCGCGAGCGCGTCCACCAGCCAAAAGGAGCACGGCAGGAAGGTGCCCTCTCCACTCCGCAAACCGTCGACCGCTTCTTCGCTTCGATAGCGGAGCAGGAGGCCCTCATAGGTCAACTCCCGTTGGACCGCCGCGAGCGTTCCGCGGACGCGTGGATCGTCGGGTGGAAGGAAGCCGACCTGCGGCAGGAGCAGGAGGCTGGCATCCAGCCGCGAACTGCCGTACGACTGGGTGAACGAGCCGAGCTGATCGCTCCACGCTTCGCGGCACACCTGTGCGTGGATCTCGCTTCGGATGGCCCGCCACCGGTCGATCGGCCCTTCGCGGCCGAATTCCTCGCATAGCCTGATCCCGCGATCGAACGCCACCCAGGCCATCACCTTGGAGTGGGTGAAGTGCAGCCGCTTGCCGCGTACCTCCCAGATCCCCTCATCCGGGTCGCGCCAACGGTCCTCGAGCAGCCCGAGCACGTGCCGGCCGAACTCCCAGGCCGCCAACGAAGCGCCCAGGCTGTGCGTCCGCGACTGGTACATCGCGTCAGTGACTTCGCCGTAGACGTCAAGCTGAGCTTGGTCGGCGGCGGCGTTGCCGACCCGGACTGGCCGCGAGTCCGCGAAGCCGGGCAGCCAGTCGATGATCCACTCCGGCAGCCTCCGCTCTCCCGCAACGCCGTACATGATCTGGATGTTGTCTGGGTCACCGGCCACGGCTCGCAGCAACCACTCGCGCCAGTGGCTCGCCTCTTCCAGGTAGCCGGTGTTGAGGAGCGCCAGCAGCGTCAGCGTCGCGTCCCGCAACCAGCAGTACCGGTAGTCCCAGTTGCGCTCGCCGCCTGGCCACTCCGGCAGTGACGTCGTGGGTGCGGCGACGATGCCGCCCGTCGGCACGTAGGTGAGACCCTTCAACACGACGAGCGACTGCAACACCGCGTCCCGGTACGGTCCGCTGTAGCTGGACCTCGAGGACCAGTCCTGCCAGAACGCGTCAGTTCGGCGTAGCTCCTCCTCCGGGTCCACGGGGGCCGGGCGCGGTGTGTGCGACGGGAACCACCTGAGTGTGAACCGCACGCGCTGGCCTGCACGGACCTCGACGAGCGACACCGTGGCCGTGGTTTCGGCGACGGTCGGCACCCGTGTGCGCAACTCGATCGCGTCCGGGCCGGCGGTCACCACGAACGCGTCGTCAAGACGGCGCAGCGCGGGCACGATCCGCCCATACCCGAAGCGGGCCAGCAGCTCCGAGCGAATCCTGACTCGGCCTGCCAGGCCCTCCACGACCCGGACGATTGTTGGTGCCTCGCCGCGAGGGGGCATCGCGTCGATGACACGAATCCGTCCGTCTGGCGTGTCCCACTCCGTCTCGAGCACGAGCGATCCATCCCGATAGCGGCGGGTTGGCTCCCCTGGCCCTTCGGGGGCCAGCAGCCAGCGGCCGTGCTCGCGGTCGCCGAGCAGTGCGGCAAAGCACGCGTCTGAGTCAAAACGGGGGAAGCAGCACCAGTCGATCGAGCCCCGCCGGTGGACCAGCGCCGCCGTCTGCATATCGGACAGCAGCGCGTAGTCCTCGATCTGCCGCATCATCAGCTCATTCCGCGGCCAGCCGCATCAGGTATTGGGTGCAGCTCGGATGCGTACTCCTCCTCGCGTCCGCCGACTCGGGCCTCGAGTCGCGAGAGGGCGGGCGGCAGCCACCAGGTGCGGTGGCCGAGCAGGGTGAGGGAGGCGGGGAGGAGAAGGCAGCGCACGAGGACCGAGTCAGCTAGGACCGCGATGGCGGCGCCGAGGCCGAGGATCTTCAAGACGACGATGTTGGAGGTACCGAAGACGCCGATCGAGACCGCGAACAGCACCGCGGCTGAGGTCACAATGCGGCCAACGGTGGCGACGCTGCCGCTGATCGCTTCTCGCTCGGGGCGGCCCTGCAGTCGTGCCTCGCGGATCCGGCTGAGCAGGAAGACGCCGTAGTCGGTCGAGATCGCGAAGACGAGCGCTGCCAGCACGAGCGGGATGGTCAGATCGAGCGCGCCCTGGCTGGTATAGCCGAGCAGAGATTCGAACCGCCCGTCTTGGAAGATCAGGATCAGCGATCCGAACGCCGCGCCCAGCGTAAGCGCGTTCATCAGAAGGGCGAGCGGTGGCGCGACGAGCGAGGCAGTGAGCAGGAAAAGGATGACGAGCGTCGCTGCGCTGAGCAACGCGATCGCGATCGGGAGGTTGGAGCTGATCGCATTGCGTTCGTCGTAGAACGCGGCGGCGTCGCCGCCAACGAAGAGCGGGAAGGTGGTCTTGAGGCTGCGTAGCTCGCGGACCAGGTGCTGCGTCGAGTCGCTGAAGGGCGTATCGACCGCAACGACGTTGATCTGCCAGGTGTCGGTGCCCAAAGGCTGCGGCGGTGCGACCGCGCGCACGCCGTCGAGATGCCTGGCCTCGTCGGCGACTGCGGCTGCAGCTGCGCTTGCCTGTGCGGGGGCTTTGAGGGTCATGTAGAGCGGCGTGCCAGCGTTGGGCACGAATGCCTCCGAGCGATTGATCGCCTCGTTGGCTTGGTACGCCTGCGCATGCGCAGGCAGGCTGCTTGCATCGACCGTCGTCCAGTGAACGCGGAACACCGGCGACGCGACCGCCAGCAGCAGGACGATGACAACCGTCGCCACCGGGACCGCGCGCTCGGTGGCAAGGCGCCCGATGCCGCGCCAGACCCGTGTCGGCTGGGCGAGCCGCGTCGGGTCACGCCAGCGCGGCAGTGTCAGCGCATCTACGCGCGGTCCGAGCAGGCGGAGAACGACGGGCAGCACGATGACGGCGGTGAGCATGGCCACCACCGAGACGATCAGTCCGCCGTAGCCCATCGATTGGAGAAAGCGCAGCGGGAATACCAGCAGCGTTGCCATCGAAGCGGCCACAATGGCGGCGCTGAACAAGATCGTGTGGCCGGCGCGGGTCAGCGCGCGGCGCAGGGCGAGCTGCAGATCTGGTGTTCGAGCGCGCTCCTCGCGGTAGCGAGAGAGAAGCAGCAGGCTCCAGTCGATCGAAAGCCCGATCGAGAGCCCGGTGACAAGGTTGAGCGCGTAGATCGACAGTGACGTGACCGACGCGAGCTCGCGCAGCAGGAAGAAGCTGACGATGACAGTGACCCCGCCCGCAAGCGGCGCCAGCAGGCTCGCCACGAAGCCACGGAAGATGAAGAAGGAGAGCACCACAATCAGTGGGAGGGCCAGCAGCTCGGCCCGGCGCAGGTCGTCCTCGATCGTCTTCGAGATCTCGTGGTTTGCCACCGGATTGCCGCCGAGCACGACCTGTGGGTCGTCGGCGAACGCGGTGATCAGCCGCTTCCCGGCCTCCTCTTGCTTCTCGTCGTCTAGCGGCCGGACCGCCGCGATCAGATAGGTCGAGCGGCCGTCCCGCGCGACCATGGCCGGGTTATGGGCAGAACGCCAATCGAGGACGGCGGCGACCGCCGGGTCGCTTCGCAGCTTCGATTCGACGGCGTCGATTCTCTGTTGCGAGGTGGCTGCGCCGACCGGGGCGTCGAGGCGCACGAGCGCGAGAACGCTGTTTGCCGGATCGATTGCGGCGGCATGCGCAATGCTCTCGCGGGCCTCGGCACTGTCGGAGCCGGCGACGTCGAAACCACGTGGCTTGAGATGCTCGCGAACGCTGCCTCCGAGGGGCGCTGCGATCGCGATGATCACGAATACGACCGCGAGTATCTGCCAAGGGCGGCGGTTGATCAGATCGGCAAGCCGGGAGAACACTGACCCCCCTCGGTCGTCACATGGCCGCGGACGTCGCGGGCCACGCCGATAGCGCGGCGAGCGCGCTGGCGGCTCAGAAGGGCGACCCAATCGGTGTAGGCGGGTGTGCCCGAGAACAACAGCGGGCCGGGCTCTATGACCGCGAGCTTCCTCATCGAGCCACCTCCTCACCGCTTTCCAACCCGCAACGAACATCGACGAGGTGCTCGATGATCGGCAAGGCAGAACGACCGGCAGATCACCGGCAGTTTCCGCTCGAGGCAGCGGCTCGTTTGGAGTCGGTGGCCGGATCGTCGGTCAGATGGCGCCCTTTGCCACGCACACCAGACCGGTCGGGTGGGGCTGCGCAATGCAGCCATGCTCGCCCGCTCGACTGGTTCTCTCAACATCGCCAAGGTGACGGTATGCCGTCGCCACGGCCGCGGAATCCGTCATGTATAGGTAATCGCCCGCGGTGTCGACGCTGGGAGCATGTGCAGATTCTTGGTACAGGCTCTCCGCATCGACTCCCGGTCCGAGTCGTACGGCGTGGCAGTCGGCCGGACGAAACCGGGCGCTCACTGGGGTGTTGTTAGCCTGACTCGGGCGTACCGGCCGGGAGATAGAGAACTGCCTTGCCGTTCACCTTGCGGTCCCGCATCTGGCTCACGGCCTCGGACACCAGGTCCCAGCGTCCGCGCCAGCCGACCCTGACGACGAGCTCGCCGGCGGCGAGAAGGTTCACGAGCGTCCTCAGGTCCGCATCGACTGGACCGGAGGTGAGGTAGGAGCTCAGCGTCTTAGCGGGCCCGATCGTGGCATAGGCCGGAAAGACCGCGGGTTGGCCCGAGGTCCAGCCGATGCTTTGAAGGCTCCCACCCGGTGCCAGGAGGGCCCAGGCCTCGACCATTTGCGGTCCGCCGACGGTGTCAAGGATCGCATCGACAGGGTCTTCGATCCCGTCGAGCCCGATCACGACGTGGGCGGCACCGTCCTCGCGGAGGCCGCGGCCGCGCGCGGCCGAGCCGACCGATGCGATGACATGTGCACCTGCTCTGGCGGCGAGTTGGATCGCATAGCTGCCCACGCCGCCCGAGGCGCCAGTAATCAGTACTCGCTTGCCGAGCACCGAGCCACACGCACGCAGGGCACGTAGTGCCGCGAGGCCGGCTACGGGTAGCGCCGCCGCCTCAGCCAAATCCACAGTTGGGGGGACCGTGGCCACCGAGTCAACGTCGACTGTGATGCGCTGCGCGAAGCCGCCGCTCGCTAGAGCCACCACGCGTGTCCCGACCCGTGGTCCGATTCCATCGCCGGCCGCCTGAGTCACCACACCGGCGACGTCGGAGCCCAGGACGGCACCGGGTGGGACGCGGCCAGATCCTGCGTCATTGAGGTCACCGTGGTTAAGCGAGATGTGTTGCACCTCGATGACGACCTGCCGGGGATTGGGCGAAGGTTCCTGCACCTGATGCAGACGCATCGTGGTGGGCACAGCGGGGTCGGCCACGATCGCTTGGACAGCCACGGCACCTCCAGTCGGGAAGTCGGTCGGGTTGTGATCCGGGATGGCGACATTCCTCGGCGTGGACCGTTTGCGATGACCCTCTACCGCACCGACATCTTCCGCGGCGGCTCGCAATTCATCCAGCACGATGCGTCGGCGGCGATCATCGTCGTGATGAACGGCCGATGTCGCTCTCAGGAATGGTAGGGCCAAGTCCCGGGTGCCGTGGAGGTGCTGTCGGCGCCGTGACTCCTGCGGAGCATTCGCCGATCCACCGAGCTGACATAGCCGCCGACGGCAGCTATGTCAGCTCGGCGAGCTTGAGGCGCGGACCGCCTGCCCTGGGCGTCATGGACGGCGCGCGCCGCGGAGGGGCGCTCCGCGTCAGGCCCGAACGTCGCTCAGGTCGGAGCGGCGCACCCGGATCGCGACGATCGCGATGATCAGAGCGACCACCATCGTCGCAGCCGCGACCTCGAAGGCACGGGAGAACCCGGTAGCGAGCGCATGGTGATAGGCCGCGGTCACCGCGGACCGGCTGGGCTGCCCTGATTGGCCGGTCTGGGCCGCCGTGCTCGCAGCCTGCGCTGTCTGGTCGCGGACCGTGTTGGCGACGACCGTCCATGCGACCGTACCCAGCACGGCCAGCCCAATCGCCCCACCGACCTGCTGGCCGGTGTTGCGCAGGCTGGCCGCGACGCCGGACTCCTCGTTCCTGACTCGGGACATAGCGATGAGGGTGAGCGGCATGAATAGCAGGCCAAGGCCGGTGGCGAGGACGAGCATCGGCCCCAGCACATCGCTGACATAACTCCCGTCCTCGCTAATCCTCGACAGCCAGAACAAGCCTGCGGCCGCGGTCGGGGCTCCGACCAGCAGCAGCGGCCGGGCGCCGACACGCGCGACGAGCTGAGCGGCGGCACCTGACCCCACCATGATC
>JBKPTD010000149.1:0-31965 GCA_046735375.1 Actinomycetota bacterium | reverse complement strand
TGGTGGTGGTGGACGCCACCGCGCTGGCGATGTCGTCGAGAACTCTGCCGGCAGGGGCCACGGCTGGAACGGAGGCCGCCCGCCGCTGGCGCGCCGCCTCAACGTCGCGAGCGTTCAACGACCGCCACAGCTCATAGACGTCTGCGGGCTTCCTACCCGACATGATCATGCTCGTCACGCGCTCGAGCTTTGCATTGATCCCGTCACGCATGAGGTCGAACTCGGCGTCCGTGGTGTCGATGAGACCGGCGAAGCGGATGTCCGAGCGGTTCCTCGGCCGGAAATCGACCGGGACTCCGATCGACCTCGCGGGCAGCCAGCAATGCAGCCGACTCGTGACCACTGCTGAATGCTGACCGCGGTACGTCTCGAGTAGCTCCACGGCACGGTCGACATTGCGGGAGAAGCTGCGGAAGCGTATGGCGTCGTTGCTGTGCTTGTACGTCACGGCGCCGTCAGGAACGGTCTCCGGCGGCATGTCCACATAAGCAACCGGGGCGCTCGAGGGCGGCCGCTGAGATAGGTCGGGAAAGACGGTATTGACCGTGGCGGTCATGCAGCCAGAGAAGAAGGCCGGAACATCGACGCTGAGGAGGAGGTCGACCGTCGTCCAGTCACGGCAGCCGATCGGGCCGTATGTGCGGAGGTATTCCAGTGCTTCTGGGGTCAGCAGGTCGCGCTTGGCGCAGTGGAAGGACAAGAAGATCGGCAGCAGGTTGCGATGGAACGGAAACCCGTAGCGCACCCGGAAGATCGGGTGCATGAACCATCCGAAGGCCAGCGCCCACGTGTTCTGCGGCACCTCCTTGTACATCGAGGCATCGCGGTCAACTGTGATGACATCGACATCGGCCGTCACGCTGCTCCGCTGCAGCTCGGGGCGGACGCGCCCCTGCAGGCGCTCCAGGAGATCGACCAGATCCTGCGGGCCGTGAAACTGTAGGCCCTGGTGCCGGACAACATGGCCGAGCGAAGCGAGGGCTTGCATGTGGTCGCCGATATTGGCCGACGCACGAAAGCGGCCCGGATGGCCAAAGTCCATGATCGCGAAGGACACGTGACCGACTGGCACGTTGGGTGCACTGGGAGAGTCGGCTGAAAGCGCGACCCACGAACGCATCCAGTCCCGGTATTCGACGAGTCCCTTCGGTGTGCCGGTCCCATCACCGATCCGCCGGTCGAAGACCGCGAAGATGTCGCGCGCGAGATCTTCCTCGCCCGCGCCATAGATCGTTCCAAGGATGTCGCTCCAGCTCTGGGGATCGACCGAGTCCGGGGCCTCCGCGAGCAGGCGTCGCACTTCGCCGAGCACCGTCGCGCGGTCTGTCTTGATGCCGGACCTGACATATTCTGATGCCGCGTGGCGCCACCTGAGCTCGCGGGGAACGGTCCCGAACTCTTGCCACGCCGTGGGTACGTAGCTGCGATGGAATGCCACGATGGCGCTGGCAAGCGCACCGAGGTGGGCCGTGTCGGGTTCCTTACGGAGCGAGGCACCGATCGACTCCGCCGCGTGCGGTCTGCCCGCGTCGAGCAGCGCGCGTACCTGCTCGATCACGGCGTCGCCGAGCGGTCGGCCGGTACGCAGTGCCTCGACAAGCACGTTGCGCTGTGACTGGTCCGTCTCGGGCTTCTGCTGTGGTCGGGGCCGTGCCGGAGCACTCTTGTGACGCCTGTCCCGAACGGCGAGCAGCGCCCGGCGAACCCTCGTCGGGAGGTATCGACGAGCCAGTCGGCGAGCGGTTCCCGGCATGAGGCTCCTCGGCTGATCTTCGTGTCATCACCCGCGCGCCGCGGCTCCGGCGCCGATTGACGAGCCTACTGTCGCGACTGCCGCCGCAGGTCACGGCGACCTGACCAGACCCGGCGCAGTTACTAGAGTGGGCCACGTGCCCGAGATCGAGATGCCCGAGGGGCAGTACCTCTCGCTCAGCGGGCTCATCGTCGCCGGGGCTGGTGGACAGACCCGGGCTCTCCTGATGCGCAATCGGCTGCTTGCGCAAAAGGCGGGGATCGAGCCGATTCTGCTGACGTTCGATCCGACCCCGCACTATCCGCAGGTGCGGGCCGCGCTGCGCGAACAAGGCCAACTGGTCGATCCGATGCGGCTGGTCAACATCTTCGAGTGGTACCGCGACACCGACATCGATCATCTCGAACCCACCGGCGACCCGCTGCTGCCGCTCGAGGGCTTCGACGTCGAGGACACTGGCCATCCCGACGGCACCGTTTATACAACGCGCCACGTACACCCACGCACCCGGGCTGAGGTCGCCGTCGACTACCGGCGACCTGACGGCTCGGTCTATCTGCGCCTGCCGGCCGGGAAGGCGCAAGCGACCAGCGTGATCCTGGTCAACAGCAAGGGCCTGCCGGTCCGCAGCTGGTCCAACCAGAAGGGGTGGCGGCAGAACTGGATCGTCAGCCTCGCACCTGAAGGGCGGCGTGCCTTCATCATCAGCGACAGCCGCTTCTCCCTGGCCTACATCCTCCCGATGCCAGATGACCGGTTCCACGTCATGCACCTGATGCACAACATCCATGCGAAGGACGCGTGGAACTCCGCGATCCAGCCGACCTATGTGGCGCTGCTCAAGTCGATCCACAATCTCGACGGCTTGGTCACGCTCACCAGTCGCCAGCGAGACGACCTCGCTGCTCGCTTCGGGGCTACGACCAATCTGTTCGTCGTCCCCAATCCGGTCGAGTCACGACAGCGACCGGATCCGCTTCCTGAGCGCGAGCCCAAGCGCTTCGCCATTGTCAGCCGGCTCGAGCGGCAGAAGCGGTTGGAGGACGCGATCCGCGCCTTCGCCCTCGTCGTCAAGGAGGAGCCGGACGCCAAGCTGGATATCTACGGCGACGGCAATCTGCGCCTCCCGTTGGAGGCCGAGATCACTGCAGCAGGCGTGCAGGACTCGGTCCATCTGCGCGGTCCCGACGCGCACGCCAGGGATTCGCTGTGGACGGCGACTGGATTCTTGCTGAGCAGCAGGTTTGAGGGCTATCCGCTGGCCACGTTGGAGAGCATGAGCCACGGGTGCCCGGTCATCGCCTACGACATCCGGTACGGACCGCGGGAGCAGATAACCGACGGCGTGAATGGCTTCCTGGTCAAACCAGGCGACATCCGAGGCATGGCAGACCGAATCCTCGAGCTGATCCGCAACCCCGGGCTCGCCGAAAGGATGAGCCAGGCGGCGCTCGACACCGCTAAGAAGCACGATCACGTCGCCTTCCTGAACGACTGGCGTGACGTCGTGAACGGGGTGATCGAGAAGAAGGAGCATCGGACCACCCTCGAGTTCGTGAAGCTCAAGGTCACTCGGCTGGGCTACGTGCGTCGCTTGCGGCTCCCCTCCCGCCTCGCGCGGTTGCGCCTTCCGGCCAGGCTCGTCCGCGACGGCTCCAACTCCGCCGCGTTCCGTACGGCACCACGGATCGCGTTCGCCGGACGGTTGGAGGTGAAGGGACACAGCAAGCGCGCGACATTGGATGACGCAGTGATCACCCTCGACGCCGTCTGCGACGCGTCGGGCTCTATCGTGCCCATCCCCGTGCAGGCCCGCCGCTCTGGCGACGTATTCGACGTGTCGGCGACCTTCGACCTGGCCGAGGCCTTCAACGCGATCGAGAGCAAGGCCCACGCGCTGCGGCTGAGGTTGCGCGTGGTCTGGAACAACTCCAGTTGGGAGACCGCTCTTAGGCGACCACAGGGCTGGGCACCCAAGTACGAGGTGTCCTTCGCCGACGACGGCGAACTGACACTGCTGCGCCACCCTCGAACTGTGCGGCACGCGCTGGATGTCGCCCGGTCCTCCATGAGCGGTTCTCGCCGACTCGCCTACTCAAACGCCGGCTCCTTTTGGTCGCAGGTCAAGCGAGGATGGCGGCGCATCCGAGCAGCGCGCGTTGAGCCTCCCGTCGGGCGACGCCGAGGTCGCTGACGGCCGCGCTGCGGGTTCATCAGGCGCCTACCCATACCGTTGGGTGCGCGGCGCCGTCTGCAGTTCCGCTGGAGGCGGTAGAAGCACGTTCACCAGCGGTGCGCCATCGCGGGGAGCATGGAGATCGAGAACAATGACGGATGTGCCGTACACGATGGAGGACATCAGGCGGACCGGCGCGAAGAAGCGGGACGCCTGGTGGACGGTCTTCGTCGTCGACCCAGTCGCGGGTCCGATCGCCCTGTTCATCGCCAACCGGACGAAGATCACTCCAAATCAGATCACCGTCGCATCGTTCGCGCTCGGGCTCGGCGCGGCAGTCTCCTTTGCGTTCGCCGACTATCCGGCGCTAGTCCTCGGCGCGCTGCTCTACTACCTGAGCTTCGTTCTCGACTGCGTTGACGGGAAGGTTGCACGACTCAAAGACACTGGCTCGATCTTCGGGGGGTGGCTGGACTACATCCTCGATCGGGTGCGGGTGTTCGTGTGCGCAGTGGCCCTGATGGGCGGTCAGTTCGTGAAGACCGACCGGCCGATCTACCTCTATCTCGCTGTGTTTGTCGTCTTCCTCGAGATGCTGAGAAACCTGAATGCTCTCCGGGTGAATGCGGTGCGGGAGGCAATGCTCGCCGGCATTCGCCAGGCCATTGCCGACAAATCTCCGTCCGGAGCCTCGTCCGACCAGCTTGACGCGCTGCCGCCGGCCACCCGGGAGGCTGTCCGCCGGCTTGCCTCCGATGACATTGATCCGGACGTGGACCTCGAGACTGGCCTCAAGGATCCGGCAGAGGTCATTCAGCAGCGCTTCCAGGCAAAGTTCGGGCCGTACACGAGGTTTCGAGACTTCCTTCAAACTCGGCGGGTACGGACGCACATCATCAGCGGCATCGAATTCCAGATGGCGACCTTCATCATCGGGCCGCTGACGTCGATCATCCCGGTGGTCGTGATCACGGGTTCGCTGCTGCTGGTCTTCGAATTCGCGATCATCTACAAACTCTGGCTGTCGACCAAGGATTACGACCGGATCATTCAGCAGATCCGGGCGGCTCCGGCGGCCGTGCAACAACCTCCTCCGCCGCTCGCGCCGGGACGGCGCCCGTGAAAGGTCACGCCCTCATCGGTGCCGGCTCCGATGTGACGATGACATCCGGCTCGGTGGCGTTGCGAACGTCGTCGACGGATACGCCTGGTGCCACCTCGCGAAGGACCAGCCCATCAGCGGTCAGGTCGAGGACGGCCAGATCGGTGATGATCCGGTTCACCACTCCGCGACCTGTATAAGGAAGCGAACACTCCCTGACGATCTTGTACGAGCCGTCTTTGGCCACGTGCTCCATGAGAACGATGACCTTTTTCGCCCCATGGACAAGGTCCATCGCCCCGCCCATACCTTTGACCATCTTCCCGGGGATCATCCAGTTGGCCAGATCACCCCCGGCGGAAACCTGCATCGCGCCGAGGATGGCTGCATCGATGTGTCCACCTCTGATCATGCCGAAGCTGGTCGCGGAGTCGAAGAAGGCGGCGCCCGGCAGGACGGTGACGGTCTCCTTGCCGGCGTTGATGAGGTCCGGGTCCTCGTCGCCCTCGTAGGGGTAAGGGCCGACCCCGAGGATGCCGTTCTCGCTCTGCAGCACCACGTGGACGCCCTTAGGCAGGTAGTTCGGCACCAAGGTCGGGAGTCCGATCCCCAGGTTGACGTACTGCCCGTCGGTTAGCTCGGCTGCGGCGCGCGCTGCCATCTGCTCCCGCGTGAGGCCCATCTCAGCTCTCCCCTGCCGACGAGTCCGCCGCCGCTGGCCGCGGTCGTACCGTCCGGCGCTCGATCCGTTTCTCCACGCCCGTGCCGACCGGAACGACCCGCTGGACGAAGATGCCGGGCAGGTGGATCTCGTCCGGGTCCAGTTCGCCCTGCTCGACCACCTCCTCCACCTCCGCGATGGTGATCCGCCCAGCCATCGCGCAGAGCGGGTTGAAGTTCCGCGCCGACTCGTGGAAAACGAGGTTGCCGTGCTTGTCGCCGCGCTGGGCATGGACGAGCCCGAAATCGGTGACGATCGCCTGCTCGAGCACGTAGGCGCGGCCGTCGAAGTCCCTGGTCTCCTTCGCCGGGGAGCCGAGCGCGACCGAGCCGTCGGGGTGATAGCGCCAGGGCAGGCCGCCGGTGGCGACCTGGGTGCCGACTCCGGTCGCTGTATAGAACGCTGGGATGCCGACACCGCCAGCGCGCAGCCTCTCGGCCAGAGTGCCTTGCGGAGTGAGCTCAACCTCCAGCTCGCCGGCGAGGAACTGCCGGGCGAATTCCTTGTTCTCGCCAACGTACGAGCTGGTCATCCGGGCGATCCTGCGGTCGGCGAGGAGGATCCCGAGGCCCCAGTCGTCTACCCCACAGTTGTTGGAGACGACCTTGAGGTCGCTGGTGCCGCGGTCGTGAAGTGCTTCGATCAGCTTCATCGGGTTGCCCGACAGACCAAAGCCACCAACGGCCAAGGATGCGCCGTCGGAGATGTCAGCGACCGCGTCGGCCGGGCTTGGGACGACCTTGTCCATACCGGGACCTCTCTTGCCGGAGCACCCCAATGGCGTGACTGTACCGCCCGTCCGGGTATGGTCCGGACTCGTCCCCGGAAACGGCCTCTGACCTGCCCGAATATCACCTTCGGACGATGGCCCGTCCGGGTTCGGTCCGGCTACGGTTCGGGCTGATCTGTTCAACTTCTGTGAAGGATCTCGATCTTCGACACGGCGATTGCGACGTCAGCCGTAGGACCTTCGAGCTCGTCACCGCGGGCGACAGCGATCTACGTGCTTCAGCCTATGGTTGGGTCAAGTGGTTGGGTCAAGGATCACCCGCTCGGCTTGGAGAGTGATCGAGGTGAAAACCACTGTGTGCAGGCCGGGCCGGAGATTAGCCCAGGTATGCACACCGTCAGCGGGTGGGACGGTCGAGATATCCACGGTGTGATTGGCCCAACCGCCAGCGATCGGGATGTCAGCGTTCACAGTTCCCACAAAGCTGATGTGCCCTACCGCGCCGTCCCAGGCAGATGCCGAGAATACAAGCGTGAGGACGCAGCGCTGCGACGGCGGCTCGCTAAAATGGGCGCTGAACCCCGGCGGATCGGAAGTGGGCTGGGAGTCCTGAGGAAGCGACCAAGCGATGTAGTCCTGAGCGTCGGACAGAGAGATGGCCACGTGGTACTGGGCCAGCCAATTGAGCGGCGCGGCCTGGTAGGGGCTCCTCGCAGTGAGCTTGTAGACCGGTCCCCAGGGACCCGGCAGAGGGGGCCCGTGACCGAGCCGAGCCAGCCGCTCGGCGCGCGAGAGCGGTGCCAGCGGTCGATCCAGCCGAGTCGTCGCCACCTCGCCGGTGTCGCCGTCGACCACGTGGTGGAGCCAGCCTTGGCGCTCAGTGCGTTCCGCCATCTGTCGACGGATCAAGTCGTCCCGCCCCGCCAGCTGGCTCGGGTCTGCTCCGTCCATCGACCATCCTCCTTGAGAGACCATGTGGGTGACACTGCCGGATGGTCCGGATCGGCACGCGGCCCGGCCGTGTGAGCGCAACGGCTGCTTACCGCGGACGTCAACGGCCGTCATGCGGGACGATCGCGGGGGCACGCCGGGCCGTCGACGGCGAGCTTAATGGATCATTGTGACGAGGACACCAGGAACATCACGCCCCCCGCCGTCCAAGCATGGCACCGGTTCGACGGAGCAGCGCAGCGGTCGGGCGACGCCTGGATGACACTCGGAAGCTCGGTGAATGGCGTGACTCTAACCGGCTGGCTGTCCCGGGTCACCGGGACCGGCGAGGAGGATGTCGGACACCTTCTCAGCCGATGCTCGGTGGTCGACCCGATTCCTGTCGAGGTGCCGGCAGAGCACTGTGGAGCCGCCTACAGCAAGCGGAGCGAGGAACGCGTCTGTGATGCCGTCCATGGTCGCCGGCTTACGGTCGGTCAGCACCCGCGCACGGCTGCTCAGGCTGAGCTCGCGGGCTCTGTCCCGTCCGCGAGCGGCCAGTTCCGATTGCGTGTACGTCCTGGCGTCGAGCAGCAGTGCTGGGTCGTCCGGACGCGCCGGCCCGGACAGGGGGGTGAACCGGTCGCCGTGGCCTGGGACCTCCGCCGCATAGTCGAGGAGGCCAGGGGGCAGCGGTTCCATCCCACGCTCCCCGAACCGGCCGCCGAGCGGGAGCAGCGGCAGGGCGATCCGCTCCCCGGGCGAGCGGCCGGCGGCGGCCAGGTGGTCGGCATCCACCACCGCATGGTCGGCCTTTGCCGGGTCGAGACCAGGCGCGGCGACCAGCCGTGTCTCCCAGCATGCGGCCAGCCAGACCAGCGCCTGCCAATGTGCCGGCAGGAGGATCGAGATGATCTCCCAAGGCGCCGCGGCCAGGTCGTCCTGGATCAGATTCGCCGTCTTCGCCACCCAGTTGTCGAAGCTGATCCGGGACAGCTCGACCCGCTCTCCTGTCGCGTCGTCGTAAAACGTCATGAACGGGCGGGCCGGGTCAGCGCGGTGAGATCTGAACAGCTCGCCAAGGGTCTCGGTCATCGCTCTAGTGTCCTGTTAGCCGGGGTTCGCAGCGGCTGGCCGCTTGCACCATCTGGCCACCCCATAAGGTTTCATGCGTGGCGACGCGAGAAGGTGGCGTGAGCATGGAAAGCGTCGTCGCGCGTACCGACCCGCAGGTTGCGCCTGCGCGGGTCGCCGGGTCGGCGCCGGGAGCCGAGCGGGGGCCAACTGGCGTGCACCGTGGTCACATGTGGAGGGTGGGCCTGCTTGCCGCCGCCGCAGCGACGCTCTACCTCTCGATCGGCGCGCTGGCCTACGCCAGGTACACCCTTGGCTCCTACGACATGGTCATCTTCGATCAGGCCATGCGGTCCTATGCCCACCTCGGGCTCCCGGTCTCGATTGTCAAAGGTGTCCACGACGATCTCGGCCAGAATTTCTCCATCCTCGGGGACCACTTCTCGCCGATCCTTGCGCTGCTGACGCCGCTGTATTGGATGTATGGCCATCCGGTGACGCTGCTCATCGCCGAGGCAGTCCTGTTTGCCGTCGCCGTCCCTGCCGTATGGCTAGCGGCCAGACGCGCCATCGGTGTCCTGGGTGGCTACCTCATGGCGGGGGTGTTTGCTCTCGGCTGGCCGCTGATTGTCGCCTCGGCCCGTGGCTTCCACGAGGTCGCCTTCTCAGTCCCTTTGATGGCGTGGGCGCTTGAGCGGCTGCTCGCCGGCCGCTATCGCCAGGCCGCTGCACTCACCCTCGCCCTCCTGCTGGTCAAGGAGGACATGGGCATGCTCGTGGGTGTCTTTGGCCTCTTGATCGCGCTGCGTGGCGGCAGGGAACATCGGCAGCTTGGACTCACGGTGGCCGCGGTCGGGCCGATCGCGCTGGCTTTCATCATGTTCGTCTTGATCCCGCTTGGCGGGGGCACCTCGGGCTACTACTGGCTGTACGACGGGCTCGGCGCGGGGCCGATCCAGGCTTTCGGACACGTCGTCCTGCACCCGCTGGACACGATCAGCATCGCCATCACCCCGGAGCGAAAGTGGCACATGCTGCTCTGGCTTGTCGGCCCGCTCCTGCTGCTCCCTCTTCTCTCGCCGATCACCCTGCTGGCGCTGCCGCTGCTGGCGGAGCGTGTCCTCTCCACGAACCCAAATCATTGGGGCCCGAACAACCATTACGACGCTTTCGTCTGGCCGATCCTGGTGATGGCCGCAATCGATGCGCTGGCCAGGGATCGGCCACGCCGTTTCGTGATGGCCGTGAGCGGCTTCGCGTCGCGACCCTGGCATGGTTACCGGTCTGATGGAGTGTCGCCTCCACCGCCTGAGGCTCGGGTACCCGGCGCGCGCAAACCGCAGCCCGCCACAGCCGACGCCGCAGCCGAGGATTCGCGCCGGCTGATCGGAAGGTCCACGCGGGAGCGGTTGGGCGTCGGGCTCGCCGCAGCATCGCTGTGCGCGATCGTCCTCGCCTTGGCCGGATGGTTCCAGCCCTGGTCCCTCCCCAATGGGGACCACGGCAGGCAGGACAGGTCCGGCGCGGCCGCGGCGGCGGGCGCGCTCATCCCGGACGGAGCGACCGTCGAGACCGACAACGAGCTTGGCCCCCATCTGACCTCCCGCGCCAGCGTCCTGCTCCTCGACGACCAGCCGCGCGGGGCAGAGTGGGTGATAGCCGACACCCGGCAGTGGTCGTTCCCGTTCGACTCACTGCTGGCACAGCGCTTCCACGTGGCGCTATTGCTCGCCGGCCAGGGGTACGACATCGTGTACGCGCACAACGACTACCTCGTGCTTCATCGCAGGGTCCCATGACGCAGGGTGGCCGCATGACGAGCAGGCATGGTCCACCCCACGAGGCGGCGCTCGTCGATCCGATCAAGGAGACCCGCGGGCGAGCCACGGCTGAACTGGTGGCAGGCAATGGCGCCCCCTGGCCTGCGGTCCTCCTCAGCGTCTTTTCTGTCGTTCCGGCGGTGATCATCGCCACCTGGCTGGCGGTGGCGATCCCGCTGCTGGCCGTCAGGGCGTTCCGTCCGCTGTTCGCGGTCCCGCTCTTCTTGGCACTTCTGGTGCCTGCGGTCGTCCTGGCCTGGCGAGCTGCTCGCAGCGCGGCCAGCGCCTACGAGGACGTCCCGGGCTGGAGCGTATTGACCGTTGTCGGCCTCGCCGGTGCGTTCCTGATCACCAACGGGCTCTTGCATGCCGAGAAGGTGATCCTGCGCCGTGATGCGGCCGCGTACAGCCTCATCGGCCATTGGCTCGCCAACCACAGTGAGAAGCTCGTGCCGACGGGGTTGGCCTCGTTTGGAGGAGCTGACCCAACGCTCGACCCGGCCAGCCAGGCCTTCTACCCCCACGGTCCTGGCGGCGCTTTGGTCCCGCAGTTCATGTCCGGACTGCCGTCCACCCTCGCCGCCGCCGAATGGGGATCGAATTGGCGTGCGACCCTGTGGGTTCCGCCCATGCTCGGTGCGCTTGCCTTGCTCGCATTCGCCGGGCTCGTCTGGCGGCTCGTCGGGCCGCGGTGGGCGCCGCTCGGTGCGCTTCTGCTGGGGCTGGCCGAGCCCTTCTGGTACGCCACGCGGTCGCCCCTGTCCGAGTCGATGGCGGCGGTATTGCTCTTGGCCGCGTTCTGTCTGATGGTCGACGCGGTGCGAACCAACAGCGGGATCGCAGCTGCAATCGGTGGGTTTCTGTTCGGCATCTGTGCGGCCGTCCGGATCGACACGCTGCGGGAGATGGCGCTGTTGATTCCGGTCGCCGGCTGGCTCGCGGTTCGCGACTCGCCGCTGTGGCGCCTGCTCACACTCGGCTGCCTGGTCGGCCTCGGCTTCGGGGTCATCGATGCGGATTTCTTGACCAAGCCTTACGTCCTCGCGCTGCGGGACTCGCTGCGGCCATTGTTGTGGTTTGCCGTGGCCATGACTCTGGTGACGGTCGGAGCCGTCTGGCTCGCCCGCCGGCACCTGCTTGCCCCTCCGCGCTGGCTCACCACGCTGGCGCCGTGGGTGATCGTCGCGGTTGCTGCCGCCTTCGCCATCCGGCCCGCAGTCCAGACCGTTCACGGCAACCCACCCAACTCACTGGGCGCCCTTGACGTTGCGAGCCGGCAACGCGCCCAGGGGCTTCCGGTGGACGGTACTCGGACCTACGACGAGTGGAGCATGCACTGGCTTGCCTGGTGGCTTGGGTGGCTCACGCTCACCGTCGCCGTCTTCGCCGCGGCCGTACTTATCCGGCGCATCCTCGATCCCGCCCGGCGGGGTGACGACCCGGTCGACCCCTGGGTGGCCCCGCTCGTCGTGGTGCTGGGAACCACCGCATTGACCTTGTGGCGGCCCGGCATATCGCCGGATCACCCGTGGGCGGATCGCCGGTTCGTTCCCGTCGTACTGCCCGGGCTGCTTCTGCTGGCCTGCTATGGCGCCAAGGTGATCCACCGCTATCTGCGTGGCGCTCTCGCGGACGGTAGCCGGCTGCCGGTGGTGGCGGTCACGTGCGTGGTCCTCGGTATCGCCGGCCCGATCGCCTGGGCGAGTGCTCCCCTTCTGCCCAAGCGGGTCGAGGCCGGGTCGATCGGCGCGATTGATCAGGTGTGCACCGACATCGGCCCGCGGGCGGCCGTCCTCCTCGTGGACGGCAGATCCAGGGCAGAGTGGCCAGCGGCGCTTCGCGGCGAATGCGGTGCCGCCGTAGCACGGGTGCTTGACGTGAACCGTGCCAACGTTGATCGGCTAATGAGCCGGGCCAGGGCCGCGGGACACCGACCCGTCCTCATGGCGGCCGAGTCCCCCGACGTTCTGCTGAATCTCGGATTCTCGCCCCGGCTTGCCGTCGATCTCACCACAAGAGAGGACCAGACCCTATATATGCGCCGGCCGCATGACACTCAGCCGCTGCACGTCACGGTCTGGCTCAGCGACGGCTGACCGGCCGCGACACGCGACACTATCGCCGTCGGGTGACCAGGCGTGGCTTGCGCTCTAGTCCTGACAGCCCGTTCCACGCGAGGTTGACGAGGTGCGCTGCCACGTCGGCCTTTCTTGGCCTGCGTACATCCAGCCACCACTGCCCAGTGAGAGCCACCATTCCCACGAGCATCTGCGCATAGAGCGGCGCGTGCTTCGCCTCGTAACCGCGGTGCTTGAACTCGGCGACCAGGATGTGCTCCACCTGGGTCGCGATGTCGGAGATGAGCGACGCGAAGGATCCGGTCGACTGTGCGACCGGCGAATCCCTGACCAGGATGCGAAAGCCGTCGGTGGACTGCTCGATGTAATCCAGAAGTGCAAACGCTGCCTGCTCGAGCAGCTCACGGGGATGGCCGCCGGTAAGCGCACTGGTCACCATGTCGAGCAGTTGTTGCATCTCGCGATCGACGACGACGGCGTAGAGGCCTTCCTTGCCACCGAAGTGCTCATAGACGACCGGCTTGGATACCCCCGCCTTGGCGGCGATCTCCTCAACTGAGGTGCCCTCGAAACCACGCTCAGCGAACAGCCTGCGGCCGACGTCGATGAGCTGTTCGCGGCGCTCCTTTCCGGTCATCCTCACGCGGGTGGTCGTGCGACTCTCGACAGTGCGTGTGGCGGTTCTGGTTCCGGGTTCGCTCACCCGGTCATCATCTCGTACATCGGTCAAGCAGCCCGCTTCGCGGCGATCCGCTCTGGTGAGGGCCACCGAACGTCGTAGGCCCAGCCCATCTTCTCGCAGAACTGGATCACTCGGGCTGAGCTGTCCACCTGCCCGCGCAGCACGCCGTGCCGCGCGCAGGTCGGGTCCGCGTGGTGCAGGTTGTGCCAGGACTCGCCCCCGGAGAGCACGGCGAGCCACCAGACGTTGCCGGACTTGTCGCGGGACTTGAAGGGACGCGCGCCAACGGCATGGCAGATCGAGTTGATGGACCAGGTGACGTGATGCAGCAGGCCGATCCGGACCAGGGTGCCCCAGAAGAACGCGGAGAGTGCGGCTGCCCAGGACATCGACCACAGTCCGCCGATGAGGGGTGGGAGCAGCAGGCTGATAACGACCCACAACGGGAACAGGCGACTGACTCGCACGATCGCCTTGTCGTTCATCAAGTCCGGTGCGTACTGGCGTTGCGGCGTCTGCTCCACGTCGAACATCCACCCCATATGGGCATAGAAGAGCCCCTTGATGAGCGCGGGGATGGTCTCGCCGTAGCGCCATGGCGAATGCGGGTCGCCGTCGCGGTCGGAGAACTTGTGGTGCTTGCGGTGGTCGGCCACCCACCGGATCACCGGTCCCTCGATGGCGAGCGAGCCGGCGATCGCCATGGCGACGCGCAGCGGCTGCTTCGCCTTGAACGCGCCGTGGGTGAAGTGGCGATGGAAACCAACGGTAATTCCGTGCCCGGAGACGAGGAACATCACGACGGCGATGACGACCTCGTGCCAGCCAAGGCCCCATCCCCACGCAATGGGGATGGCCGCCAGGACGGCGAGGAACGGGACCCCGATGAAGAGCAGCAGTGTGATCTGTTCGGCTGTCTTCTTCTCATCTGCACCGAGGGTGCCTTGCTGTTCGTCGACGAGCGGCGACACGTCGAGGGTCGCGGTCGGCGGAGTCATGGGGGGCTCCTCGCAGGATCGGTTACGGCTACGCAACCGTAACCTACCCTGCCGTAAGTAAGGCAAGCTCCGCGAAGTTGGTCCGGCCACGGTCGCGGAACAGTCGTACCCACGCAGGACGATGTTCACCATGCTCTAGTTCATGCGTCGCCCTCGTGCTCGAAGTCGACTCGCATGACGACACGACGGACCGTGGGGTGGCTGACCTCTTCAAACCCGGCGTGCTCGAAGACCTGACGCGTTCCGACGTGCACCTCGCCCCACGTGATCTCCTTGCCCGGCTGGGTGATCATCGGATAGGCCTCGAGTGCGCGGGCACCGCGGTCACGGGCAAAGTCAATCGTGGCTCCTGCGAGGGGATAGGTAAGGCCGCGGCCGCGGTAGCCCTTCCGAACCGCGAAGCAGGTCACCGCCCAGATGCCGTCGTCGTTCTTGTCTTCGTCCCGGC
The DNA here is from genome assembly GCA_046735375.1 of Actinomycetota bacterium. Lineage (GTDB taxonomy): Bacteria > Actinomycetota > Actinomycetes > JAKEEW01 > JAKEEW01 > DASYTV01. The sequence goes on along the minus strand of JBKPTD010000149.1, from coordinate 17,453 downwards.
CGCTCCATGGGATGCGGGAGGTGCGCAGTTTGGGGTAGGCCGTACGCGGTTCGACCGCGACCCAGCCCGCGGGCTCGCCGTCGACATAGAGCACGAGCCCGCTGGTGGCCGGCGCGTCCGGCTCGTCGCAGGCCGTCTGCGCGCGGAACATCGCGATTCGCTCCTCCTGGGTGGAGTCCCGCCAGATCCAACCCGGGACCTTGAACCGCTGGCACTGGCACCGGCCCGGGTAGTCGGCGGTTCCGAAGATCGCGACGAGGTCGTCCCAAGACGCCTTGTTAGCGGGAACGATGGTCAGCTGCTCGGCCGGGATGGGAGCCTCCATGGCCATCATCATCTCCGCGGCCTGCCTCTGGGACCAGCGTTAGCCAAACGGCGATGCGAGTGGAGATTTGCACATCTCTGTACCGCACATTGGGCAAGATTCGGGAGGGCAGACCATCACGCTGCGTCACCTGCTCGGCCTCCACGGCGCCTTCCGTGTGCGTCTGCGGATCGCCGACGACATAAAAACAGATCTCCCGCGCATGCGCCCTGGCTTGGAGCTCCAGTAGAGGCTGATCATTCTTTCGGTGCCTCACTTCGAGCTGTCCTTGCCTGACGCGGTTGTCTTGCGTGCGGAAGCCCATCTGTCTGCGAGCCCGTTCGCACCACGCGAAGAGCCTGACCTACCGCTGGAAGATTCCGAAGAATTTGACGAGGACTTCCTGTGTGAACTTGTGGCGGACTTACTGCGTGAGCTTGTGGCCGACTTCCTACGTGGGCTGGCAGTGGCGGACCTCCTACCTGAGTTCGCGGTGGCGGTCGCCCGCTTTGGTGATCGTGCTGCGGCGCTGCCGCGCTTCGTCCCTCGCTTGTCGGCAGCATTAGGCGCGCGTTTGGTCGCACTCTTCTTCTTGTCGCCTGGAGGCTCGGTGCCGTCTGTGCTCTCCGGGGCGTTCTGCGCATCTTCCGCGACTCCCTGCGCGGGCTGCGCCGCCTGCGCGGCCTGGCCGGCGCCTTGCTCTATGCCCTGTCCCGCCTGGCTCGCTGCGCCGCTCACGCCTTGTGCAGCCTGGCCCGCCGCTCCGCTCACGCCCTGCGCCGTCTGGCCGACTGCGTCCCCCACGCCCTGTGTTGCCTGGCCAGCCGCGTCTCCCAAGCCTTGGCCGGCCTTGCCTGCCGCGTCGGCGGTCTCACTAACGGCACCGCCTGGCTGAACGGCCTGCTGGGCGGCGCCGCCGACGCCCTGGGCGGCTTCGGTGGCCGCGCCGCCCGGCCCGACCGCCTGCTGGGCAGCACCGCCGACCTGGTCAACCGCTTCAGTTGCCACGCCTCCCGGCCCGAGGGCCTGCCTGCCCACCTGGCCGAGCGTATTGACCGCCTGGCCGACGGCGCCGCCGGGCCCGAGCGCCTGTTGTGCAGTGTGGCCGATGTCGTCGACTGCGGTATCGACAGTCTGGAGCAGGGCCTGCAGCACCTCGGGATTGCGGTCCAGCGTCGTCAGGGTCCGGTCAAGGATGTCGTACAGGTTCTCGAGCCTGACCTTCATCAGCGCTTCCGCCTCGACGTCTTTGATGTCGAGCTCGACCTTGCCGACACTTACATGCACGCCGGCGACGATCTGTACCAAATTTGCGACTTTGGCTCGCAGTGACAGGTGGGCGTCCAACTTTTCGACGTCGAAGTAGATCTCCCCGACATGGAGCTTGGGAACGTCGAGGAAGACGTCGGGTTCATCGCTGGGGGCCCGGCCCTGCATAGACGGGCCAGAGCGGGCATCCTCGGTTCCGCGCGTCTGCCGGGCGCGCTCGGAGTTTCCAGCACGCCGCGAGTGCCCGTCGCTGCGAGTGCCCGGCGCTTCCTGTGTAAGCTCCGCTTGGGTCTGCCGGCCTTCTCGTTTTTTCTCCGTACGAGCTTCCTTGCGCGGCTCTTCCTTGCTGATTAGGGTGCCTCCGCTTCCCCCTGAGTCCGTACCTTTCCTGCGCGACGGCATGGTGGCGCACCTCCCACCTTTGGTATCCGGCAGCCCTACCCGTCGTTGGATGGGCCGAACATCGCGAAATGTGGCAAACCCTTGGCCGACTCCCGGAACTGGGATCACCGGCAGCGATTCCGCACTTGGTGCCGCTTGCCGGGCTGCGGTAGGCAGCGCTTCGGCCCCTTCGTGCTGCTCGGTAGCCCTCTGTGCCCAGCGCGGACCTGTGCCCTCCTGTCGTGCCTCTGACGGCGCCACCTGGCTGTATTGAGTGCTGTGCGACATCGCCGGGTCGAATAAGACCCCGCCTGGGGGGTATGGCGGATCGTCTAAGAACGTGGCACCACCCAGGGAGGCCTCATGGGGACGGCCAGTCCGGCGCGGCGATCATCGCGCTTTATCAGAACCGGCTTGAGGGATCTCCCCGACAACGCTGCCTGGCTGCTGTCGAAAGCGCTGAAGCCTGTGACATTCGCCGCCGCAGGCGCCTCATCCGCCGCTGGCGACGTTTCCGGCGCTGCCTCATCAGCGGCTAAGGCTGCCGGGGCGGCTAAGTCAAGCGTCCGGCAGAAGGCGAGGGCAGCCAGGCGATCGGTCGCAGGCGCTGTACCTCTCATTGGGCAAGACTCGGTCGCAGCATTGATGCGGGAGGCAGATGTCGCTGCTGAGCGGGCACATGACCAGGACGCCCGGGCGCTGTCTGTGGCCCAGGAAGCCAAAGACAGTGCAGATGAAGCGGCGCGCGTAGCCCATGAGTCTGATCAGTTCGTCCAGCAGGCCCGACGAGAGACGGAGGGCAAAGTCGCCGCCGCGGTGGAGGAGGCCAAGGAACGCTTCGAGCGAGAGCGCCAGGCGGCGGAGGCCAAGGGGCGGCAAGCAATCGAGAACGCCGAGGTGCAGGCCTCAGCTCGCACCGACGAGGCGAACAGGAACGCTGAAGCGGCTACGGCGAGGGCACGTGAGGCCTTCCAGCAGGCAAGCCAGGCCCTGAGCGAGGCAAAGGACCTGGCCGAGCAGGCCGCGACGGCGGCGAAAGAGATCGCAGCACAGGCCAGCGAGGAGGCCGACAGGCTGGCAAAGGACGCACAGGAGCGCGCCGCTGAGGCGGAGCGACAGGTCATCGAGCCCGATCAGTTGAGGCAGCCCACGAGCAGCGGCGGCAAGGGCGGCACCAGAGGCTCAGCTTCGAATTCAGCCGGGCGAAAGAAACCAGCTCGAAATAGCAGAGGCTCAGCCGCGAATTCAGCCGCGCGAAAGAAAACAGATCGAAGTACTCGCCAAAGGGCTGGAGTATGACGAAAGACCGCCGAGTTGGGTCGGTTGCCGGTGAGCTCCGAGCTCATCGACCCAATGAGCCGCCTAGACGATGGCAAGCTCACGCGCTCAGCAAAGAAGATTTGCCGCGGCTCGGGGCGAAATCGCTGGGTTCGATGTTCGTAGGTCACAAATACGGGGGGAGTTCCTCACAACATATAGAGCAGCTTGGGGCCGGGGCTACCCGAGGCCCTGGCCGGAGGCCAACGACTGGCCGGGAAAGGATACAGGCAGATGAGACTTTTGAGGCGTGAGAGCACGTGGGACCGTATCCAGGACACGGTGGCGACGATCACGGCGCAGGCTATGGCCAGCGGTGGGTTGCGCCGCGTGACCAAAGTGGCAGCCGGTGTCATTGGCGGAGCAGTCGCGGCGATGGCCGCGAGCGCAACCCTATCTTCTATCCGGCATAAGGACGAGGACTCATGAAACTCGTGACAGCTGCCGCATTCGGGCTCGGCTAGGTGTTGGAAACGAGGGCAGGGCGTGAACGTTACGAGCAAATCCGTGAGCTAGCGCATACCGCGGCGCCCAGACGAGACGGATCGTCGGGCGCGTGGCCATCCTGTGGCCAGAGGGCGACTCGGACGCCACGCGTTGCCCAGCAAGCCAGATCGCTATAGGTGGTTGACCTGGGAGGAGGCGTGGTTTGCTCGGAGGTGCTCCGGGCGAGGGATTCGAACCCCCATTGACGGCACCAAAAGCCGCAGTCCTGCCATTAGACGAGCCCGGATCAGGGAACCCCTGCAGCCTAGTGTCCCTCGCCAGAAATTCGCCTCATATCTCCGCGCCCGGGCGGCGCCTCGCTGCGTTCTCGTCGTCACCGTTAGCGCTGCTAGCGGCCTCCTCCTCGGCCTTGCGATGCATCCACCCGGCCACGAATCTCTGCACCGAATTTCTGGCTCGGCACACCAGGCTACGGTGCTCGATCGCTAGTAACCCAGTTCGCCGCGGCGTCCCCGGCCGGACCTGCCTCAGGCGATGCCTGCGCGGCCGATCACTGGCTACTGAATCCAGTGCTTTCACCAGTGATCATGAATGCGACCGTCCTGGTGGAGTGTCCGCTGGGTATTCTCGCGGCAGACCCGGGGTGGCGAGCAGCTGCGCCGGGGGTAAGCCGCCGTTGATGCCGAGGAGCCTCGTCTCGTGAGCGCGTACCACCCGGCGGCCGTCGTCGTCCTTGCGGCCGGCGAGGGCACCCGCATGAAGTCCGCCACTACCAAGGTCATGCACTCGATCTGCGGGCGCCCGCTGCTGGGCCACGCGGTCGCAGCCGCCGCTGCCCTCGATCCGCAGCACCTGCTCGTCGTCGTCGGGCACGGCCGGGATCAGGTAAATCCCTACTTGTCCGAGGCCTTTCCGACAGCGCGGCCGGTCGTCCAGGAGGAGCAGAAGGGGACCGGGCACGCTGTACGGATCGCTCTGGATGAGATCGCGCCGCTCGACGGCACGGTCGTGGTGACCTACGGCGACGTCCCGCTGCTCACCACGCGGACCCTGCGCGTCCTGCTCGATGCACATGGCGCGGGTGGAAATGCCGCCACGGTCCTCACCGCCGTTCTCGATGTGCCGGGCGATCTCGGCCGTATCATCCGTGATCGCGATGGCGGTCTGGCCGCGATCGTCGAGGTCGGTGACGCCACCGAGGCGCAGCGGCGAATAGGGGAGATCAATTCTGGCATCTACGCCTTCGACGCCAAGCTGCTCTGTGACGCCCTGAGCCAGCTGACGACGGTCAATACGCAAGGCGAGGAGTACCTCACCGATGTCATCGGCCTGCTGCGCGAGGACGGGAACCGGGTTGGCGCGGTCGTCGCCGCTGATCCGCAGGAGACCATAGGCGTCAACGACCGGATCCAGCTAGCGCAGATCCGCCGGCTTCTCAACGACCGGCTGCTGACCGACATCATGCGCAACGGCTCCACGGTGGTCGATCCCACGACCACCTGGATCGATGTCGATGTCGCGGTCGCGGCCGACACCGTGATCCAGCCGGGCACCAGGCTGGAAGGGCGCACGAGCGTGTCTCGCGGCGCCGAGGTCGGCCCGTACTCGACGCTGCGCGACACCACCGTCGGCGAGGGCGCCACAGTTTCCTACTCCGTCTGCATGGGCGCCGAGATCGGAGCGGAGGCCAGCGTCGGACCCTATGCCTACCTCCGGCCGGGCGCGGTCCTCGCGCGCGGGGCGAAGGTGGGGACCTTTGTCGAGGTGAAGAATTCGGAGATCGGCGAGGGGACGAAGGTGCCGCACCTCAGCTACGTCGGCGACGCCACCATCGGCGACCACACCAACATCGGCGCGGCAAGCGTCTTCGTCAACTACGACGGGGTGGCAAAGCATCGAACCACGATCGGCAGTCACGCCAGGACCGGCTCCGACAACATGTTCATCGCGCCAGTCTCGGTGGGTGACGGCGCCTATACAGGTGCAGGGACTGTCGTACGCAAGGACGTGCCTGCGGGCGCACTGGCCGTCAACGTCGCTCCGCAGCGCAATCTCGAGGGATGGGTGGAGCGGAAGCGGCCGGGTACGCCAGCGGCGGAGGCAGCCCGGGCGGCCAAGGCGCACACTGAAACCGACGAGCCGGAGAAGCCGGATGCGGCGTCGGCCGAGTGAGGGGATGGCGACGTGAGTGGCATCAAGACCACTGGCGAGAAGCAGTTGCTGCTCTTCGCCGGCAGGGCTCACCCCGAGCTCGCGACCGAGATCGCCAGCCGGCTCAGCATCGAGCCCACGCCGACCAGTGCCTACGAGTTCGCCAACGGCGAGGTCTATGTCCGCTTCGATGAGTCGGCGCGAGGCTCCGATGCTTTCGTGATCCAGAGCCACACCTCGCCCATCAACAAGTGGATCATGGAGCACCTGCTGATGGTCGATGCGCTGAAACGCGCCTCGGCGAAGCGGATCACCGTGGTGGCTCCGTTCTATGGCTACGCGAGGCAGGACAAGAAGCACCGCGGCCGGGAACCGATCTCGGCCCGCTTGATGGCAGATCTGTTCAAGACTGCTGGGGCCGACCGGCTGATCTGCGTGGACCTGCACACCTCGCAGATCCAGGGCTTCTTCGACGGCCCGGTCGACCATCTCTTCGCGCTGCCGATCCTCTCCGAGTACGTGAAGGACAAGCTGGACTGCTCGCGGGTCACCGTGGTGGCCCCGGATTCTGGCCGGGTCCGGATGGCAGAGCGCTGGGCTGACCGGCTAGGTGGCTGCCCGCTCGCGTTCATCCACAAGACCAGGGATCCTCTTGTCCCGAACGAGGTGGTGGCGAACAAGGTCGTCGGTGATGTGGACGGCCGGATCTGCCTCGTCGTGGACGACATGATCGACACCGGAGGCACGATCATCAAGGCCGCAGATGGCCTCTTCGATGCCGGTGCCGCTGAGGTGATCGTCGCCGCCACCCACGGCGTGCTGTCCGGGCCGGCTGTCGACCTGCTGAAGAATTCGGCGGTCAGCGAGATCATCGTGACCAATACGCTGCCGATCGAACAGGAACGACGCTTCGACAAGCTCACCGTGCTGTCGATCGCACCGCTCATCGCGCGAGCAATCAGCGAGGTGTTCTACGACGGCTCGGTGACAAGTCTCTTCGACGGCACCAGCGGCTAGTGTCGGCACGGCACGCCCATCTGCGCGGCACGCCGGTCACGTCCGGCTGAACCTTTCCTTGAGCAGAACCCTCGCTCGAACCGCACTGTGGCGGTGGGCTCGCTCGATGGGGTGAGGAGTCCCGCGTTGAGGTAAGGTGTTCGAACTGCCTGGCGAGGGACGCCCCACCGGCTCCGTGATCGACGCGGTAGGTCGGCAGCGTGCGTCCACCTGGCGCCCTCAGCGCTACGCAACACTCACCGACCACCGCCTCACGAGGAGCTTCCGTGCCCGAGGTACGTATCACCGCTGAGCCGCGCACCGAGTTCGGCAAGGGCGCTGCCCGCCGGACCCGCCGCGCCGGCAAGGTGCCGGCCGTGCTCTACGGACACGGCGAGGCACCCCGGCATATCTCGCTTCCTGGCCACGATCTGATGCGTGCGCTCAGGACCCCCAACATCCTCCTGACCCTGGACGTTGACGGCACGTCGCAGCTTGCGCTTCCCAAGGATGTGCAGCGCGACCCGATTCGCGGTGTGCTCGAGCACGTCGATCTGCTGCTCGTTCGCCGCGGCGAGAAGGTGACAGTCGAGGTGCCGGTTCATGTAGTAGGCGAGGTAGCGCCAGGCGGCTTGCTCACCCACTCGCTGACGGCGCTCACGATCGAGGCGGAGGCGACCCAAATCCCAGGCAGCTTCGAGATCTCAGTCGAGGGTCTAGAGATCGGCGACGGGATCAAGGCTGGCGAGATCGCGCTGCCAGCCGGCGCGACGCTCATCACCGACCCCGACCAGGGTGTCGTCCAGGTTGTGACCGCGCCGACCGCCGAGCAGCTCGAGGCCGAAATCGAGGGTGCCGTTCCCGAGGCCGAGGAGGAGGCTGCCGAAGAGGTGCCCGAGGGCGAGGCACCGCCGGCACCGGTGCCCGCGCCCGAGGAGAGCTGACAGCTCGCCTGGCAGAAGGCGCGAGGCGAGGCAGCACCCCCGGCCGGGCTCCGCGGTCCGGGTGGGACTATCTCGCAAGCGGTTGCCGCCTCGAGCGGTTGGCTGGAGCGGCCCGCAGGAGTGATCCTTTCAGCTGAGATGGTGCGTTCGTCGGCAGGCAGGGGGCTCGGTGGCTGAGGATCGGTGGCTGGTCGCGGGTTTGGGCAACCCGGGACCCGCCTATGCCGGCAACCGCCACAACGTGGGTCGGTTCGTTGTCGACGTGCTCGCCGCCCGCATGGGTGGCACGTTCAAGTCGCACCGGACCCGCGCCGATGTCGTCGAGGGCCGCCTGTCTGGTTTGCGAACAGTGCTGGCCAAGCCTCGCTCGTACGTGAATGAGTCCGGCGGGCCCATCGTGGCTTTGCGCGACTTCTTCAAAATCCCCGACGAACGGATCGTCATCGTTCACGACGAGCTCGACATCCCCTACGGGACCCTGCGGCTCAAGTTCGGTGGCGGAGATAACGGCCACAATGGCCTGAGGTCGGTCACAAAAGCGCTCGGAACTCCCGGCTACTACCGCGTGCGCGTTGGCATCGGAAGGCCGCCGGGGCAGATGGATCCCGCGGCGTTCGTGCTCAGGGATTTCTCCGCCAGTGAGCGCCGGGATCTCCCCGTCAATGTCGAGCGGGCAGCGGATTCGGTCGAAGCGCTGATCACTGAAGGGCTCGAGCAGGCCCAGAACAGCTACAACAGCTGAGCGCAGGAGAATAGGCCTCGTGGCCGGTCGGGACATGAAAGCCCGGCGCGCCGTTGCCGTGCTCAGCCGGTGTTGCGTAGGCCCGCGGCGATTCCGTTGATGGTCAGCAGCAGGGCGCGGCGCAGGTCAGGGTCGACCTCTCGACCATCCCTTTCGGCAGCACGGATCCGGCGGAGCAAGGCGACCTGCAGGTAGGAGATCGGGTCGAGATAGGCGTCGCGAATGCGCAGCGTCTGAGCAAGTGCCGGATTGGAACCGAGCAGGCTCGTCTCCCCGGTAACCCGCAGCAGCTCCGACACAGTGCGGGCGTGTTCTTCTTCGATCCGACCGAAAAGCGGCCGCAGCCGCGGCTCCACCAACGATTCCACGTAATGCGCGGCAATGCGAAGATCCGTCTTGGCCAGGGTCATCTCCACATTGGAGAGGAACGTACGAAAGAAGTGCCATTCGGCGTACATCTCGTCGAGGACATCGCCGAACCCGGCGTTGCGGGCGGCCGCGAGGCCCGACCCCACCCCGTACCAGCCAGGGACGATCTGACGCGACTGGGTCCAGCCGAACACCCAGGGAATCGCGCGCAGGCCGGCCAGGCCCAAGCCGCTGTCGGGCCGGCGGGCCGGCCGGGAGCCGATGTTGAGCGCGGCGAGCTGCTCGACCGGTGTGGACTGAGCGAAGTAGGCGGGCAGATCCCGATCATCGATGAGCGCGAGATAGCCCACGTGCGCCGCCTCGGATACCGCATCCATCGCGGTGTCCCACCGGCTGAGCTGCTCCTCCCGCTGTCGAGGCGCCGTATGCAGCACGGTCGCCTCGAGCGCAGCTGCCAAGGTCAGCTCGAGGTTCTCCTTGGCGAGAGCAGGCAGCAGATACTTGTCCGAGATCACCTCGCCCTGCTCGGTCAGCTTCAACTCGCCGTCAAGCGTCCGCCACGGAAGCGCGAGGATGGCGTCGTACGTCGGTCCTCCGCCGCGTCCGACCGAGCCGCCCCGGCCATGGAAGATCCGTAGCCGGACCTCGTGCTCGCGGGCCACATCGCGCAGCATCCGCTGGGCTTGGTGGATCTCCCATTGCGCTGTTGTGATGCCGGCCGCCTTGTTCGAGTCCGAATAGCCGAGCATGACCTCTTGGGCATCACCGCGTGCCGCGACGACCCGCCGATAAGAAGGATCTGCTAGGAGCTCCTGGAGCACCTGGCCGGCCCCGCGCAGCTCCTCGATGGTCTCCAGCAGCGGGACGAAGCCGATCCGGGCAATCCCAGCATGGACGTCGACCAGGCCGGCCTCTCTCGCGAGAACGACGGCCGCAAGGACATCGTCGGCTCCGCGCGCCATCGAGATGATGTACGACTCGATCACCGCCGGCCCTAGCGTCTCGTATGCGCGGCGGGTGGCGGTGAAGATGTTGAAGGTGGCCGCGCCCTGCTCGTCCAGTGGCGGCGGCGAGGGTGCGAGCGGCCGGCGGCCGGCAAGCTCGTTTGCCAGCACGCGGAGCCGATAGTCGCGCGGCAGGTCGAGATAGCGGAAGGACAGCTCGCCGAGCCGGTCGACCAGCTGTGCAACGGCGTGGTGGTGGGCGTCAGCATGCTCACGGAGGTCCATCGTGGCGAGCTGCAGTCCGAACGCGCTCATCGTCCGTAGTGCTGCGGCCAGGGTGCCCTCGGCGATCAGCTCGCCGCGATGCGTTCGCAGGTAGCGGTCCACCACCGCCAGGTCCGTCAGCAGGTCACCAGTTCCGAGGTAGTCACGCCCTGGCTCATGCGGCCCATCGTCTGCCAGCCTGGTCCTTGTGTTGAGGAGCTTCTGCCGGACACAGGTCAACTTGAGCCGGCACGGCTCCTCGGCATTGAGGCGCAGATAGCGGGGTGCGAGCTCCGGCAACGCGGCGAGGTCCCGCTCGAGGCTCGCGGTCAGTTCGGCGCTGTCTCCTGCAATCCGGGTCGATGACGACAGCTCGGCCCGCAGATCGTCGATGATCTCGAGCGCGATCGCGATCCCGTACTCGTGCTGGAGGAGCAGCACGTCCCACGTCACGGAAGGAGTGACGTAGGGGTTCCCGTCCCGGTCGCCACCGATCCAGGTGCCGAAGGTCAGCGGATGCGGCCCGGGCCGAACATCGAGCCGGGCGAGCTCCTCGCGGAGGTCATCGAGGACGGTGGGCGCCGCATGGCGCGCGAGTTCGGTCAAGTAGTAGACGGCGTTACGCGCCTCGTCGACCGGCTCCGGACGGCCCACCCGCAGCTCGTCCGATTGCCACAACAGCTCGATGAGCTCGCCAAGCTGCTGCTGGATGCGGCGGTCGGCGACCGGCTTCCCCTCGGCCTGATCGGCATCGTCGAGCAGACCGGCGATCCTGCGGAGCTTCGTGAGCACGGTACGGCGTGCCGCCTCGGTCGGATGCGCGGTGAAGACCGGCCTGACCGAGACTCGGGAGACCAACTCGGCGACGGTCGCCCGCTCCAGCCCTGAAGCCGCGATGCGGTCGACTGCTTGCGCCAACCACCCGCCCTTCTCCTGCCGCAGCCGGCGCTGCGCTCGGCTGCGATGAACCTGTTCGGTCACATTGGCGAGATAGAAATAGGTTGCGAACGCCCTGACCAGCTTGATCGCGGTCGGCGTGTCGATCCCCTCAAGCCGCGAGGTCGCCTCCTCGCGGCGCTGACCTTTCGTTAGCGTCCGGACCTGCTCGACGAGGTCGAACAGGCCGCGACCTTCCTGGCGTACCAAGGTCTCACCGAGCAACTCGCCCAGCCGCCTGATGTCGGCCCGCAACGCGGGCGAACCGGCCTGGGCAAGCACATCGATGGTCATGGCGAGGCGGGACTCCCGGTCGAGGGCCGATCTCGTGGACGGCGCCGTCCCCGCAGCCAGACTATGTGAGGGCCGCCGGGGACGGAGAGCCGGCATTCTTACCTGGCCGCACGATCGCCGGAGATCCGCGGCGATAGGTAGTGCCCGGCGGCACATGCTCGCGCCGCCGGGCACCATCCGCAGCGGCGCTTTTCGCGCTCGCTGCAGCCGGCGGCGCCACGACCCTGTGAGGGGGACGAGCAGGTGTGGCCGTTGCCGCCGAGAATGGTCCGCTCCCCGTTTCCGTGTCGGCCGGCAGCCGACCTCGACCGCCACCGGGGAGCGGCGTTTGACACCCCATAAAGTCCTCGCTCGCGGGGCTCGCTCGGAGACTTCGTTGGGATCCCGCGCGTTTGCTTGACCTCCGTAAGTACTCGAAAGACGCGGTGGCGAAGTCCGCACGGTGCCGGGCGGCGCGGCGGTGCCTCCGACACCGTAGGACGCGTTCATGTGGTCGCGAGTGCTGCCGTCGGGTCCATCCGCGCGGCCCGGACCGCGGGATAGAGACCGGCAATCGAACCGATCAACAGGGTGGCAGCAGCCGCGCCACCAAGCGCCGCCGCCGGGATCGAGACCATCCAGTCCTGGCTGCGGGCATAGATATAAGTCACGACCGCGCCGAGGACGACCCCGGATACCGCTCCCAGTCCGGAAAGCAAGATCGACTCGGTCAGGAACTGGCCGCGGATCTGGCCCCTGGTCGCGCCGAGCGCCCTTCGCAGGCCGATCTCGCCGCGACGCTCGAGCACCGAGATCACCATGGTGTTGGCCACCCCCACCCCTCCGACGAGCAGGGCAACCGCGCCGAGACCGAGCAGCAGCCCAGTCAGCGTGTCATTGACGGCGGCCCGCGCGGCGAGCGCGTCCGATGGCCGGCTCACCTCGACCTCGTCCGGGTGCTCAGGGTTCGCCGTCGCCGGGAGCAGCGACCGGACGTGATCCACGGCATCGTCCGCCGAGCGCTCGTACACGCTGGTCGGGCTACCGTCGAAACCCAATCGCTGCTCCGCGACGCTCCACCCGACCAAGGCGGAGGTGTCGAGAGTCGGCACGAGGGAGACCGGGTTCAGGATGCCGAGGACTGTGAACCACTGGTCGCCCAGCCACACCCGGACATCCGGCCCTGCCTCGGTAATGCCGAGCCGGCGCGCGGCCGTGCTGCCGAGTACAACGGCGGGATATTTCGAGGTCGCCGAATTCAGCCAGGCCCCGCTGCGCACCGTACCTCCGACCGTGCCGAGGAGGTCGGTGCGTGCCGCCTTTACCCCGAGCCCGCCCGACCTATCACTCGGGATCTTGTCGGTGCGGTAGACGTTGGCGTCGATGCTGCCCACAGCACTCACCTGCTCCACCTCGGGCAGTCCGGCGATCATGTTGACGGACTCCTTGGGGAGAGTCGAGTCTTCGCCGAACAGTGACTGGCCGGCCGACACGACCAAGAGGTTGGTGCCGAGGCGATCGAGCTCTGAATTGACCTCGGCCTTGCTCGAGGTCGAGATGCCGAGCACGGCGACCATAGCGGCGATGCCGATGGCGATGCCGAGCGCGGAGAGAACGACGCGCAGCGGCCGGGTACGCAGGCCCGAGCTGCCGACCCGGACGATGTCTCGCGGTGAAAGCCTCGCCGGGTGCAGCCGGCTGGTTCGCGATGACTTAGTCATCTCCCGGGCACCCCCTCGGAGAATGCAGGTCCGGGAGATGGAACAGCCGACTCGTTCCCTGGGTCAGGATGCGTGGCTCGTGTGCCGCCGCCAGTCGCGTCGGCAACAACGCGTCCGTCCCGCAGCGAGACTTGTCGGGGGAACCGCCCGGCGATGTCGTGATCATGCGTGATCACCGCCACGGTGGTACCTGCCGCGTTCAGCTCGCCGAGGAGTTCTACGACTTCCGACCCGGATGCCGAGTCGAGGTTCCCGGTCGGTTCGTCCGCGAGCAGGATGGCCGGATTAGCCACTACAGCTCTCGCGATGGCCACCCGCTGCTTCTCCCCGCCGGAAAGCTGATGAGGCCGGTGGTCGAGCCGGTGCCCCAGCCCGACCCGGTCGAGCACCTCGGCCGCGCGCTCCCGTCGTTCGCTGAGCGGGCGGCCGGAGTAGAGCAGCCCGTCGGCGACGTTGTCGAGCGCACGCATGCCGCCGGCCAGGAAGAACTGCTGGAAGACGAAGCCGATCCGGTTGCCCCGCAGCGCGGAGAGCTCCCGGTCGGACAGCGCCGCGATGTCGAACCCGTCGATCCAGATATTCCCCGACGATGGGCGGTCGAGCGTCCCGACCAGGTGCAGCATCGTTGACTTTCCGGACCCGGATGGCCCGACGATGGCGAGCAGCGCGCCACGTTCGATCCTGATACTGACCTCATCGAGAGCAACCACCGGTGGACTTCCCGGATAGACGCGGGAAACGCGCTCGAGACGCACGACCTGGTCGCCGGTACTGGTGCCGCCCGCCTCGGCTGGGTCTTCTCGCGCTGCACGGGTCGGGAGAGGCGCGTCTGCGGTCATGTCTTCGGCACCCCCACCACGGTGCCCTCGCTGATGCCGTTGCCTTCGACCTCCACCCGGCCGTCGGCGAACGTGCCGATGTCGACCGGGACCGTCTTTGTGGTGCCGTCGGGCTGGATGACCTGCACCGCGTAGGCGTTGTCAGAGATAGCGAGCAACGCTGCCACCGGAACCGACAGGACGTCCTTCGTTCGACTGCTCTCCATGCTGACCGTGACGGGTGCCTGATCGAGCCCGGCGGCGGACTGTCCCTCGTCGATGGTGACGATGACCTCGATCGTGGCGTTGTCCGACGCGGGTTGGTCGCTGTTCTGATCCGAGCTCGAGCTCTCGGCAACCGTTCCGACGCTGGTGATGTGGCCTTTGATGGTCTTTCCGCCGGGAAGGTCGATCGTCACCGTGCGGCCCTTCTTCGCGAGGTCGCGGTCGGCTACGTCGAGGTTCACGGTCACGAGCTGGCGCGTCGGGGTCACTGTGATGACAGGCCCTTGGCCTGCGCGGTCGCCGACGCGGACCTTCTGCGACGCCACCCGCAAGGCGCTAGTGGAGAAGACAACTTGGCTCGAGTCCACCCGGCCGGTCTGGTCGAGGCCGCGGTCTGCCTGCCAGTCCTCGACCGCCGCCGCCGTGGCGTTGGTGTACTCGTCGTCGACATCAAAGCCGGTGTAACCGAGCGCGGCGAGATTCTGCTCGAGCTCCGTCACGTCGTCGCCCTCGTCACCCTGACCAAGCGGTCGATACAGGGGGATCGCCCCGTACATCAACGTCACCGGCTTCTCGTCCACCTCGTAGAGGGTCTCGCCGCGGGTGATCCGGCTGCCTTCTGCCGGCAGCCACGTCACCGTGCCTTGCACGGCACTTGAGAGGCCCCAGGCGTCGCCGTAGCCCAGCGTGCCGTCCACGTCCTGTGTCTCAACCAGGTCGCCGCGCTCCACCTTTGCCGTCGAGAGCCGGGATGCCGGGGTGGCGGTCGGGTTGCCGCTGTCACCGTCGAAGAGACCAGCCGCCCAGCTGACCGCGCTGGCGCCGGCCACGACGACCACGGCTGTGGCCGCAATGATCCTTGTCCGCCGTCGGCGGCGGGAACCCCTCGGCCGCGTCGCGACTGCACCGTCCGGCTCTCGACGGACGAACGGAGCCGCTGTTCGGAACGGGCCGGTTACTTCGCCGTCACCGGACGGGGTGCGCTCGGTGGTCTGGCTCATGCCGTGCCTCCACTCTTCGCAGCGCCCGAATCGCCGAAGAAGTCGCGCAGGATCGAATCGCAGGCGTCCATCGCCGCCTGGACTTTGTCCTTGTTCTGGTCCTCGCCGATCACGAGACCTCCGTGCTCCCCACTGCCCGGGTCGGGTACGTCGACGCCGTGGTCGCGCATGCATTGAGCCCAGCGCAGCTGGGCCTCCTGAAACTCTGGGTCGTTCTGGAGGTCATTCAGACGACCGCTGTCGCCGATCGGGTTGTACTTCTTGCAGGCCTCCATGGCCGCATCGACCTTGTCCTTGTCGATCTTCTCGCCGCCACCCACACGCAGACGCACCCTGCCCTTGTCATCGGTCTCCGGGTCCGGCATGTCGACGCCGTGATCGCGCATGCACTGCGCGAACTTCACGGCTTGGTCCTGCGGGTCCTCGCTTGATGATGTGTCGCTGGCGCCGCCGCCGGATGAGTCACCCGAGCCGCCACCGCAGGCCGCCAGGCCCAGCAGCAGGAGGGGTACGGCCACGAGCACTCCAAACCACTGTCTACGCATGATTCGTGATCTCCTTCCATGGCCGGCGTCCCGGCCTCGAGACGAGTTCACCCCGCTCGTCGTAGGACCGCCGTAAAGGCGAGAGCTCCTCCGGCTGCGATCACTTATCCCGTGCTTATGCACGGCTCTGCGACAATGAAGGGGCAGGTTTTGACCTGCAGAAACGCACGAGGTCTTTGCACTGCACGAGTTGTCACAACCGACGGGATCGGGTGGGAAGATGCGGGTTCTCGTCGTCGAGGACGAAGAAGTGCTCGCCGACGCCATCGCCACCGGACTGCGGCGTGAGGCGCTTGCCGTCGACGTCGTTTACGACGGGGACGCGGCGCTCGAACGGATCGGAGTGAACGACTACGACATCGTCGTCCTCGATCGAGATCTCCCCAGAGTTCACGGTGACGAGGTGTGCCGCCGCCTCGTCGCCTCCGGCGATACGCACGCGCGGATCCTGATGCTCACCGCTGCCGCCGAGGTGTCATCGCGGGTCCAGGGGTTGGGTCTCGGCGCAGACGACTACCTCGGCAAACCATTCGCGTTCGCCGAGCTCGTCGCGCGCATCCGGGCACTCGGTCGCCGGTCACGCCCGGCCGCGCCGCCGGTCCTCGCTCGGGCTGGCATCCGTCTCGATCCTGCGAGTCGAGGCGTGACCAGGGACGGCTGCCCGGTCGTTCTGTCCAACAAAGAGTTCGCTGTCCTCGAGGAACTGATGCGTGCGGAGGGCGGCGTCGTCAGTGCGGAGCACCTCCTGGAAAAGGCGTGGGACGAGCACATCGATCCGTTCACGAATGTGGTCCGGGTCACCGTCATGACGTTGCGCAAGAGGCTAGGTGAGCCCCAAGTGATCCATACTGTGCCCGGCGCGGGCTACCGGATCCCATGACTGCACAAGCCCGCACCGACCGCCCAGGCGGGCCGCCACGGTGGCTGCGGCGCGGCGGGAGCAGCCCGTCGCTGCGAGCGCGTCTCACTCTCTGGTATGGCGGCATGTTCTTCCTCGCCGGACTCGTCATCCTCGCCGTGACCTATTTCCTGGTGAAGAACAGCCTGGAGCACAACGAGACGAAACCGCTGCGGGTGGGGGTGACGGCGGGGGCACCGAGTCCGGACAGGCTGTCTATGTTCAATCCGACCGTTGATCCGAACGAGAAGGTGCCGTTCACGAATCCCTTCACGGGGGCGACGTCTCTCATTGCGAATCGAGACGTCCCGAAGGCGCTCAACGCGGCTATCACGAACTTCCAGAAGGAGGTTCAGGGTGCCGAGGAGCACCGCAGGAACCAGGCGCTGGAGGGTCTACTGAGACGATCAGGTGCCGCGATCGGCTTGATCGGTCTTAGTGCTGTCGGCCTCGGATGGCTGATGGCCGGGCGGGTTCTTCGGCCGATCAACGACATCACCGCAACCGCCCGCCGTGTTGCCGCAAGCTCGGGTCGTGGGCTGCACGAACGCATCGCGCTTGACGGACCAGGGGACGAGCTCAAGGAGCTCGCCGACACCTTCGACGACATGCTCGAGCGATTGGACGAGTCATTCGCGGGACAGCGTCGATTCGTCGACAACGCCTCTCACGAACTGCGCACACCACTTGCGATCAACCGGACGGTGCTCGAGGTGGCGCTCGCGGATCCGGACGCCTCCGCCGACACCCGCCAGCTCGCCCGGACCTTGCTGGCGACCAACGATCGCAGTCAGCGGCTGATCGATGGCCTGTTGCTCCTCGCGAGGTCGGATAACGAGCTCGTCGAGCAGCAGCAAGTGGATCTTGCAGAGGTCGGCGCCCACGTCGTCGGGCTGCTCGCAGATGAG
>JBKPTD010000148.1:0-15465 GCA_046735375.1 Actinomycetota bacterium | reverse complement strand
CCGGCCGCGCCGCTTCCCAACCAGTGCCCGATGTCGAGGATGAATCCCAGGACGACAAAGAGCCAGCCCCAGCCACTCACCCCGATCACCGGAGCGTAGGCCAACACATAGAACAGCGTCGCGTACGGGAAGAAGATCAGTCCTAGCAGCGGAACGATAAAGCCTGAGAACGCCCGATCAACGAGGTTAGTAAAGATCCAGACGAAAAGGAGGGCGACTCGCGGAGCGAACGAGGCGAGCATGGCCAGTAGGCATCCGCATCCCATCTGTGCTTCCTCCCCAGAGGTGCGCCAGTTGCCGGACTGAAAGGACCGACGGCTGACGGTCGCACTTGGGATGGACTGGCGGCGTCATCCTCGGCGGGTGATCTCCGGCTGCCGGAATGACCAAGGTAGCCCGCTAGATCACCGCTGCCGGCGGCCCGGTACAGGCCGTCGGGGCGGCCTTGTGCCCATCCGCTCCTCGCTGGAGAGCCGCCGACCGCTGGGGCTGGGAGACGGCTGGTGTTACCCCGGCGCTTGGGCTGGCCTGGCTGGTGACACGACCTCGTCAAGCGGCCGTCGCGGACTGCGCGGCGGGGTCGGTCCGTAGCCCACCCGCAGCACGACCTGCGGCAGGCGACGCGGGTCGATGAACCCGCGAACCTGGTCGCGGAATGCCGGCAGCTCTAGGGGTTGGGTAAGGAACCCCGTCCTGAGCCAATGGGTGGTCGCAACCAGGAGCAGATGCTGCAGCGCCATCCCTGCCCGCAGCCAGTCCTCGACCGTGTCGGCGCTCGTGGTCACCACGGCCAGCGTTGGCGCTGCCTCGAACGCTTCTTCCTGCCGGTCATCGGCCACCACCCCGCCTCGGGTGAAGTCACGCTGCGGTACTTGCCCCGGGCCGGGCGCCGCGCCGAACGCAGTCGCTGGTACGCCGTCGCGGCGGGCCGGATCCGTGGTGGTCCACCTGCCCAGCTCCTCCCGGTAACCGCGGTCGCCGCGCTGGGCGGCGTCTGCCTGGCCGGCGATGGCGATCAGCGTGTCTGCATCTTCGCTGCTCAAGACATGCAGCGCAGCACCCTCTCGCCGCACAGCCTCACGGAGCTGGTTCAGCAGCTTCACGGGCACCGGCCGGCCGGTCATCGGCTGCCGGCTGCTGCTTCGGCGGCGTAGCGCTCCGTACAGATCACGGTCTACCGCGCGAGTGCTGTGCTCACCGACGACGTCCACGGTGGCCAGATGCGTGGTAACAGCTGGGTTGGGCAGCCACTGGATGCGAGCACGGCGGCCAAGGAAGGCCAGCGCAACTCGCAGGTTCAGCACCGCTGCGCCGCAGCTGATGATAAGCGCCCGCGCTGAGGGGTCGATCACCGCCAGGCCGCGAGCCGGGTCGGCGTGCACCTCGATGCTCCGAGGGCCGACGACGAAGAGCCACGGCTGAGTGTTGTGGATCGACGGTGCGGCGCTGGCCGCCGCGACCAGCACCCGGTGCTCGCGGTCGCCCAACTCGATTGCGCTCACGGCGTCCTCCTCGTTCCGTACGTCCACGCTGGCCCCTGCCGCACGATCGGCCCCAGAGGCAGAACGTCCCGGCCGCGGCGCCATTGGTCCCGATGCGGGCACGATGGTCCTCGAAGGGCCGAGCCGCACCAGTCACTCGGTCGTGAGAAGCCCGTCGATCCTGATCAGGGTTTCGCTGACGGTGAGGCCGGTGGTGTCGATCACGGTGCTGGCAGGCCACTTCTCCGAAAGTGTGTGCTGGTGGCGTACGTGATGCTCCATGACGACCTTGCCACGGCCGGATCCCCGCTGCAGCGTCACCTCCAGCGATGCAAGGAGAATCACCAACCGCCACGGAAGCCCGTCGAGTAGTGGCATCCAGCACCGGTGGAACACCTCCGGGTCGAAGACCTCCTCGACCACCACGTCGTAGCCATCAGCATGGAAGGCGCGCGCGAGGGCGGCGGAGGCACGCACGCTCGTCTCGTATTGTTCGGCCTGTGCCGTCGTGATGATCTGCGGATCGGCTCGCCCACCCAGAATGCAGTCTCTGACGGCGTCGAGCTCGACCATCGCTGCCCGCGGACGGCTGCGACACCACGCCGCCCCGACCGTGGACTTGCCGGTGCCAGCCGGTCCGCCCAGGAGAACGATCACGGGAGATGCATTCAACACGAGCGACAAGTCTGCCCAACCACTATGGGCGGGACACGCTGACATTCGGGACCCTGATGCATTGTCTCTGTCACAGAGATCCAGTGACGGCGATCCGCTGTGGAAACCCTGGGCCCCACCGCTGTCGTTTTCGGCGAGTGTCAGACCGCCGGCGGGTGAACCTCGTCGCGGCGGCTCCTGCTCGCCGTACTCCTGCGGGCCTCTAGGCACCTCGACCTGCGGTCGGCCTCCATTCGAAGGTCAGGCTTAGTGTGGGCGGGTGCTGGTCCAGCCGGAATGGCCCGCGGCCGAGGTGATCGAGACTGCGCGCCTCTCGCTGGAGCCGCTGCGAGCTGATCACGCTGCCGAGATGGCTCCCCTCCTGGACGATGAGGGGCTGCATCGCTATATCGGCGGCCGGCCGGCGACCCGCGGCGAGCTGCACGACCGCTATCAGCGGCAGTCAGCGGGAAGGTCACCAGACGGCCAACAAGGCTGGCTGAACTGGGTGGTACGTCACCGCGCGACGGGGAGGGCCGTGGGCATCGTTCAGGCGACCTTGAGGCGTGATGACGACCACCTGACGGCAGAGCTCGCGTGGGTGATCGCCAGCAGGTATCAGCGCCGAGGATGTGCTGGCGAGGCTGCCATTGGAATGGCAACCTGGCTCGGTCGCCAGGACGTGCAACGCCTTGTCGCACATGTGCATCCTGAGCACCAGGCATCGATCCGGGTGGCCGAACGTCTCGGGCTCGCCCCGACCGATGTCACCGTCGATGGCGAGATCCGCTGGGCTACCCGAGCCTGACTCTTAGCTCGCGAGCATCTCTCGCGCTCTTCAGGCGGCATTCAGATGGCTCGACATAGCTTTGCGCTTGGGGGCCGGTAGCCGCGCGAGAGAGCGACGGATGAGGTGATCTTCATGCCCGTACCCGGCCACGGAAATGCCACCAGCCAGCGAAATGATGGAGGAGGCCGCGGGCGATCGGTCCGGCGGCGACGGGTCGGAGCCAGTCTGGCCGGCATCGCGGCAGTGGCCCTGACCGTGGGCAGTTGTTCGTCGTCCAACGGACACGCAGCAGGCAATTCCAGTACCAGCACGAGCCCGAACAGCGCGAGTTCGGGTAGTGCCACACCGCAGTCGGCCTCATCACTGGCGCCCGTGCACGGCCGGTACACGCCCACCGTCGACCCGGCGAACTTCGTACGCACCGTCGACAACCGCTATTGGCCACTGATCCCAGGCACGCATTACCACTACGAGGGCGTACGCGGGAGAACGCCGCAAACCGACGATGAAGTGGTCTTGCGGCAGACGAAGAACATCGCCGGGGTCCAATGCACCGTCGTGCGGGACACCGTGTCCGAGCACGGACGGCCCGTCGAGCGAACGTTCGATTGGTACGCGCAGGACAAGCAGGGCAACGTCTGGTACATGGGTGAGGACTCACTCGAGCTGAAGAACGGGCACTTCGTCAAGGCAAGTGATTCCTGGCAGACCGGGGTCAACGGCGCCCAGCCCGGCATCATCATGCCGGCGAACCCGCAGCCCGGCGACGAATACCGGCAGGAGTACTACCCCCCAGGGCAAGCGCTTGACCAGGCGAAAGTGCTTCGCCTCAACGGCAGCATCACCGTGCCCTACGGCGCGTACACGAACGTCCTCGTCACGAGTGAACGCAGCCCACTGGAACCGCAGACCGAGCAGAAGTACTACGTGCCTGGTGTGGGCGAGCTAGCCGAACGCGTCGTCATGGGCCACCACGAGGAGTTCCAGCTCGTGCAGGTGACGCACTAGCGGCGGATAGGAGTTCAGGGAGACCCCCGGGGGTGCCCTGGGGTTGCCCCCGTCTGCAAACCGGGGGCTTCCACCGATGTGTATCTCACCTCGCTGCTGCCTTACTTAGTAGTGGAGCGAGGGACGAGGCGTGAACGCCGGAGCTCTCGGACTTGATCGAGAGAGGTGTTCACGATGCGCCAGATCCAGATTCGGAAGCCGGCGAAACGGACGACCGTCAAGGAGCTGGATCTCCGGTCCCCATCAGGCCGCCTCCTGCCGTTCTGAGGCCATTGCGTGTCTGCGTCGTGTCGGCGCGACCGTCGCGGAGGCCCGAAGCATCGCCACGTACATCGGCGGCAGTCAGTCGGCCCGCGCACCGTTCGACTGGTGGGATGCCGCCGCCGGTGCCATTGCACGATTTCCGTTGAAGGGAAACGGGGGCATCGTCAACGGCAGCGCGGCCAGCTGCATCAGCAGCAGCAAGTTGTCATCACCCGCTATCCGGTTGAGTCGAAGGCGACCGCAGTCCGTACAGCGATGGATGAGGACCCACCGGCCCTCGCCGCGAACGGTGACGGCGATCGGCTCCATCCCGCCGGAACAGTTGGCACTGCGATCACCGGGGGCGTTGCGATCGAGGTGCCTGGACCAGAGGCAGGCAGGGCAATGATTGCGGTGGGATGTACCAGGCGCGTCATTTGATACGGCTACGCCACAGCGCGAGCACTGGAAGGAGCGTGAAAACGCCAAAACAAGGGACCTTTCGGAGCGAAGGCGATTGCCGACGCAAGCGGTCGGCTCAGAACGGACATGCTCGCCTCCTCTCGTCGATCCCAGTCAGATTGCCGTGTCAGCAGACCACGCCCTTGCTATCAGCGTCAAAGCAATATCGCGCAGCTACCGAGGTGTGGGCCGGCCGGCCGGAACCAAGCCATGCCGCGCGGGGCCGGCCGTGTCCCTGTTGGCGCGGCGGATCAGGGCAACGGGCGGATCAGGGCAACGGGCGGATCTTCACGGCGGTGCCGTAGGCGCAGATCTCCTGCCAGCCGCCACCGATCTCCGTCGCGTCGAAGCGCATCGCCAAGATAGCCTCCGCGCCTCGAGCCGTGGCTTCCTCCACCAACCGCTGCTGGGCCTGCAGCCGGCTATCGATCAGCATCTTTGTCTGTCCGCGCAGTTCGCCCCCGACCAGCGACTTGAGTCCGGCGCCGACCTGAGAGCCGATGTTGCGGGAACGCACTGTGACCCCGAACACCTCGCCGATCACTTCAGTCACCTGGAAGCCCGGCAGGTCGTTCATCGTAGAAACGATCATGCTGTCCTCCGTGTAACACGTTGTCCAGCGACGAGCATGCCAGGTGGGTTCCACGTCAGCGACCGACGCGCTAAAGCCGGGTGCAGTGCCTTTCATGGTTGGCATAGCTGCCGACCTCCCCTGGCGAGCGGGTCTGCCGTGACAAACGGTGCAGACAGCCCTGATGTGCCGCTGCCGGTATCGGTCAGGCTCTCGTAAGGCCAGTGCGCGACGAGATCGACGCCCGGGTCCGAACGCTGCCTTCCGCGCTTGTGCCGACCCTCCGCGGGGACGTCGGTCGTGACGGACGGGTCCGACGGTCTGCCCCTTTTTCGGACCTATGGCTTACATGCCAGTGGGAACGGAGCGTTGCTTCCCACCGCGCCAGTGTTCCGGCAGAAGTACAGGCCCTGGGCGTGGAGATCGTCGATGATGCCACCGAGATTCGACTGCGTCGGGTAGTTGGTATACAGATGCCCAAGCACCACGCCGTTGTACTTAGCCGACCATGGAGAATTGCGCACGATCGAGCGAATGCTCGACGAGCTGCGATAGTGCGTGCCGTCCGGCTTCTTCCAATCTGTGGTATCGATCGTCCACGTACAGATGCGGTAACCGAGGTCGCTCGCGATGCTCGAGACTGTCGAGTTGTACGCGCCATAGGGCGGCCGCAGCCGGTTGGAGTCGATGCCGTCACTGATCTCGGTGCGGATCTGCGAGCTGGACAGCGTGGTCAGATCGGGATGCGAATAGGTGTGGTTCAGCACCCAGTGCCCCTGCTTCCGCAGTGTGCTGACAATGTCCGGATAATCCTGGGCGAACTGGTTGATCAGGAAGAACGCAGCCCGGACGCCTCTGCTCTTCAGGTAGCTACCGACGCGCGTGGCGCGGTAGGGGTCGCCGTAAGCCCAGTCGTCGAACGTGAGCAGGACACGGCCTGATGTATTGCCGCAGCGTGACTTGGAGTACGTCGCGGCGTTAGCGGGACTGGAACTGAGCCCCAGGAGCACCGATGCCAACAGAGCCAGCACCAGGGCCAGGGGCCATCTCATCTTCATGTGCGCCTCCCCCATCGTGAATAGCGAGCCACCGGTTACCGGGCTCCCACCCATCTGTACGCATATAGGGCATCACGCCGTTGCCTCGTACATAAGGGCAATGCGAACTAGTGTCGCGTGTCCGAGGTCATTTGATGGATGCCTGAGGACCGCTGGATGCATGGCAAGGCCGCAGCGAGCCCTCGTAGCGGCGCTGCGCGGGCGAGCGAGAACGCAGTCAGGCGCCGCGGGACCAGGCAGACACACAGAGACTTTGGACACGCGACACTAGAAAGGAAGGATGTCCTGGCCACCCGCCCACGGCCCGACCGAAGGCCATCATGGCCGGCGTAGGTTCACTCATCGAGCCAACTCGCTGCGCCCGCAGCGGATCCACTTAACACCTCGACGCTCCACCGAATGCGCTCGGCACACTAACGTGGTGGGCGGGCTCGCTGCGGTCCAGCGGCGACCTGCGCCAGACGGGCTGCCCGCCGAGAGCGGAGCTCGAGAGAGGGGGTTCACGTGGGGATCGTGACGCCTGGCTTCGAGGGCCGTCGCCGAGAATCCGCCGCGCGCCTGCCGCCCGGCCAGTACCTCACCGGGGACTTCCCGGTCCTGTCCGCGGGGCCGACCCCCCGGATTGCGCTCGATCAGTGGGAGTTCGTGATCACTACCGAGACGGGGCAGTCCCGTCGCTGGTCCTGGTCTGACCTGCTGGCACTTCCGAGCGAGACGCCAACCGTCGACATTCACTGCGTCACCAAGTGGTCCAAGCTGGACACGCCCTGGGAGGGTGTCTCACTGGACACCCTGATGAGTGACGTCGAGACGTCGGCCGACTTCGTTCTTGCGCAGTCGTACGGCGGCTACACAACCAACCTGCCGCTCGAGGACCTGCTCGACGGCAAGGCCTGGATCGCCTACCGGTACGACGGAGTCGACCTGCCGGCCGAGCACGGCGGACCGGCCCGCCTGCTGGTGCCGCATCTCTACTTCTGGAAGTCGGCGAAGTGGGTACGCGGGATCCAGCTGCTGTACCAGGATGAGCCGGGATTCTGGGAGACCGCCGGCTATCACAACTACGGTGACCCGTGGCGCGAGCAGCGGTACCAGGGCGACTAGCCGCGGGAAGGCGGCTGGAGTGGCGTGTCAGCCGATTGGCTGACTACCGCGAGGAGACCCCGTCGGCGCGCACGCTAGTCCTCGACGTTCCCGACTGGCCCGGCCACCTCGCCGGCCAGCACGTTGACGTCCGGCTCACCGCCCCGGACGGGTACAGCACCCAGCGCAGCTATTCGCTGGCCGCGCCTGCTGACGACAGCCGGGTGCAACTCACCGTGCAACGGGTGCCAGACGGCGAGGTCTCCCCCTACCTGACCGGGGTCTTCTCCCCGGGTAATCCGCTGGAGATCCGCGGGCCGGTTGGCGGGTGGTTCGTCTGGCGCTCGGCCGAGCCCGGTCCGGTCCTGCTGATTGGCGGCGGCTCGGGGATCGTGCCGCTGATGGCGATGATCCGAACCCGCCGGGCGACGAATAGCCGGACGCCATTCCGCCTGGTGTACTCAGTTCGAACGCCTGCCGACCTCTACTACGCAGACGAGCTGCACCATCCGCCGAGCGGCGACGACGGCGTGGACGTCTCGTACGTTTTCACCCGGGCCACACCGGAGGGTTGGCCCGCGCCGCCGCGGCGGATCCAGATCGACGATCTTCGTGCGGAGGGCTTCACCGCGCAGGTGCAACCGGCGTGCTTCGTGTGCGGGCCGACGGCGTTCGTGGAGGTCGTGGCGAACATGCTCGTCGGTCTCGGGTACGACCCGAGGCGAGTGAAGACGGAAAGATTCGGCCCGACTGGAGGCTGACATGACCGGAGCTGACATGACCGGAGCTGACATGAAGGGAGCTGATATGACCGGAGCTGAGATGACCGCGGAACACGAGGACGGTAACGCGCTGGCCGGTCCGCTCCGGGAGATCTTTGCGGTCGACGTTACGGCGGCCGTCGGACAGTGCGTTTCGTGCGGACTCATCGGACCGGTCGCGAGCCTGCGGGTCTATCGGCGCGCGCCCGGCGCGGTCGCTCGATGTCCCGGCTGCGGTGCGGTCATCCTCCGCTTGGTACATGGTCCAAGCGGGGCCTGGTTGGATCTCAGAGGCACGGTGAGCCTGCAGATCCCGCTGTCGGCCGCCGACTAGTCGGTCGGGAGGTTGCCACCCATGATTCTCGCCGTGTCCCGCTACCTCCGCCCGCTCGAGGAGGTCAACGAAGCGAGGCCGGCTCATCAGGAATTCCTCGCTGCTCTAGACGATCGGGGTCTCCTGGTGATGGCCGGACGCCAGCGTCCACCGATCGGCGCCGTGATCGTCCTGCGGGGCGAGGATGCCAATGGGGCTGAGGCGCTATTGAATGACGATCCCTATGTCAAGCGCGGCCTGGCCGCCTACACGATCACACCGTTCGCCTCTGCCCGGGGCAGCGTCCGCGACTGAAACTCGACGACGTCCTCCCCGAACCGGGCGCTCGCCGCGAGACCTCGCCTGACGGCGGCCCACAAGGCAGCCGGCTGCTAGCCCTGCTTCAGCGATTCGACATCAGCGATCCATGAGCGCGGCCAGCCGTTCCGAGGAGATGCACGAGGTCATGCAGCGCTCCTTGGCATCGGGGGTCAGCAGGGCCGTCCACGTCGTTAGGCCACCGTCGCCGAGATTCGCCCGGGAATCACCGTCCTCGATATCGATCTTGATGGCGTGGGACGTGTAGTACTCACGCGCATGAGTACGAGTGAGGTCTCGGCTCACCGCGACGTTGGCCGCAACGTCCGACACGCGAGGCAGCAAATCGCCCAGCCGCTCGTCGACGGCACCGCCAACGAAGGTCGACACGACCATCGACACCTCGCGGTCAGGAAACAGGCTGCCAAGCGCACGGGCGTAGAAGGTCAGATGATCACAGATCATCTCTGCCTCGGTGAGGCCGGAGCCCCGATCCCGTGCGCTGGAGACGAGGGCGAACAGCTTGAAATGTGCGAAGAGGCCCGGTCCGTCGAATGCCTGCGCCCGCACGACGCGATGGGACGCGGCGAGGTCGACGCGGCCACTGCGAGCCTGCCCCCGTCTCTGGCTGGCCGCCTCAATCGCCAGCACGTTGGTGGGGTCACTGACGACCTCCGAGCCGCGCACTGTGGTGACGATCCGGTCCTGGCTCGCGAGAGTCATCGCCGAACAGGTACCGAGCGGCGTCAGGGGCGAGAGCTCGACACCTTTGAAGTGTCCGGGGAGAGATGCCCATAGCTGCGCCTCGACGGCGGCCAGCCGGCCCGGATCTGTGTCGGCCGGTCGGACGAAGCGATCGTCTCGCCACCTGCGCATCAAGCGGGCCGGCGTGACAGCCGCTGCCCTGCTGCCGGCCACATCGAGCAGAAGACTCTGCAGGTCGGTCGGGGATAGCTCCTCGCAAAGAGCGTCCGCAGCGCCGGGCGGAAGCGCGCTCCACACCCGTCGCCGGGTCCATGTGTTCGAACCAGACGGCATGGCAGCATCCTCCCGGCCAAGCCCTGCCACCCGCCCGTCGTTTACGCGAGCGAATCGCGAAACCGCACCGGCCCGGGGACCTCTTCACCGACCAGACGCCACGGTGCTGCCGGGTCGGCGTCCGGTACCGCCGCGACCAAGACAACCGATCCTTCGCGACGGATGTCGTAGTCGTCCTCGTGCGGCTCCTCATCCGCGGCATACCGGGGCGTCGCCGGCCCGGGCTTGATCGAGGCGAGGGCCAGGTCGGCGGGGACGCGTCGCCACCGCTGACCGAGTTCCGCAAACGCCCTATGGCGTGCGGGTCCGCGCCTGGCCGCCGCCGCGAGGATGGCGCCGCCGGCTCCGGCCGCGGCGCGGCAGATCTCGCGCACCGGGACGCGGGCGGCCAAAGCCGGGTAGTAGTAGACGAGCCTGATCCGGACCATCAGCTCCGCGAGCGCCCGCGCCGCGGCCCGTTCCCCCGCGGTCAGGAACCACGTACGCACCGCCGCGACAGCTGGCGCGTCCGCGGCGTCACCGCGTCGGCCGTGCGGCCCGCCACGGACTCATACCACACCGGGTCGTGGGGTCACACCGAGCGGATGCGGCCCGCGGGGTGCCGCTGTGTCCAAATCGCTCTTGCCGACGGACCTACTCGTGGGTGAACTTGGACAGATCGACCGCCTGATCGGGCAGCGGTGCATACACGTCGACATGCACCCGCGCAGCCTAACCGCGGCGCCGGACGGCGAACCGCAGGTCGGTGACCTGACCAGTGGTCGCAACCAGTGTCCGCTCGAGGGCGACCGGTGCGAGGTCTGGCGTGTCGATGAGGCGGACGCCGCCGCCCAGCAGGATCGGTACCAGATGGATCACGATCTCGTCGAGCAGCCCGGCACTGAGGCACTGCACCGCGAGGTTGGCCCCGAAGACGATGACATCCTTGCCACCGGGTGTGGCGGTGGCGGTCGCGACGGCATCGCTCAGGTCACCGGACAGGAAGGTGATCGCCGGATGGTGATCGGGGTCGGGCGGTCGGTGCGTCAGTACGATCACCGGCCCGGTCCACTGCCCGCCGTAGATCCCCTCGTAGCCGAAGTTGCGCACCGCGACGTCGTACCAGCGGCGGCCGCCGAGGATCGCCCCGGCGTTGTGCAGCACCTCGTCCGCGACGGCGCTGCGCTGCACCTCGATGTCGCGGGGGCTCTGGCCGCCCTCGCTCCACTGGGCAACCACCCAGTCCATCGCGTCGTCCGGCCCGGCGATAAAACCGTCCAACGACATCGTCACATGCCAGATCAGGCTGCTCACCGGTCGCGTCCTCCCGCACCATCCCGAGAACTCTCAAAGGAACCCTGGACCATCCGCTGGGAGGTCGCCAGGCAGGCGACCGGCAGATCACCGGCAGCTTCGGTAAAACCCTGCATGCCACGGCTGGGCGCCTGCCTCAGTCACCGCTGATGCCGGCGTCGCGGCAGATCCGCAGAATCAGATCCGCGGGCGCAACATCTCCGACCTCGTCGCCGCCTGGGATCCCGATCTGTGCATCCAATGCGGCAACTGCAGCTTCGTATGCCCGCACAGCGTGATTCGAGCCAAGTACTACGACGAGTCCCGTCTCGAGGGGGCCCCCGGTGGCTTCCCGTCCGCTCCCCTTGACGCCCGTGGCCTGCCAGACACCCGTTACACCCTGCAGGTCTACGCCGAGGATTGCACGGGTTGCGAACTCTGCGTCGACGCTTGTCCGGTCCAGGCACCCAAGGACCCGTCGCGCAAGGCGATCAATCTCGTGTCGCGGGAACCGCTGGTCGCGACAGCCCGCGAGGACATCGCGTTCTTCGAAGGACTGCCGCTCAACGACCGGTCCCGGGTGGATTTCGGCACCGTACGCGGGACCCAGTTCCTGCAGCCTCTGTTCGAGTTCTCCGGTGCCTGCGCGGGCTGCGGTGAGACGCCGTACCTCAAACTCCTCACCCAGCTGTTCGGCGACCGGCTGATGGTCGCCAACGCGACCGGTTGCTCGTCCATCTACGGCGGAAACCTGCCCACCACGCCGTGGACCACGAACGCGGACGGGCGAGGCCCGGCATGGTCGAATTCGCTCTTCGAAGACAACGCCGAGTTTGGCCTCGGCTTCCGGCTCGCTGCCGACCTGCACGCGAAGCTTGCCCGCATGCGTCTTGCGGACCTGCGGGAGTTGCTCGGTCCCGCGCTCGTGGACGCGATCGTGGATGCGCCGCAGCGGCGGGAGTCGGAACTCGCGATGCAGCGGCAACGAATCGCACAGCTCAAGCGGCGGTTGGACCGGCTCGACGGCCAGGACCTGGACACCGCCGCCCGGCATGCCTTGGCCGATCTGCGCAGTGTCGTCGACCATCTGGTCCGGCGCAGTGTGTGGCTGGTCGGCGGCGACGGCCGGGCCTACGACATCGGCGCGGCCGGACTCGACCATGTCCTGGCGAGCGGACGGAATGTGAACGTCCTCGTCCTTGACACCGAGGTGTACTCGAACACCGGCGGGCAGATGTCCAAGGCGACGCCACTCGGCGCGGTTGCGAAGTTCGCCGCCGGTGGCAAGACGGTCCCGAAGAAGGATCTCGCGCTGCAGGCGATCGCCTATGGCAACGTCTATGTCGCGCGAGTCGCCATGGGCGCCGATCCCCAGCAGACACTCAAGGCCTTCCGCGAGGCCGAAGCATATGACGGCCCTTCGCTCGTGATCGCCTACGGCCACTGCATTGCCCACGGAATCGACATGCGCGACGGTCTCAACCAGCAGTACCGAGCGGTTGCCTGCGGCTACTGGCCCCTGATCCGCTACGACCCCGTCGTCAGGGCCGCCGGGGAGAACCCGTTCCTGCTCGACTCGCCGCGACCGCGCATACCGCTTGCCGACTACGTATATCGAGAACTGCGCTACCGCATGCTCGTCGACAGCGATCCGGCCGAGGCGGAACGGCTGCTAGGGCTCGCCGAGGAAGCCGTCAAGCAGCGTTGGCAAACCTACGAGGAGATGGCCAGCCGTGGTCCCGAGCGGTTCGCAGCCGACGCGCGGAAGGATCGGTGAC
Source organism: Actinomycetota bacterium (assembly GCA_046735375.1). Classification (GTDB taxonomy): domain Bacteria; phylum Actinomycetota; class Actinomycetes; order JAKEEW01; family JAKEEW01; genus DASYTV01. The sequence continues at coordinate 2,635 of JBKPTD010000148.1, read as the reverse complement.
CCTGTACCCGGGTTGATCGGCCCGCCAGATGATGCGCCGGCGAGGTGCCATTGGTCCCGTGAGCACAGGACGTTCGCGCCTCGTTCGCCGCTCCCCTCGCTCATACCCTAGGGGGTATCTACGGACGAGAGGTGAGTGCCATGCGTCAGAAGGTTCTGGTGCTCGGCGGCAACTTCGGCGGACTTACCGCCGCGCTAAGTCTGAAGCACGAGCTCGACGAGGCTGTCGACGTCACCGTGGTATCGGCGTCGGATACCTTCCTGTTCAACCCGTCGCTCATCTGGCTACCCTTCGGCAAGCGAACGGCGCAGGACATCACCTTCCCGCTCGGGCCGACCTTCGAGGCGCACGGCGTCGACTTCGTCCACGCCACCGCCACTCGTATCGACCCGGTCGCCCGCCGGGTCGACACCACCAACGGCAGCCGCGACTACGACTACCTGATCATTGCCACCGGCTACCGCAACCAGATGGACGTGATTCCCGGCCTCGACGCGGGCAACTCGGCGTACACGATCACAACCCTCGCGGACGCCGCGAACGCCGGCGCAGGTTGGCGTCAATTCCTCGACGACCCTGGTCCGGTCGTTATCGGGGCCACCCAGGGCGCCGGCTGCTTCGGCGCGGCGTACGAGTTTCTGTTCAACGCCTCCTACCAACTACGCAAGGCCGGGTTGCACAAGCGGGTGCGGCTCACCTACGTCACCGCTGAGCCGTTCCTCGGCCACTTCGGCATCGGCGGCCTGCCCGGCGGGGAGAAGCTCCTCCACTTCTTCTGCAAGAAGGAGGGCATCCAGCCGATCACCGCCACCGCGATGACCGAGATCACGCCCGGCAAGCTCACCCTCACCGATGGGACGGTACTCGACTTTGCCTACGCCATGATCATTCCCCCATTCCTCGGCCAGGACGTCGCGGCATCGGTACCGGGATTGGCCGATGACAAGGGTTATGTACCGGTGTACGACACCTACCAGTCAAAGGCGTACGCGGACATCTATGCCGTTGGCATCGCCGCCGCAGTTGCGGTGCCGTGGACCACTGCCGTGCCGGTCGGCGTCCCCAAGACCGGCTTCCCCACCGAGGTTCAGGCTCACACCGCGGCCAAGAACATCGCCGCCCGCATACGTGGCGACGAGCCAACCGCACACAAGGCGTTCGGCGACATTCGCGCGATCTGTGTGCTCGACGCCGGCAACAACGGCGTCATGATCCTCGCTGACAAGATGCTGCCACCGCGTAAGGCCGCCGCCCTCATCCCCGGGCCGCAGTCACACGCGGCCAAGATCATGTTCGAAAAGTACTTCCTCTGGAAGGCCCGCCACGGCTACGTGCGACTGCCCTGACCAGCCAGGCAGAAACGGCTGCGCGGGCTCGCCGAGCGCGCCATCAACCAGCATTGGCAGACCGACGATGAGATGGCCACCCGACGCCCCGAGCGGTTCGTCGCTGATGCGCGGCAGGATCGTTGACGCATACACCTAGCCGCCAGGTGGTCTACCAGTTTGGTGTCGTTAGTCCTGATAGAGCGGGACTTTTGTGTCTCATCTCGAGGATGGACTCACCCATAGCTTATGACCATCACAGCTTGCGCACAGTTGGTCCATAGGTAGTCCGGGTGCGTGGGGCGCGCGGCGGCCAGCTGTTACGGGGTGAGAACAATGGCGGATCGTCGCGACGTGGGGGGAAGGCCCCTCAGTAGGCGAACATTCATTAAGGCGGTCGGCGCGACAGGCGCCGGCTTCATGCTCTACTCCTACCTCCCCGGTGGGACGAAGCGGGCACTGGCCGCGATCAAGGGCGGCACCCTCGCCCCAGCGGACGTCAGCAAGTACGTGACGCCGCTGCTCATCCCGCCGGTCATGCCGCGGGCGGGCACCCTCACCATGCCGGGCGGCAAACCCGCCGACTACTACGAGATCTCGATGAGGCAGCTCACCGAGCAGATCCTGCCGGCGGGTATGCCGGCCACAACCGTCTGGGGCTACGGCGCGGTCAAGTCGGCGAGTAAGAAAGGTCTGCTGCTTCACCATGCGCCCTCGCTCACGATCGAGTCCAAGTGGAACCGACCGGTTCGGGTCAAGTGGATCAACGAGCTCGTGGACGGGAACGGGCACTACTTGCCACACCTGCTGCCGGTTGACCAGACGCTGCACTGGGCGAACCCGCCGGGTGGGATGACAGACCGCGACATGCGGCCGACGTTCGACAGCACGCCCGGTCCGTACACCGGCCCGGTGCCGATCGTGACGCACCTCCACGGCGCGGCCGGAGTGGGCGACGAGAGCGACGGCTACGCCCAGGCGTGGTACCTGCCGGCGGCAACCGACATCCCCGGCGGCTACGCAACCGAGGGCACCTGGCGCACCTTCTTCGCGAACAAGGCGAAGACCAAGTTCGGGGTCGACTGGGGACCGGGGTTCTCGATCTTCCAATACCCGAACAACCAGCGCGAGTCGACGCTGTGGTACCACGACCACGCGCTCGGCATGACTCGTCTCAACGTGTACGCCGGGCCGGCGGGCTTCTTCATCGTTCGAGGTGGACCCGAGGGCGAGAAGGCCATCGTCGACAGCCGATTCGGCACCACGGCCGTCCTGCCCAGCCCGGCGCCGATGGAAGGGGACATGTTCCC
>JBKPTD010000147.1:0-6055 GCA_046735375.1 Actinomycetota bacterium | reverse complement strand
CGGCAGGCGGGCGCAGACCGCCGCGGCCACCGATGCCCACGATGCCGTCGACGACGAGGTCAGCCTCGCGCAGCAGCACCTCCGAGCGGCTGGTCGTACGATCGCCGCCGTGGGAATTCACGCGAGGGCTCGCCTCGGCTGGCAGAGGAAGCGCCCGCCCCCCAGCCGCGTGCAGCGCCGCGAGCCCGCCCTGGTGTGCGCGGTCGCCTGCCAGCAGTATCGCGTGGACGGCCGCACCCCGTCCGGCGAGACGGGCACCGGCATAGAGCACGTCGCCGCCATTGTCCCCGGACCCGACGAGCAGGACGACACGAGATCCATACACCTGCCCGAGCATCTGCGCGCAGGCAGCCGCCAGCCCCGCCGCTGCCCGCTGCATAAGAGCGCCGGTGGGCAGCCTGGCCATCAGATCGGCCTCGGCGGTCCGGACGACATCGACTGCGTGGGCAAGGCGCATCGGTTCAGCTCCGCATTGCGGTGTTCGTCATGGTCACTGTGGTCAGCCTTCTGCAACGACGACGGCACTGGCGATACCCGCATCATGGCTGAGCGAGACATGCCAGACCTTGACGCCGAGCTCGGCCGCCCGCTCTGCGACCGAGCCCTTGATCGTCAGCGACGGTGCGCCTGAGTCAGCGGTGACGACTTCGGCATCGTGCCAGTGCAGCCCCCCGGGAGCGCCGAGGGCTTTGGCGACGGCCTCCTTAGCCGCGAATCGTGCCGCCAGTGAGGCGATGCCAAGCAGCCGCTCTGCTGGTGTGAAGAGGCGGTCGGCCAGACCGACCGTTCGCTCTAGCGACTCGGCGAACCGCGCCACATCCACCACGTCGATCCCCACACCCACGATCACCCGTCAAGCCTGGCACACGTCACCGCGTCGCAGTCGCCGCGGCCGGCCGACGTGATCGGCTATTCGACGGTGACGGATTTCGCCAGATTGCGCGGCTGGTCCACCTCGTGACCTTTGGCCGTGGCCAGCTCACAGGCGAAGACCTGCAGCGGCACCGTGGAGACCAGCGGCTGGAGCAGGGTCGGCGTACGCGGTATGCGGATGAGCACGTCCGCGTACGGCACGACGGCGTCGTCGCCCTCTTCGGCGATGACGACCGTCCTTGCTCCCCGCGCCCTGATCTCCTGGATATTCGAAACGATCTTGTCATGCAGGATGTCGCGGCCGGTCCGTGACGGCACCACAACGACGACAGGCAGCGCGTCCTCGATCAAGGCGATCGGACCGTGCTTAAGCTCACCGGCCGCGAAGCCCTCCGCATGCATGTAGGCGAGCTCCTTGAGCTTGAGCGCTCCCTCGAGGGCGACGGGGAAGCCGACATGACGCCCGAGGAAGAGCACGCAGCGCTCGCCAGCCAGCGAGCGTGCCAGCTCACGGACCGGCTCCATCGTCTCTAGGACTTTCTCGACCTTGTCCGGCATGGCGGTCAGTTGCCGGATGATGTCGTCCACTTCGTCGCCGTACATCGTTCCGCGCACCTGCGCGAGGTAGAGCGCGACGAGGTAGCAAGCAACCAGCTGGGTGAGGAATGCCTTCGTCGATGCGACGGCGACCTCGGGGCCGGCGTGTGTATAGACGACCGCGTCAGACTCTCGCGGGATCGTGGAACCGTTGGTGTTGCAGATCGCCAAGACTCGGGAGTCTTGTTCCCTTGCATGGCGGACGGCCATGAGCGTGTCCATCGTCTCCCCTGACTGGGAGATGGCGATGACGAGCGTCTGCCGGTCCAGAATCGGGTCGCGATAGCGGAACTCAGACGCCAGCTCGACCTCGCAGGGAACCCGCGCCCAGTGCTCGATGGCGTACTTCGCGATCAGTCCTGCGTGATAGGCGGTCCCGCAGGCAATGATGATGATCTTGTCCATGTCGCGGAGCTCATCGTCATCGAGACGCATTTCGTCAAGGCTGAGCCGCCGATCGATGCCGATCCGGCCAAGCAGCGTGTCGGCGACGGCACGCGGCTGCTCGGCGATCTCCTTGAGCATGAAGTAGTCATAGCCGCCCTTCTCGGCAGCGGAGGCGTCCCAGTCGACGTGATACTCATTCGCCGGGGCCGGCGTGCCGTCGAAGTTGGTGATGGTGACGCCATCCCGGCGCAGCTCGACCACCTGGTCCTGGCCTAGCTCGATGGCTCGGCGGGTGTGGGCGATGAACGCCGCCACGTCGGAGGCGAGGAAGTTCTCGCCGTCTCCACGCCCGACGACCAGCGGCGAGTTGCGGCGGGCGCCGACGACCACGTCCGGCGCATCAGCGTGGACGGCGACCAGGGTGAACGCTCCGGTGAGCTGGCTGCACACCTGCCGCATCGCCTCGCCGAGGTCGCCGTCAGTAGTGGCGTAGACCTCCTCGAGCAGGTGGGCGGCGACCTCGGTGTCGGTGTCGGATCTGAGCTCGTGCCCGGCCGTGGTGAGGTTTTCGCGCAGAGTGGCGAAATTCTCGATGATCCCGTTGTGGATCACCGCGACCCGGCCGCTGCAGTCGACGTGGGGGTGGGCGTTGCGATCGGTAGGAGCCCCGTGGGTCGCCCACCGGGTATGCCCCATACCCACTGTGCTCCCCGCCAAGGTGCCGGCCGCTGAACCGCCCGCTGGCTGGGCGGCGTCGGTCGGCGATACTTCCGCCTTTTCCCCGCTCCGCGACCCGCCGGCGGTCCAGAAACCGTCCTCTTCGAGCGTCGCGACCAGATTGCCCAGCTTGCCGGCTCGTTTCTCCGTGACCACGCCACCGTCGGCGATCATGGCGATACCCGCCGAGTCGTACCCGCGATATTCCAGCCGCCGCAGTCCCTCGATCACGACGGTCAGCGCCTGGCGCTCGCCGACGTACCCCACGATTCCGCACATGGCGGCCAGCCTAGTGGCCACGCCCGCACGTACTACGCGGCGTCTGACGAGCCGGCCACTGTGGCCGCGGCTGAGTGCGGACAGTCCATCGCGGCGGCTGACCGATCCAGGAGAATCGTCGAGTGCCCACCCCAGCGGACTCCGAGCAGACAGCATCCCCCTGGGTGGAGCTGAGCCGGGATGCCTGGGCCAGGCTGCGGGAATCGACGCCGCTCACCCTCACCGCCGATGACCTCAACAAGCTCCGCGGCCTCGGCGAGCCGGTCGACCTCGCCGAGGTCACCCAGGTCTACCTGCCACTGTCGCGACTGCTGAACCTGTACGTGGCTGGAACCAAGCGGCTGCAGCAGGCAACAACCACCTTTCTCGGGGAGCCAGCGGGTCCGGTCCCGTTCGTGATCGGGCTGGCCGGTTCCGTCGCGGTCGGCAAGTCGACCACGGCACGCATCCTGCGGGAGCTGCTCGCTCGCTGGCCGGACCACCCGTCGGTTGATCTGATCACGACCGACGGCTTTCTGCTCCCCCTTGCCGAGCTGCGCAGCCGGGGTATCTTGCACCGGAAGGGCTTCCCCGAGTCCTACGACCAGCGAGCTCTGCTCCGGTTCGTCGCGAACGTGAAGGGTGGCGCAGCCGAGGCGAAGGCACCCGTCTATTCCCACTTGATATATGACATCGTCCCCGGCGAGTGGCAGACCGTCAGCAGGCCGGACATCCTGATCGTCGAGGGCCTCAACGTCCTTCAGCCACCCCGCCCGCAGCCGGACGGCCGGCCGCGGATCGTGGTGTCCGACTTCTTCGACTTCTCCGTGTACGTGGATGCTGCGGAGGACGACATCTTCAGGTGGTACGTCGACCGGTTCCTGACGCTCCGTGGCACCGCTTTCGCAAATCCGCGCTCCTACTTCCACCGGTATGCGGCGTTGTCCGACGCGGACGCGCGGGCGACGGCAGAGCGAATCTGGCATGAGATCAACGAGCCGAACCTGGTGCAGAACATCGTCCCCACCCGCAGCCGGGCCACTCTGGTCATCCGAAAAGCAGCCGACCACTCGGTGACCCAGCTGAGGCTGCGCAAACGGTGAATTCCCATAATCACTGGTGGTCGAGACGGGCCCTCCGCTCCCAACCGCTCGTTGTCATCAGCTCTGGTGGTGCAACGGGCGTCGGTTAGCGAGTGAGGGCCGCCCTGACCGAGGCGGCGAGGTGGTCGGCCACCTTGGTCGCCTGCTCCCTCGTGGGTGCCTCGACCATCACCCTCACGAGCGGTTCGGTACCAGATGGCCGCAGGAGTACTCGGCCCGACGTGCCGAGCTCGGCCTTGGCCGAGGCGACCGCCTGGGCGACCTGCTCCGACGAGGCCACTGAGCTCTTGTCCACATCCTGAACGTTGACCAGGACCTGCGGCAGCCGAGTCATGACGGCGGCAAGCTCGCCCACAGGCTTACCGGTCGCCGCTGTTCTGCCGAGCAGGTGCAGTGCCGTCAGCACCCCGTCGCCAGTGGTGGCGTGATCGAGGAGGATCACATGCCCGGACTGTTCGCCCCCGAGGGAGAACCCGCCGGCCTTCATGGCCTCGAGCACGTAGCGGTCACCGACGGCGGTCTCCACCACTCGTACGCCCTCACGCTCCATCGCCAGCCGGAACCCCAGGTTGGACATGACGGTGGCGACGACGGTGTCGTGGGCGAGCACTCCGACCTCCCGCATGCTCAGTGCGAGCACGGCGAGAATCTGATCGCCGTCGACCACGACGCCAGACGCGTCGACGGCAACGCAGCGATCCGCGTCGCCGTCATGTGCGATGCCTGCGTCGGCGCGATGCACCCGGACCGCTTCCTGCAGCCGCCCGATATGTGTCGAGCCGTATCCGTCGTTGATGTTGAGACCATCGGGTTCGGCCCCGATACAAACGACGTCAGCACCGGCACGGCGCAGCGCCTCCGGGGCGACCGCGTATGCCGCGCCGTGAGCGCAGTCGATGACCACCTTCATGCCGTCGAGCGAGTGGGGCAGTGACCCGACCAGATGGCCGATGTAGCTATCGCTGCCAGCCGGATAGTTGCGGACCCGGCCGACCGCGGCTCCAACCGGACGCTGCCAGTCCTCTCCGATGCGGCGCTCGATCTCGTCCTCGATCTCGTCGGGCAGCTTGTGCCCACCGCTGGCGAAGAACTTGATGCCATTGTCCGGCATCGGATTATGCGAGGCGGAAAGGACGACGCCAAGGTCGGCGCGGAGACTGTCGGTGAGATAGGCGACAGCCGGCGTGGGCAGGATCCCGACGCGTAGCACGTCGACGCCGGCGCTCGCCAGCCCGGCGACAACAGCGGCCTCGAGGAACTCACCGGAGGCGCGGGGGTCGCGCCCCACCACCGCGACCGGCCGGTGGCCTTCGAACTCTCCTACGTCACCAAGGACATGTGCGGCCGCCACGGAAAGATCGAGAGCCAGCTCAGCAGTCAGATCTTGATTGGCGATCCCGCGTACCCCATCGGTGCCGAAGAGATGTCCCAATGCAACTCCCTCGTCGCCTGTGCTTCATGTGCCCGACAACGTTCTACCGCCTGGGAGCGACCCCAGAGCTGGGAACGTCCAAAGCCGGCCAACATCTAGCGCAAGCCCGGATGGGCTATGTGGCCGGCGCGACAAAGCACGGGAGTCGGACGGCGGCCGCGCCTGTCGCGGGGTGAAACATACATACCCCGGAGACGCACAAAGTCTCCGGGGTGTGCGACGCCAGCCGCGATCAAGGAAACCGGCTGCGGGCTGGATTTAGCGCTTGCTGTACTGCGGCGCCTTGCGCGCCTTCTTGAGCCCGTACTTCTTACGCTCCTTGACCCGAGCGTCTCGGGTCAGGAAGCCAGCCCTCTTCAGGGTCGGCCGGTTGTTGTCGAGGTCGGCTTCGTTGAGCGCACGTGAGACGCCCAGGCGCAGCGCGCCGGCCTGACCGGAGATGCCACCGCCCTGGATCCGGGCGGTCACGTCATATCGGCCTTCCAGGCTCAGGGTACGCAGCGGCTCGTTCACCATCTGCTGGTGGACCTTGTTCGGGAAGTACTCCTCGAGCGTCCGGCCGTTGATCGTCCACTGGCCGGTGCCTGGAGTGATCCGGACGCGCGCAATCGCCTCCTTGCGGCGCCCCGTCGCACCAGCCGGTGTGATTGCGGAAAGCGGAGCCGGCGGCGCCTCTACGACGGGAGCA
>JBKPTD010000146.1:0-7499 GCA_046735375.1 Actinomycetota bacterium | reverse complement strand
GCCGGGGTGTGCTCGCCGGCGTCGGGCACCAGCCGCGCCTCCACCCGCGCCGCCGCCGCGTCGTCGAGCACGCGGACCCCCTCGACCAGGATCCGGGCCCGCCGCAGATCGATCGTGCCGGCGTGCAGCGCGTCGAAGGTGGCGCGGCGGTGCATAGTGAGCTCCTGGGCGAGCACCACCCGGGCGTCGGCCTCCCGATGGGACACGCGCAGCCGCGCCGAGACCTCCATCCGCACCGCGGACACCGGGTCGATCCCATCCCGGAAACCAGACACCTGGGTGAACAGCGGCCGCCCGGACAGCTCGGCCAGAACTAAGGCCTGCTCCGCGGCGACCCACCCGGCCAGCCGCTCCCACCCCGCCACCGCCTCCACCAGACCAAACTCGGACAGGCCCGACACATCCACCGTCGACAACAGCCTCGCCAGATCGACCCCCGGCGCCAGGCCCGCCCAGTCCGCGGAGTCCGCGGGCAAGACGTCACCATCAGCGACACCACGACCAGCCGCGTCGATGCTGCGCACGCCGTCGCAGCCGCGACCGCCCTCGTCCAAAGCGGCATCGCCGGGACCCACGACACCGTTACCGTCAATAACGCCATCGGCAGCAGCAGTCAGCGCACGACCACCTCCGCCGCCGGCGTGGGCACCATCCCCGTCGCAGGCACCATCACCGCCGCCAGCGTCACCGACGAGACCGTCGCTGAGACCAGCGTCGTCGCCGAGCGCAAGACACTCGTCGGCTAACGCGTCCACCAGCGGCGGGCCCGCCGCGAGCAGATCTGTGAGGTCAGGAGGCGTCAGCAACCGGGCCGGCACCGGCACCCGGCCGGTCCGCTCCCAGTCCGCCACACACGCCTCAGACTCGAACATACATTCGAGTGTAGAAACCAGCACCGACAGCTTCGATGAGCACTCGCCGGCCGTCGCGGTGTACTTCGTTGCAGTGGTCAGGACTGCCCATCGGTGAGGATGCGATCTGCTCCCGGCGGTGGTGTCAGGTCGTAACGTGTGATGAGGTCAGGCAGCCATTCGGCCTCGCCGAACTGCAAGCCGTATGCGTCGGCGAGCAAAGCCACCGCTTCGGCGTCAGGCGGCCCCACAGCGGTGAGATCGGTCAGATCGCGAAAGAAGTTCTCGAATCCAGCAGGGCTGATCACCTCGATCATGCGCGCAGGAGACTTGCCCGCGTTCCACATCGCGTGGAGCTCGCCCCTGGGCTTGGTGATGTATCCGCCCGGTCCCAGCACTACCTCACGGTCACCCGACCGGAAGCCGATCTCGCCCTCCGTGACGATCGAGTACTCGTCCTCTCGGGTATGCAGGTGCGGTGGCACGAGCGCGCCCACGGAGAAGGGATGCTCGACGATCGACACAGCGCCGCCAGTGTCGGCACCCCACAGCTTGAACACCACTCCGATCGATCCGAGGTGGCCTGCGCGGCCTTCACCGGGTTGGACAACCGTTAGTGGTGTAGCCCCGATGCCGCTCATTGCCGCTCCCTCTCCCTGGATGAGATTTCCCGATACGCTAGTGTTCAACGAAATCCTTCCCGTCCGGCAGCTAGGTGTCAAGACTTGAGTGAACATAGGCGTTCTCCCAAATCTCGCTCGTACCAGATGCGCAAGCGAGCCGAGCAGATCGACCAGACCCGGCAGCGGATCATCGATGCCGCAGTTCACCTCCACGGAACGGTTGGCCCGGCCGAAACGACCATCGCCGGCATCGCGCGTGAAGCCGGCACGACCCGGCTCACCGTCTATCGGCATTTCGCCGACGAGGAGGCGATCTTTGCCGCGTGTTCGGCACATTGGCTATCTCGGCAGGTGCAACCGAAACCAGACGAGTGGGTCGAGATCGCGGACCCGATCGAGCGAGTCCGCGCCGGCCTGACCGACCTCTACCGCTTCTACCGAGACGGCGGGAGCATGCTGACTCGCATCCACCGGGACCTCGCCGCCTTGCCCGCGGGTCACCGGCACATCATCGTCGAGCGGGACCAGTACCACCGTGATGTGCTCCTGGATCCATTCCGCGCGGCTGCGAAGGATCGTCGGCTGCGGGCTGTACTAGCGCATGCGGTCGCATTCGGGACCTGGCGGTCGCTCTGCATCGACAACAAACTGTCTGACAGCGAGGCCGTCGAGGCGATGACCGCGCTAGTGGCGGGCACAGCGGCGGCGACCGCGGCAGCGCGGGACCAACAAGACACTGGGCGTCGGCGCCCGCGGGTTGACGGATCCCGGCTTTCTCCACGAGCGTCGTCGTCAGAGCCAGCCCCTACCGGTCGACCGAAAGAGCCGGTCGACCTAAAGAGCCGGAATGAAGGCGACGATGGCAGCCACTCCGACGGCGGTGTCGGGCGATGACCTCGATCTGACGTACGACAGTCCGCGAGGGCGATGGGTTGTTGCCTCGACTGTCCTCGGGTCTGCGATGGCCTCGATCGACGCCACGGTGGTCGGGATCGCCCTGCCCGCCATTGGGCGAGACTTCGACACTGGGCTGGCCGCGCTGCAGTGGGTCGTCACTGCTTACACCCTCACGCTGGCCGGCCTGCTCCTCGTCGGCGGAGCCCTCGGTGATCGATACGGACGGCGGCGGATCTTCCTGATCGGCGTGATCTGGTTTGCCGTCGCGTCCCTGCTGTGCGGCATCGCCCCAAGCGCTGGCGTACTGATTGCAGCCCGGGCGCTGCAAGGGGTGGGCGCCGCCCTGCTCACCCCGGGAAGCCTCGCGATTATTGAGGCGTCCTTCATTCCGGGCGACCGTGGCAAGGCGATCGGTGCCTGGTCGGGGCTCAGCGGCGTCGCCACCGCCATCGGCCCCTTTCTCGGTGGGTGGCTTGTCGAGGCGGCCTCCTGGCGGCTTATCTTCGCCATCAACTTGCCGCTCGCAGTTGTCGTCTTTGTCGTGGCCTGGCGGCATGTCCCCGAATCACGCGACCCCGATGCCACGGGTCGGGTGGACCTCGTGGGAGCCGCCTTGGTCACGATCGGCCTCGTCGGACTCACCTATGGGCTGATCGAGGGCTCTGGCAGAGGCTGGACCGATCCCATCGTTCTCACCGCGTTGATCGGCGGCGTAGTTCTCCTCGTCGCATTCGTCGCGTGGGAAGGCAGGGCACGAGAACCGCTCCTGCCACTCAGCTTGTTCAAATCCACGCAGTTCTCCGCCACCAATGTGGTCACCTTCGTCGTGTACGGCGCACTCGGCGGCGCTCTTTTCCTCCTCCCCATCCAGCTGCAGCAGGTATCCGGGTACACCGCGCTCCAAGCCGGCGTCTCCCTGCTTCCGATCACCGCACTCATGCTCGCGTTCTCCTCCCGCTCGGGAGCACTCGCAGCCCGCATCGGGCCGCGACTTCAGATGAGTGTCGGGCCGGTCCTCGTCGGAGCCGGACTCGCACTCTTCACCCACATCGACGAGAACGGCAGCTACCTGACTCAGGTGTTGCCCGCCGTCACGGTGCTCGGCCTGGGCCTGGCCACGACCGTCGCCCCGCTGACGGCGACTGCGCTCTCGACCGCACCTGCCAGACATGCGGGCATGGCGTCTGCCGTCAACAACGACGTCGCTCGTGCTGCAGGGCTCATTGCCGTGGCGGTGCTCCCGGGCCTCGCCGGCATCACCGGGACCGCCTACCTCGATCCAGCGGAATTCTCGGCTGGATTCCACACCGCATCGCTCATCTCCGCCGGCCTGTGCGTCCTCGGCGGTGTGCTCGCCGCGGTGACGATACGCAATCCGCGTCCGACCGCGGCCGCTCCTCCTGCCGCCAGCCATCACAGCCATTGCGGAATCGATGCTCCGCCGGCACGGCACGCAAGCTCCCCCGTTCCCGCGACCGGCGGCTAACCCGCTCGATCAGAACGTGGGAAGGTGATCCAATGGGCGAGCACGACGAGGTACGCGAGGGGGTGTCCCTGACTAACCTCGACCAACCTCTGTTCGAGGGAGCGGAGGCCACCAAGCGAGATCTGGTCGACTATCTGGATGGGGCCCGCGACAGGGTCATCGCGCAGCTGCGCGACCGGCCGCTCTCGGTGATCCGGGTGCTGCGCGGTCAGGCGCCGTTCATGCAGAAGAACGTGCCCAAGTACACCCCGTCGTGGGTGCCCACCATTCCGCTGTGGGCGGAGAGTTCCAAGCGCGAGGTGTCTTACGCGCTCTGTAACGACCGCCGGACCCTGCTCTGGTTCGCCAACCAGCGCGCGATCGAATACCACCCCACCCTGATCCGGGCCGATGCCTGGGATCGTTCCACCCACCTCGTCCTCGACCTCGACCCACCCGTCGGTGACGCCTTCCGATTGGCTGTCCGGGCTGCCCACCTTGTACGCCAGGCGTTGAGCGACGCCGGCCTCGCGGGTGCGGTGAAGACAAGCGGTGCGAAAGGCGTCCACGTCTTCGTGCCAGTCGATCGGGAAGCCACGATCGAGGAGGTGGCCGCCGCGACCCGTGCCATAGCCGCTCGAGCCGAGCGCATCGACCCAGATCTCGCGACCACGGCCTACATCAAGGAAGATCGTGGAGGGAAGGTGTTCCTCGACTCCACCCGAAGCGGCGGGGCCACCGTCGTCGCGGCCTACAGTCCCCGGGTGCGTCCGGGCGTACCGGTCTCGTTCCCGCTTGCGTGGGCGGATCTCGACAGCGTCTCGCCGGCCGACTTCACGGTTCACACCGCCGTGCGATTGATCGGCGAGGGCGATCCGTGGGCCGAAGAGATGCCCGAGCCGCAGCACTTGCCCGCCGACCTGATCGAGGAGGGTCGGGCGATCCCGGTCGCCCGGGTGCAGGCGATGCACGAAGGGAAGCGGCGCGCCCGCACCCGTCGCGACCTCTAGGAGGCCTAGGGCTTGCGACCGAGCCAAGACATGCTAAGGTGATTAGCTTGGGGGCTAATATAATTAGCTAGCTCGGACCGAAAGTGAGACCTCCAATGAGCGACACGAAGTTTCTCGATGTGCCCGACGGCCGCATCGCTTACGACGACACGGGTGAGGGTCCGCTCATCGTCGCCACCTCCGCCATGCTCGATCTGCGTTCCGAGCTCCGCTTCCTCGTCCCATTGCTAGTTGCGGCTGGGTTCCGTGTGGTGACGCTCGACCAGCGCGGTATGGGTGAGACCAGCGGGAAGTGGCCGGAGTACGGCAGTACGCCACTCGCTCACGACCTCATCGCGCTGATCCGCCACGTGGATGCCGGACCTGCGATCGTCTACGGGACCTCCAATGGCGCCGCAGCCGCCGTCTATGCCGCCGCGGAGGCACCGGAGCTGATCCGCGGGCTCGTCCTCGTGGCGCCCTTCGTCCGCGACGGCCGGATGTCCTTCGTCCAGCGAATGCTGATGAACGTCATGCGAGTGCCCGGGCTGGCCCATCCGCTGTACATGTCGTACTTCCCGCAGTGGGAGCCCAAGAAGCCCGCCGACTTCGCCGAGCACAAGGCGAAGCTCGCGGCCAACCTCAAAGAGCCCGACCGGCGCGGTGTCATCAAGGCCTATCTCGTGCAGCAGTCGCACGCCGAGGCCGAGGCTCGCTTGGACAAGGTCACCGCGCCGGTGTTGATCATCATGGGGACCGGCGACATCGACTGGCCGGACCCGGCCGCCGAAGCCAGATGGATCAGTGATCGGCTCTCCGGCGAGGTGCTCATGCTCGATGGGGCGGGACACCATCCGCACGTCGAACAGCCCGAGGAGATCGCCGATGAGGTGATCGCCTTCGCCCGGAAGCTCCCCCAGACCCAGGGCCTCGATGCCTAGGGCCGGACTAACCGCCGCGGACGTCGTCACTGCCGCGGCCGACATCGCCGACGAGATCGGATATGACAACCTCACCATGGGCCTGGTTGCGGACCGGCTGGGCGTCCGCGCGCCCTCGCTGTACAAGCACATAAACGGTCTCGCGGACCTGCAGCACCGCATCGCCACGCTAGCGATCAGCGAACTCGGCGAAGCGACCCGCGATGCAATGCTCGGCACTGCCGGACCGGACGCGCTCGCAGCCTTCGCGAGGGCCTTCCGCTCCTATGTGGTGGCGCATCCAGGCCGGTACACCGCGACGATCGGGGCCGAGTTCACCGGTCCTGAAGATCCGCTGTTCAAGGCCAGCGCACGCCTTCTCGACTCGATCGCGGCAGTGCTCCGCGGGTACGGAATCTCCCCGGGCGACATGGATCACGCGCTGCGAACCATTCGCTCCACGTTTCATGGGTTCGCTGCCCTGCAAGCCGCCAATGGCTTCCAGTGGAGCGCAGACCCGGATGAAAGCTTCGAATGGATGATTCATTTCGTTGATCGGGGTCTGCGGCGCTAGCGGCCTCGCGGCGATGGGCGTCCGAATGTGAACGGCGGCTGCGGGTAATGCTGCGGCATGACGACCGCAAGAACCCATCCGGAATCCGACCGAGATGACCAGGTGACACCGAAGGATCCAGCCACGGATGAGAGCCCGAAGGAGCGGGTCGACAGGGAACTCGGTGAGCTGCTTCAGGGGCTGCGAGTGGCGCTGCCCGGTGTGCAGGTCCTCTTCGCGTTCTTGCTCACCCTCCCCTTCGCGAACGGCTTCAATAAGGTCGATGCGTTCGAGCAGCACGTCCTCTTCGTCTCGCTGATCAGCGCCGCCGTCGCGTCGATCTGCTTCATCGCCCCGGCGGCACAACACCGAGTGCTCTTCCGCACAAGGACCAAGGAGATCCTTGTGCGCCGCTCGAACCTCTACGGGATCGCCGGCGCAATCGCTCTCGGAGTGGCCATGGCCAGCGCGGTCATTCTGGTCGTGGACGTGCTCTACACGCGGTCTGCGGCGACGTGGACCGCCAGTGGGCTCATCGCATTTTGGGCCTGGTGCTGGTTCGTTCAGCCCCTTCTCACTAGACGCCACGCGGAGGAGACCGAGTAGGCAAACACTCGGGTGGTCACCGACAGCGGGCCAGAGTGTGCAACCCGACTAGCCGCAGTGGTGTTCAGCAGGTGTCAGCGGCTGGCGAGGAGAGGGAGAGCACGAGGTGAACATTGACAATCGGCGCTTCCGGTTCGGGGTGATCGGCGAGAGCGCGGCATCTGGAA
Organism: Actinomycetota bacterium; assembly: GCA_046735375.1. GTDB lineage: Bacteria > Actinomycetota > Actinomycetes > JAKEEW01 > JAKEEW01 > DASYTV01. The sequence goes on along the minus strand of JBKPTD010000146.1, from coordinate 428 downwards.
AGCAGTTGCTTGACGAGGCCCGCCGCGCGGAAGACCTGGGCTATGCCACCTTCCTGCTCCGCGACCACTTCGTGGCCGACCCCTTCGGGCCTCAGCTGGCCCCGCTTCCTGCCTTGACCGCCGTCGCGTCAGCCACCAGCAGGCTGCGCATCGGCACGCTCGTCCTGGACAACGACTACCGGCACCCGGTGATGCTCGCCAAGGAGGCGGCAACGCTGGACCACCTCTCCGGTGGGCGTCTGGAGCTCGGCATCGGCGCGGGCTGGCTTCGAGACGAATACGACAAAGCGGGGATGACCTTCGACCCGCCCGGCGTCCGGGTCGGCCGGCTCGAGGAATCCCTCACCCTGCTCACGGGGTTGCTGTCCGGTTCCGCGGTCACCTTCGCCGGCACCCACTATTCCGTCAGCGGGCTCGACACCTTCCCC
>JBKPTD010000145.1:0-8583 GCA_046735375.1 Actinomycetota bacterium | reverse complement strand
GTCTTATGGGGTGTAGCTGGTCCCTCGATCGAGGAGTCCTGATGAGAGGGTGCGTCTGGCTGGTGCGGCCGGAGCGCGTGGAGAACGATCGGGTGCCGCGCCGGGCTGTCGCGGGCCAGGAGGTACATCGCACGACGCTTAGGCCAGCGCACCCGAACTGGCGGCAGGGGTTCGTAGCGGCATGACCGATCGCGAGGAACTGCTCGCCGAGCTGCGGCCGGTCGCGTTCGGGATCGCGTACCGGATGCTCGGCAGCGTCACCGAGGCCGAGGACGTGGTCCAGGAAGCGCTTCTGCGCGTACATCAGGCGCTTGATGCCGGAGAGCAGATCGCATCGCCGCGCGCGTTCGTGGCCACAGTGGCCACTCGGCTGGGGATCAATGTGCTGCGCTCGGCGCGCGCTCGGCGCGTGGATTATGTGGGCGAGTGGCTGCCTGAGCCAATCATCACCGACGGCCACGACGATCCGGCCCGGCATGCTGAGGTGGCCGACTCGCTGTCGATGGCGATGCTGGTGCTGCTGGAGAGCCTCTCTCCTGAGCAGCGAGCCGTGCTGCTGCTTCACGACGTGTTCGACTATGACTACCCACAAGTCGCCGAGATCATCGGCAAGAGCCAGGACAACGTCCGTCAGCTCGCAACGCGGGCGCGACGGCAAGTCCAGCAGCGGCGGCCGCGCTTCCAAACGACGCGCGAGCAGCGCGACGAGCTGGCACGACGGTTCTTTGCCGCGGCCGAGCAAGGCGACCTGTCGGGGCTCGAGGCGCTGCTCGCTCACGACGTCGCGGCGACCGCTGACGGCGGCGGCAAGGTTCCCGCGATGGCGCGCACGCTGCGCGGCCGCAGCCGTGTCGCACGCGCGCTGATCACCTACTGGGAGCGCATGGCCGCGCGCGCCCCGAACGTGTCGCTTCGCCAGGTCGAGATCAACGGCAACCCTGGAGCGCTCTGTCTCGACGCACAGCAGCGGCTGATCGCCGTGGTGGCGCTCGATATCGCCGGCGGTCAGATCACAGGCGTCAACGCGATCGTCAACCCCGACAAGCTGACGCACCTCGGCCCGGTCGGCGACTTCACATCGATGGTGAGGTCGGGGAGACCGGCTAGCGGGCGAAGTGGCGCTGGAGCACCGCGCGCTCCCGGTCGTGGTCCAACCCGAGGGGTGGGTACCGATCCGGAGGAGGCCGCTCGCCCTCGGTGACCATCCAGTCCCAGGTGTCCGCCACGGTCTCCTCGACCGCACGACAGGACAGCCCCTCGCGGTAGGCAGCCGACACATCTCCGTCGTGGAGTCCGACAAGCTCACCAGTGGGCGGCGCCCATATAGGAAGGTCCGTCCACGCCTGGATCTCCGCTTCCTCGATCTCCTCGGGGGTTACCCAGATCAGCTCCGCGTCCGATTTGGTAACCGCCCGGCCGGACTCGAGCAGGCTCGACATCGTCGCGTGGCCGGACTGGCTGACCACATTGAAGGCGCCGCCGAGCCCTCGATCGGCCGCCGCGAGCATCCAGATCGCGAGATCCCGGGCGTCGATGTACTGCAAGGGGCGGTCTTCCGGACCGGGCGCGAGCACCTGACCACCACGCTCGAGCCGGCGCAGCCACCACGGCAGTCGTCCGACGATCTCGTAGGGACCGAGAATCAGTCCAGCCCGGGCGAGCAGCGCCGCATTGCCGAACGCGCGCTGAGCTGCGAGCTCTCCGCCACGCTTGGCCGCGGCGTAGTCGTCGTCGGCCGAGTCGTCCGGGTCGCCATCGACGACTGGGGCACTTTCATCCAGGCCGGGCGGGATCGGCCAACGGTAGACCGAGCGGCTGGATACCAGCCCGTAGTGCCCGACCCGTCCGGCGAGTAACGCCGCCGCGTCGCGTACCACCAGCGGTGCACCCGACCAGGTGTCGATGACCGCATCCCACTCACCGTTCGCAAGCGCGCTGCGCAAGGCCGCCGAGTCCGTACGGTCCGCGTACAGCGGCGACGCGCTCGCCGCTGGCGGCCCACTGACACCCCGGGTCAACGTCGTGACGGTGTCCCCACGACTTAGTGCCGCCTCTACGACCGCGCGACCGACATGATGAGTTCCGCCGAGGACGAGAAGGCGCATGCTGGGACGTTAGTACGTGGGTGTGGCGGCCTGGTCTGCATTTCGCTCACGGCGCAGCTGAGGTTGCTCGCCGGCGTCGCCGCAACCTACCTGCCGTGGTTTCACTACACTGAGCGGGCGATCTTCTGGCTGCCGGCGCCGATCTGTTGGGAAGGTGGGCCGCTTCTCCGACCACTGCTCGGGCCCGCCGTGCGGTCCGGAGGGGGCGACGCGCGCGCATAGCAGTGGTCCCGGCGCGCGAATCACCGCTGTTCCCGTCAGTAATTCGCGCCGGCTCAGAGCCTTATGAGTGGAAGATCCCTTTTGGCGGCTCACCTGGAGGCAACCCGCGCGAATTACCGTCATCGGGACAGCAGTAATTCGCGCGCAGTCCGCCAGCCCCGCGCCAAAACCGGGACCTCCCGGATATTCAGTACACCGCCCGCGCGATTGACCGTGGTCAGCGGCGGCAATTCGCGCGACCGTGTTCGAGCGCTGCTGGTCGCCACCCCAAAGGCGGGCGCTGATCTCGTCGCGGGTGACAAGACGCTCGGCCCGGGACATCAGCAGATGGAGCAGCTTGAACTCCCGCAGCGGCAGGTAGATCGGCACATCGTGCAGCCGCACCTCAAACGGGGCCGGGTTAAGAGTGATCGGACGCAGACGATGCTGCGGTCATCACCCTGGTTACCCTCCGGGCGAGCCGAGCCGAGGACAGTTCGTTAACGCGGCGGCTCCGGGTCAGTCACATCGGCCACCTGCGCGTGCAGCACGCGAACCAGCTCATCCGCGTCGGCCGCTACCGCCACGCCGTGCTCGCCGGCGCCGACGGTGATCATCCGACCGCTCACCCTCTCGTCCGCGATGACTGGCCACGATCGGGTCGAGCCGAAGGGCGTGATCGTGCCCCGTTCATAACCTGTCGCCTCGCGCGCCATCTCGGCATCCGGCATCGACAGCCGGCTCACCCCCAGCAGTGCGCGGAGCTTGGGCCAGGAGATCGTCCGGTCTCCAGGTACCAGGACGAACAGGAAATCGTCATTCCCTCGCCGTACGACCAGTGTCTTGATGACGTCGGCCGGCTCGACACCCCGCGCTGCGGCTGCTTCGGCCAGGCTTCGAACCGGACCATGCCGGATGACGCGATACGGGATGCCTGACCGGTCGATGGCGGACAGCGCCGGATTCGCCATGCCGGCAAGTATGTCTCGCCGCGATCGCCGGTTGCGGCGGGACAGTTTCGGGGCCGGGGGTGTCGCCCAGGGATCAGGGCGGAGGTCATCAGCGATCACTGTCATGCCCAGCAACAGGGCATCGCTTGCTAGGCGGCGACTCTCGCCACGGATGAATCACGTCCCGTGCAGATGTCCACAGGCCGGCTCCCCATCGACCCGCGACTGTCGGATCGCCTCCCTACGGTCACCGGTACGACGACACGGCAACCGGAGGTGCCTCATGATCGATGCTCGCACTCAGGCCTGGCTGGACCAGGAGGACGCCCGCGTGGCCGCGACGATCCGCCGCTATGGATGGGCCATTGAATATGTCGGCGGAGGTTCGTGCACTGCTCCCTGGTGCAGCGGCGACGACGGCTCAGACGGTCCGCCGTTCGCCTACACCGTCGGCCTGTTTGGGCTGGACCACCCCGAACTGCTTATCCTCGGGGTCTCGTGCGGTACAGCCGCGGGCGTTCTCAACAACCTCGGTGAGCGGATCCGCTCCGGCGGGGCAATCCTCCCCGGCCAAATCGTTGCCTTCGATGAGTGGCCGCACCGCATCATTCCGGAGGAGGTTCCCAACCCGGGCGAGATCGTATTTTCCGCCAACCGCTTCTATAAGAGATCGCCAGAGGCCTCCGTTCCTGTACTCCAGCTCAGCTACGACGACACGGCCGGCCGGTTCCCGTGGGAAGCCGACTACGCGGCGCCCGACATGCAGCCCAGGCCGGGCACATTCCGGGCCTGACGGCGCCGGGCACATTCCGGGCCTGACGGCGCTGGGCGCATTCCGCGCCTGACGGCGACGGGCGCGGAGGGAACGTGGCGCCGAGGCGCTAGGACCATGAGCCGTGCTGCGCACGGGCATGAGGCCGCGACGCCAGCAGGGCCAGCAACGCCACAGCGATGAAGTTCTTGAAGGACGGCTCGGGCCAATGCACCTGAGCGGAGCCGCTAAACCAGGAGGGATCGACGAGGAAGACGATCGCGGTGATGAGCATCTTCCCCAACCAGCCGACAACAGTGAACAGCGTCGCCAGCACGATCGCCCAGAACCCCAGCTCGGGCAGGCCGACTGCCGGCCCGAACTCGAGCACGTTCCAGGCCAGCCAGAACACAACCGGCCCGATCAGTAGGACGGCGACGAGCGCCACGAGCGCTATTGCCACTCCACCCGCGACAAGGGCGCCGATACCAAGAAAGCGCATCACGGACTTGAACGACTCACTCACGGTGGGCAGCCTAGGGACACGCCCGGGTGATCGGGGGCTGGCGCGCCGCATGAATCGGATCGTGTCGCGTGCGCTCCCAACCTCGCTCGCCGCAGCTACTCCCGCCGCAGCTGCTCCATCGCCACTGCCGCTTCCTTGGCGGCCACGTTGAACGGCAGCAGCCCGCGCGGCTGATCAGTTGCCACCTGTCTCATCCCATGATCTCGGCAGGTGATGCGTGGCGTTGTTGCGTGCTCGGTACCGCAGTGCCAATCTTGCCGCAGCGCCCAGATCATTGCCGGCCGGCGGCCACGGCGTGGCCGAGTCACCATCGGCATGGTGATGACCGTTTCACTTCCCCGTCATCGGAACGGTCTCGGCCCATTTGGGCAGTCCTCGAGGAGGATGTCAGATGACAACGCAAGAAACATGGATGGGGCGGCCGCTCGCACGGCTGGCCGAACGGGGCACCAGCCGATGGTGGATTCCGTTGCTCATCGGGATCGCGTGGTTGATCTACGCCTTCATCGTTCTGTCGTTTACCTACAGGACGGTATGGGCGATCGTGATCTTCGCCTCGCTTGCCTTCATCGCTGCCGGAATCGTCGAATTCGTCCTCGCGACGGTTCTCGAGAGCTGGCAATGGCTGCACGCCCTCGCTGGGGTCCTGTGCATCGCGGCCGGCATCGTGGCCCTTGTTTGGCCTGGGCAGACGTTCCTCGTTTTGGCAGCGATCATCGGCTGGTTCCTGCTGTTCCGGGGAACGTTCAACATCGTCGAGTCCCTCTTCATCAAGGACTACGTCGAGCAGTGGTGGCTGATCTTGATCACCGGGATCCTGCAGGTCGGCATCGCGCTCTGGGCCGTTGGCTACTCCGGCCGCTCTATCGCGGTCCTCGTGGTCTGGGTAGGCGCATGGGCGCTGACCGAGGGAATCATGAACATCTGGGCGGCCTTCCGGCTCAGGAGTGTCAACCGGCAGGCCGCGGCTGCCGCGGGACCGCCGCCCCCAGCGCACAGGGGGGGAGAAGCGACCGCGTAGTAATCGGTAGCACGAGCCGGCGGACGAGCCATGGTCCGCCGGCTTCGGCTACTGCGTACGACGGGGTGGCCGCCTCGTCCTCGGCGCCCAGACCGAATTTCACCGGCCGATTCGAGATGACAGTCCTTCGAGGTGTTCGCGTGTGAGCAGGCGTCGATGAGACATCCACAGCCGGGCATCTTCGCTCTCGGGACTGCATCTCACGCCTACCTCGAGTTCGACGCTTTGGATGTGCGGTCGCCCGCAGAGCTCGTGCAGACCATCGCCTCGATGCGCGAGCCGCGTACGACGATGGGTGGTGTCAACCTCGTCGTCGGCTTTCGACCCGAACTATGGAGAGAGACAGCCCCGGACGATGCGCCCTCGGGCGCCACCGGGTTCAACGCTGACCTTGTTGGCCCTGACGGGTACGTGCTGCCGGCGACGCAACGCGACGCCGTCCTGTGGTTGTCGGGCAGCGCGTACGACGTGGTCTTCGACCTGTCCCGCGAAGCGATCGCCGAGCTCGCCGGAATCGCCTCCGTCGCAGAGGAGACGTCGAGTTGGCCCTATCGCCATGATCGCGACCTCACCGGCTTCATCGACGGATCCGAAAACCCTACGTTGGTCGATGCGCCTGAAATCGCGGTGATCGCCGACGGAGCAGGTGCCGGGGGCACGGTGCTGCTCCTGCAGAAATGGGCTCACGATGCGGCAGCTTGGGAAGCTCTTCCCGACGCCAAGCAGGAGCGAGTGATCGGGCGTACGAAACCCGACAGTCTCGAACTCGCCGACAAACCCGTCGACTCGCACGTCGCAAGGACCGACCAGGACAGCTTCGGAAAGATCTTCCGTCGCAACATGCCCTATGGCACGGTCACCGACCACGGGACCATGTTCGTCGGCTTCAGCGCTGACCAGCGCCCCCTCTCGGCAATGTTGGAGAGCATGATCGGCTTGGCAGACGGTCCTCGCGATGCGCTCACTACATACACGCGGCCGCTGACGGGGGCTTATTACTTCGTTCCGTCCAGCGATTCCCTTCGCCACGTGGCCGACAACGGGCGGGCCTGACAGCAAGATGGGCGGCAAGGTTCTTTCGGCCCGCGCGACGGTAGCCTCCAAGGGACCGAGACCGGACCACCGTGTCGCAGCGAGGGGATGCCATGGCATCGACATCGGGACCAGCGGATCTCAACAGCCATCAGCAGAACACCTTGCGCAAGATCTTCCGACATCCGGCGGGACATAACATCGAGTGGCGAGCCGTGGTTTCCCTATTGGAGGCGATCGGCTCGGTTGAGGAACACCGCGATAGCAAGATTGCCGTGACCGTCGGATCTCAGACGCGGTTTTTCGACATTCCTTCCGGCAAGGACATCGACACAGATACGGTCGTCGACCTTCGCCACCTGCTCTCCGCCGCCGGATACGAGCCCGAGGCCGAGGACGACTGATGGGGTTGCAGAAGGTCGTTCGCACACGCCTCGACGCAGCGATGAGCCGGCTTTAATCCCAACTTTCCCCGTGGTAATTGGCAGCCGCATCCAGCGCATCCAGAGCTGCCATGTGCGCATTTGAGAGCGTCCAGCTTGCGTAGTCGATGGCATGAGCCGCCTCCCGCGCAGCCTGATCCGCGTCGGCCTCGGCGGCCCGGGCATCGGCCCGACCCGGGCGGTTGTCAATCTTTGCTTTGAGAGCGTCCATCCTGGCGGCGACGTCGGCCTTCAGCTCGGCCCATTTGCCTTCTGTGGTGCCAGCGGACTGGTCCGCCTGCTGCCGTGCCTCCTTGTCGGTGTGGGCCTGATCGGCGCGCTGCTTGAGCTGGTCACGTGACTCGGTGGTGGCAGCTTGCACGGCCGACGATGCCTCGGCCGCCTGCTTCTGGAGAGCTTCGAACTGAGCGGCGACGTCCATTACTCCTCCAAAGGGGCTTCGGGCGGCTCCCAGCGCAACCCCATAGCCGGCTGCCCGCCGATGCATCACCCAGAGCGGATGAACGGCGGCGTGTTGGTCCGGTGCAGGTCATCCGGTCCGGCTGGCACCATTGTGCGCCACCCACACGGAACGACGATCGACGGCATCGCGTCACACGGATTGGCGTGTCTCGTGACGCATCCCGGCCTGCCACGTCACGGATCTGGCCCGCACTCCGCGACAGCGGAATCATCGGCTGGTGTCCGGCCAACTCATCCCAGGTATCGGCCCCTCATGTCAGACCGCGAACCTTTCATCGATAGCAGATTCGGGCTGGTGGCATGATACTGCTCTCCTTGCGACCGTCGATGCGCTTTCGTTAGTGACGACTGACTTGCTCGAAAGGCTTGGGTTTCCGGCTAGTCTTGGCGAGGGATGGTCCGAAAATAATTCTGCTGTCCAGTCACTAGAGCGAACACGCGAGCGAACCGTCGAACGACTCGCTAACGTCGCAGAGCGCCTTGCCGATGCGGGAGACATCCAACGAGCGTTCACGCTCGACGCCCAAGTGGACTGTTTTGAATCGGGCCAACCAATGACCACCTACACGCCAGACCTCGGCGAATTCCGCACGAGAAAGGAAGTCACGATCTTCGGCAAACGGCCCCTTGACGACGTACGGCAGGAGGTGGGCTGGCTCGTTGACCAGCTTCGGCCTGATCCGGTCAAGGTGAACGAATATGGCAAGCCCGTACGCCCTAGCAAACGAAGTGCGTCAGAGTATCGATGGGTCTTCTACTCAAACCGTCCGGCGAGTAGTCGCCGGGGATGTCGTGCCCGCCGTACGGGGGATCTTGAGGCTGGAGAGTTGGCGAGGCTGGTAACCAACTCTCTAGCCGCTTGAGTGCTCGGGCTGAGCGTCATTTGGCCTGGTTGACGATGGGGACCCGAAGCGCCCAAAACCCATTAGTTGCCCTCGCCAGCGACCGAGATCGCGTCGGGGTTGTAATCAGGTTCGCCGGAGGTATCGACGACCTGCTGAATTGCCATAGCCCGCTGACCTAGGGTGCTGATGCTGTTAGCCTCGCCTTGTAGGTCCTTAGGCGGCGCCGGGCGGGGGCGCGGTTCCAGAC
>JBKPTD010000144.1:0-11154 GCA_046735375.1 Actinomycetota bacterium | reverse complement strand
GCGGAGAGCTGGTCGGAGTCGCCGCCACGAGCGCACTCGAGCTCGGTGTCGACGTGTCCGGCCTCGACGCTGTCCTCCTGGCCGGCTACCCCGGCACGCGATCGTCAATGTGGCAGCAGGCCGGGAGGGCGGGCCGCGGCGGCCGCGACGCGCTGGCGGTCCTCGTCGCGAGGGATGATCCGCTGGACACCTTCCTTGTCCATCATCCGGAGGCTTTGTTCGGTGCGCCCGTTGAGGCCACCGTGCTCGATCCGGACAACCCCTATGTCCTCGCCCCGCACCTCTGCGCGGCTGCCTGCGAGCTGCCGCTGACCGAGGCTGACCTCTCACTGTTCGGACCGGTTGCTGGTGTGCTGCTGCCCGACTTGGAGGCCCGCGGCCTGCTGCGGCGCCGGGCCGCCGGCTGGTTCTGGACGAAGCCGGAGCGGGCGAGCGATCTGGCCGACATTCGCGGCGCCGGCGCGCGCCCGGTCGAGGTCGTGGAAAACGCCACTGGGCGCCTCCTCGGCACGGTGGACGCGGGAGCGGCGCACGCGACCGTCCACGATGGGGCCGTCTATCTGCATCAGGGCGACACCTACCTCGTGGATCACCTTGACCTCGGCGATGCGACCGCCTTCGTGGATGCCGCGAGGCCTGACTTCACCACCACAGCCCGCGATATCACCGATATCCGCCTGCGGAGCCAGGATCGCGAGGAGAGCTGGGGAGACGCCCGGCTGTGCTTCGGCACCGTGCAGGTCACCAACCAGGTCGTCTCCTACCTGCGCAAACGGGTTGTTTCCGGCGAGATCCTCGGCGAGGTGCCGCTCGACCTTCCGCCCCGGCATCTTCGTACCAAAGCCGTCTGGTGGACCCTTTCCGAAGCGCAGGTTGAAGCGACCGGGATCGCGTGGCCCGACCTCGGGGGTTGCCTGCACGCCGCGGAGCATGCATCGATCGGCCTCCTGCCGCTGTTCGCCACCTGCGACCGCTGGGACATCGGCGGTGTATCGACGGCAATGCACGAGGACACCGGTCTCCCGACGGTATTTGTGTACGACGGCCAGCAGGGCGGCGCCGGTTTCGCGGAACGTGGCTACGCACGAGCAGCCGAATGGCTCCTGGCCACGAGAGCTGCGATCGCTGCCTGCGAGTGCGCCGCCGGCTGCCCCGCCTGCGTCCAGAGCCCCAAGTGCGGGAACGGGAACGTTCCGCTGGACAAGGCGGGTGCCATTCGGGTCCTGGACACCCTCCTCGACGGTGCACCCTCCACCTAATCGCTAGGCCGAGCCCGACAGCGCAGTCAAGGCCCGCGGTGGTCGCAGGAGGCGATGGCCCCCGCGGACACAGAAGTGCCGCAACCGAATCGCCTGACGTGCACTGTCTCGTGTTGTCCGCCCCTAACAGGGTAGGTTTCCCCCGATCACTCCAACGGGCCGTCCCAGGGACGGCGCGTACGTAGGAGGTCGTCATGATTATCATCGCGATCCTGCTGCTCGTGGCGATCGCGGCCGTGACAGTCGGCGTATTTACCGGCGCCGAACAGGATGCGGTACTCAAAGTATTCGGCGAAACCGTTCACGCATCTGCCGGGCAGATCTTCCTGGTCGGTGCCGCCTGCGGCTTCGTCCTTCCCATCGCGCTCTTGTTTGTTCGCAGAGGCGTTCGCCGTGCTGCCATGCGCAGACGGCGTACCAGGGAGCTGCGGGCCGCGACCCAGCGTGAGCGGGCTGAGCTAGCTCGCCAGCGCGAGGAGCTCGAGGCCGAGCGCAGCAATCTCCACAGCGATGGCTTGGTCCGGCCTTACGTCGGAACTGGCGCGTCGAGTGACGGGACCAGCGAAGGGGCAGCGGAGGGGCCGGGTGCGCGGATGACATCCGAACGCACAGGCGGTCCTTCGTCTTCGGCTCCTGACCCCGGCACGGGCGGAGGACAGTCGCCGAGCGCACGCTTCGAAGTTGACCGACCGGGCGCACGTCCGGCCGGCTTCGGCTCTCAGAGCAGCGGCCTCGGGTCACCTCCCGGCATGGATGGCGGCTTCGGTAACTTCACGCGGCCGCCGCGACCGTAAGGTATCGGTACTTCGGTACGGGGGTCTCCGGTCCGCCGACTCGCTCGACGGGCTGCGGTTCGTCGTGCGCAAGTAACCGCGGGCTTCGGGGTCACAGCTATTGGGCCGACGAGCGAGTACGAGGTCGCGCGGACCGAGCAGAAGACGGTCAGGAGCCCAACCGGCAACCGGCCAAGCTCCGGTGTCTGCTCCGAAGCACCAGCGCGTCCGCGTTGGTTGCCCGCCAACCCCTCGTCGCGAAGATCTCTAGTTTTGGTGGAAATGTGCAGTCTGCTGCGCGATCCCATCAAACTAGAGATCAAGGAAATGGAACGGCATCGAAGCTAGCGACACCTGTCCGAATTGTTCTATCTGCCCCGCTGCGCCTTGGTCCGATCGGATCCACCCGACCAACGGCCGCTTAGATCGCCATGTCTCAAAGGCTCGGGGCTGATTGCCACACCGAGGCCCGGGCTCCACTCGCAGCCACCCCGCGAAGGCGGAAGAACCCATCTGGGAGGCTGTGCTCCCGCGGCTGCCGTCTCAAATCGAGTCCCGGTCCCATTCAAAACGGCCCGAGCTGCAGGCGACTACTTCGGAGACGCCAACCGTGCGGCCGCGGCTCGCCGCCTTCCGCTCGTTGGGCTGCCTTCTGCGCGCGGCCGAGCTCGCATGGATACGAACGGTCCGGCCGCATCCGTCAGCGGCCCGTGACTTCGACCTCCGCTGGACCGGCACGTGCGGCACCTGTTGCTGGGTAATGCGCGGAAAGGAGTCCGAACAGGACCTCGACCGTCACGTCGGCGACCTCCCCGTCGATCCGGCATGTCGTGAGGCGAGCACCTTGTGAGCGGGCCACCAGAGCGGCCGTCTTGCATGCGCTGATTGGACCGTCAAGCACCCGCGATGCCGCGGAGATTGCACTCAGGTCGGCTGCGGCTGCCGCACGGTGCCTGGCAATCAGCGCCTGTCCTAACCCGAGCCCTGCAAAGGTCAGGAGAACGACAACTGCCGTCATGGCCAGGACATAAATCGTGCCCGAACCTCGGTCTTGACGGCCTGCGTCGCTTCTCCTGATGGTCAGCGTCAGGCAACCCCGCAGAGGCTGAGTCGTCGGTAACCAAGACGAACCGGGTACCGGGGCTCTCCCGACCAGCTCCGTCGCGTTCCTGGTAGTCCCCGCGAGACAACCAGGCAGAGGCTGAGTCGTCGGTAACCAAGACGAACCGGGTACCGGGGCTCTCCCGACCAGCTCCGTCGCGTTCCCGGTGGGCCACATCAGACAACCCGGCAGAGCCTGAGTCGTCTGTGAACAAGAGGCCACGGATGCTGGCGGAGCCCTCGTCTCAATCGTGGGGTTCTTAACGGTCAGCATGAGGCAACCCCGGTTCAGCCCTGCTCATCGGCGACCACGGCATCGGCTGACACCGCAAGAGTCGGCAAGAATCCGGCTCCTGAGCCAGCCGGTCCTACCCTCGCCTCGACGTTCACCCGGACGAGGCCGCCGCTGCGCTCGACTCGTATGTGCGCACCCGCCGGCGCCAGTCGCCGTCCGGCAGCCACACTCTCGGCTAGCCCATCGCCCCGCGCGACGGACCGAGCCGCCGCACGCGCCGCATCTACGCAACGCAGCTGCGCTATCGCGGTGAGCAGCGCCCAGAGCATGAGACCCACCACGAGCGCCAAAGCAGGCAAGGCGAGTGCGGTCTCCGCGGTCACCATGCCGCGGTTCCGATCCAGCGCGGCGGCGGTTGCTGTCGATGCACCCCTGTTGCCACGTAGTCGCCCAATGAGCCAACCAAACGGCCGCCGAAGGAGCCAGCCAACCCGTCGCCAACACCGTCTGTCGTGTGCTCGAGGCACTGTCGCCTCCTCGATTCATCCGGTGGGTCAGCGGTGCCCGTCACCCGCGCGGGTGACCGGGCACCGCATTGAGGAATCGGTCACCGTCAGCGAAGGCCCGGCCCAACGGGACCGTCGGCGTGGAGGTGCGGGCCGGCACGTGTCCCTCCCCGGCCGCTTGCAGCGCGTCCCAATTGACAATCACCGCTGAGGCGGCGCGGCCCGACAGAACCGCGGCGGGCCAAGAACCGGACCATCGCATGCAACCTCCTCGGGCCGCGAACCGACCCATCGCCTGCAACTCCTCATCGAACTCAGCCCGCACTCCCGAGTCGCCCTGAGATCGACTGCGGCCGCGAACTGCCGCACCCGTCTACTCGCTGAACTCTCGACCGCCCATAAGCGTCGCGATGCGCTAGCGGGAACGCCGGTCTATGCCAGCGAGGTGAGCGCCCGTCGCACAATCGCGGTGACCAGACTGCTGACTTGACCACCGGTCACGATCTTGTAGAGCAAGACGGCGAATGCCGCGGCCGCAACCGTGCCCACGGCGTACTCCGCGGTGGCCATTCCGGCCTCGCGACGTCGCCAGCAGCCACTCGACTCGGCCCGCCGGCTGAGCCACTGGGCTGTCCTGCTCTCGAGCGACCGGGCGAGCTGCGCGCCTCGTCGTACCAGCCCAAAGATCCTGCCCATCATCGGCTCCTCCCCTCATCCGGCTGAACCGGCCGGCTCGGGCACCTCGGGATTCTCGGCGCCACTCCAGCCTTCAAGGGATCGAGCCTGATGCAGGACCAGACGACGGCGCTGGGGACAAACCCCCGGGAAACTTCGACCCTGTGGACGCAGTCGCCTGCTCAGATCCGCAGCGTGCCCACCAAACCGCCGACGATCGGCACAAGTCCGAGCAAGATGAAAGCGGGCAAGAAGCAGAGGCCAAGTGGTGCAGCCGCACGAATGCCCACGCGCCGCGCGGCTGCCTCCACGGCCACGCGTCGTTCGGCCCGCAGATCCAGGGCCAGATCCGAGAGGAGGCCTGCGAGCGGTGCCCCACTTTCGGCGGAGCGGCTGAAGGCTGTGCCAAGGGGGCCAAGGAGCTCATCGGTACCAAGAGCGAGCCAGCTTCCGACCGGATCCCCACCGAGCTCCAGTGCTGCATCGACCCGCCGCAGCTCGTCGGCGAGGGGTCCTCCTATTGCTTCCGCGACCGTGGCTAGCGCGAGCCGCGGAGAGGCACCGGACGCCATGCACGCAGCCAGCAGCTCGGTCGCCAACGGCAAAGCGCGTGACATCTGACGGTGCCGCTCAGCTGCGGCCACGTCGGCGGAACGTCGAAGCGCACGGAGCACCGTCACACCGCCGGCAATCCCGCCGAGCGCGCCGACCATGCCGCCGATGGCTGCGGCGATGAGCATCCCGATCACCACAGCGGCCACCGCCGGCAGCCTTGGTCGAAACCACGTCGCGTTACTGGGCCCGATCAAGGTTCCACGCGCGAGGATTGATTTACGCGGTACCACCGCCGGCGCAACCGTGCGCAACCGCCGGATGGCACCTGTCTGCGGGACCATCCAGGCCAGCACGGCAAGACCTGTGCAGATCGCCGTCACCGCCGCCAATCGCAGTCCTCCTCCTCTATCTGGCGCGACCTGCTGCCCTCACGAAGTCGGACAGCCTGTGCTCACGCGGGGAACGCTGCCGCACCGAAGCAGGCGGAAGGAAGGCAGCGCGGTACCGGCGAACGGCACGCCGAGGACTGTGGCCGATCGCAGCGGCGACAGTCTGGCCAGCGAAGCGCCGAGGTCAACCGCCAGCCGGTACATGCGGCGGAGGTGATCAAAGTGAGCGCTCGACGTCATTGGCGATGCGGTTCACCCACCAGGTTCCGCACACCTCGAGGGAGATCCCTGCGACAAGTGCGAGCCGACCCCATGACGTGGTAACCAGCATCCGCAAGGGCTCGGCATCGAGCGCCTGCCCCATCGCGATACCGACGAGCGGCAGCAGGGCGAGCAGCCGCGCGGTGGCGCGTGGGCCGGCGAGTTCGGCGGCCAGTCTGCGGCGGTGTTCCTCATCGGTTCGCAGCGACGTGGTGATCTGTCCCACGCCTGCCGCAAGGCCCGTTCCATGGTGTTCGGCGACCTGCCAGCAAACGGCGAGCGCACGAAGACCGCCACGTCCGGGCTCTTTCGCATCGAGCTTCAGCGCATCGGCCACCTCATCGCCCCCCCGCGCGGCGGAGAGTGCCCGTGGCGCTCCGGTCGGCCAGGCGAGCCCGGCTCGGTCCAACGCTTCCCTGGGCTGCCTGCCCCCGCGGAGTTCCGCCACGAGCGCCGCACACAGCCCGAGAACTGCCGACCGATTCTGCCGCTCGACCCGTCGTCGCGCCGGCAAGCGCCGGAGTGCGTCCACGCTGCGCAGAGCAAGCCACCATCCTGATCGCGGGTGCTGGACTCGCCTCCAGCTGGACGCCGGTGGCACGGAATCGGCCGCAGACGATTGACCACACATGCCGTACGCCGGTGGCACGGAATCGGCCGCAGAGGACTGACCACGCACGCCGTACGCCGGTCGCTTAGCGTCGGCGGGAGACGGCTGACCACGCGCGCCATCGCCAACGCGACCATGGCCACGTTGGACAGCCCTCTCTTGTTCGGGCTGCGGCATAACGTTGGGCGCCGAGCTCGGGCGGCTACGTCGACCCCCGTCGCTAACCCGGCCGAGTCGGATGGAAGCTGCCAGCCGGTCACATCCGCCCACCGCGACGAAGACCACCCCACCGCCGAGCAGCGCCGCCAACATGTCAATCATCCCGATCCTCCACTCAGCCAGACCGATCCCGGTTCATTGAGACGGCAGGACTGAGCACCTGCTCCTCGCTATGCAGCGCCTGGTCCCGCCCGGGTTGGGCCTGGTCCCGCCCGGGTTGGGCCTGGTCCCGCCCGCGTTGCGCCTGGTCCCGCCCGGGTTGCGCCTGGTCCGTCCGCGTTGCCCTCGCGATCAGGCTCCCCAATGCCCTACTCGCCGGTCGCTCGACCGGCTGCGGAGTGAACTCCACCGCTGGGACCACCGCCACCAGGCCACTCGGCTCACGCTCGACGACGCCGATCGAGGCAACTCGGCGCCGCCCGCCGGGATCTCGAAGGAGGTGGACGACTGCTTGCACTCCGGCCGCGAGCTGGCTGTGTACGGCCTCACGCCCCAACCCGGCAGCGACAGCGAGCGCTTCCACCCTCGCCGGAACATCTTCTGACGAATTGGCATGAATCGTGCCGCAGCCCCCGTCGTGGCCCGTATTCAAGGCAGCGAGCAACTCGACCACTTCACCGCCTCGTACTTCTCCCACCACGAGTCGGTCCGGCCGCATGCGCAGCGCCTGCCGTACCAGGTCGCGTAGTGAGACAGCACCCGCACCGTCGAGGTTGGCCGGCCGCGACTCCAGGCGTACGACGTGAGGGTGATCCGGGCGCAGTTCGGCGGAGTCTTCGACGAGAACGATCCGCTCTCCTTCCGGCACCTGCGACAGGAGGGTCGCGAGGATGGTGGTCTTGCCAGTCCCTGCGCCGCCGGACACGAGGAACGCGGCTCGTGCCTCCACAAGACCCCGCAGGGCCACGGCGGCGGCGGGTACCAGCGTGCCGACCTCCACGAGCTGATCAAGGGTGAATCCGCGGCGACGCGGGACTCGAAGGGATATGCAGGTTCCGCCCGGCGAGATGGGTGGGATGACCGCATGAAGCCGAAGGCCAGTTGAGAGACGCGCGTCGACATAGGGGCTGGCGTCATCGAGGCGTCGGCCGCCACGGACTGCCAGCCGTTGGGCCAGCCGGCGGACGGCAGCCTCATCGCGAAAGCGGACCCCAGCGGGCTCGAGCCCGCTACCCCGATCAACCCAGACCTCATCTGGCCCGTTGACGAGGACGTCGGTCACTGCGGGATCGCTCACCAGGGCCTCAAGCGGGCCGATGCCCACGAGCTCCGGCCGTAGCGCTTCGACCACACTGAGGACGGCGGCATCGCCGAGCAGACCCGCTTCTTCGCGTACCGCGGTCGCGATGGCGGCAGGCGTAGCGGCCATCCCACCCGCGACCAGACGCATCCGTACCCGGTCGATCAGGCTTCGATCGGCCACGCCACTCACCTGCGCTATACGGGCAGCGGGTGTCGCGGTCACGGCGTCCAACCGCCGCCAGCGGAGCCGATAGGTGTGATGGCGTCGCTGCCCGCCACTGCTCCACCAGGCGATCCCTCGCTTGACGGAAGCGCACCGGCCATTCCCAGCCGTGTACTTGTGCCGGCGACCGTGGAGGTGTTCGTGGGCACCGTCCGGGGCTGCACCGCACCCGCGACGGCTAGCTCATCGAGAATGCGACCACATAGCCGGGCGAGCGGCCCACGTCCGCTTCGTGCCGGGGGCAGACCGTGTTCGAGTGCCAGCGAGAGCCCGCGTTCGGGTCGCAACTCACCGAATAGCGGTATGCCTAGTGATTCGGCGACGGCATCCGCACCAAGACCGCTCGGACCAGGCACCCGAATGACAGCGCGAATGTTGCCGGCGAGCGGGTGCACCTTGCTCAGGACCCGGAGCCCGGCTGCCGCGGCCCGAACCTCGGCCGGAACGACCAGGAATGTGGCGGCCGAGCGAACCAGCACCTCGGACGCGACATCGTCGACATAGCGCGGAATATCGGCGACCAGGAGGTCACTGACACGGACGGCCGCTTGAACGAGCGATGTCATCGCCGCCGGCGTCACGCCATTTCCCGCCGCGCCATCCCACGAGACGAACTCGATCCCCACGCAGGTCGGCAGGGCCGCCCGGAGTGCGATCCCGCTGGTACGGCCGCGAATCGACCGCAGCTCGGACCATCGCAGGCCGCGCTCGGCCTCCCCGCCGAGAGCGAGCTCGATGCCGCCGCCAAGCGGGTCCGCGTCGACGAGGACAACCCGCATGCGGCGGCGTGCGGCGGTGAGGGCCAAAGCTGCGGCCATCGTTGACGCGCCCGCACCGCCGCGGCCCCCGACAATGCAGACGACAGCCCCGTCGCTGCCGCCACTCTCCGCGGTGTCCGTGAAGTGGGCGACAAGCGTGGTCTCCTCTGCCGGTAGCGATAAGACCGCGCTCGCCCCGAGTGCCAAGCCCGTCCGCAGCAGGGCATCGTCAGCCACCCGGCTCGACACAACGACGAGGCCGGGCCTTCGCGGCAAGGCCGAATGCTCGACTCCCGCGGCGGCATCCGCTCCGACGACGACGAGCGGCGACTCCAGCCACAGCCGACGCGCGGCAGCTGGATCGGGTACCACCTCGGCGTCCACCCCAGCGGCGGCGGCGAGTCTTAGCACGTCGTCGAGCAAAGCCATGTCACCGGTCAGCACCAGCGGGCGATCTGCCTGCAAAGCGGTTCCGGCGCCATCCCGGCGGGACACCTCACCCGCTCCTCGATGCCCAAGGCCGCCGGCACCCGCTGCTTTGCGCGGCCCATGGAAGATCCCACATCGTCATGCCATCCCCTCCCACGGCCGGGTCCTCCAGGCGAGCCGACCGCTCGATCCAGCCCGGAAGGGTCCCCGGCAGCCGATCCGCCCTCCGCCGGCGGACGTCACCGCCGGGTAAGGGCGAACGGACTAGCCCATCAAGCCAGACCTCCGGGCGCCACTACGTACCGTTGCGACCACGCACCCGAGTGTGCGGGCGAAGCGGGCCAGTCGGTCGGATGGTCGACACATCTGTGGATGAACGGGCCAGTTTCCGCGACCGTGTGGATGGGAACGGATTCCCCAGCAGATTGGCCCACGGCACGGATCCCCGCGACAGGCGGCACCCGACAGAAAAGGACGACCCCCGCCGGGGGGGAGAGCGGGGGTCGTCACCACGGACCGACTCGGGGGGGAGGAGCCGGTGCCGGGTACATGCGGCCAGCGTGGTGGCTGCAGGTCCATCGTGTACCCGACGGGCCATTTAGTAAACCCAAGGGCCCAACTGTTATCGACCACTGCCAACAACTAGCCGTGTGCCTTAGTTTACTCATGCCGAGAACACCGGGCTGATCGCTGTTGGCCCGCCCCTCTATGCTCGGCAGGTGTGAGCCCAGAGCAGCCGCGAACGGCAGCGTTCTTCGATCTGGACAAGACCGTGATCGCGAAGTCGAGCGCGCTGGCGTTCAGCCGATCGTTCTACCAGGGCGGCCTCATCAACCGTCGCGCAGTACTCAAGAGTGCATATGCACAGTTTGTCTACCTTATCGGTGGCGCTGATCACGACCAGATGGAGCGGATGCGCCAGTACCTCTCCTCTTTGTCCACGGGCTGGAGCGTCGCGCAGGTCAAGGAGATCGTGGCCGAGACGCTGCATGATCTGATCAATCCGCTCGTGTACGACGAGGCTGTGACGTTGATCGAGGAGCACCGCACCGCGGGGCGTGACGTCGTGATCGTCAGCTCGTCCGGCTCCGAGATCGTCGAGCCGATCGGCGAGCTGCTCGGCGTCGATCGCGTGATCGCGACCCAGATGGTGGTCGAGGACGGCCGCTACAGCGGGGAGATCGAGTTCTACTCCTACGGCGAGAACAAGGCGAAGGCGATCCAAGAGCTGGCCGCCGCCGAGGGCTATGACTTGGCACGCTGCTACGCCTACAGCGACTCGGCGACCGATCTACCGATGCTGGAGGCCGTCGGACACCCCTACGCGGTCAACCCCGACCGGGCATTGCGCAAGGAGGCTGCCGCCCGCGGCTGGCCGGTCATCGTCTTCAGCAAACCTGTTTCGCTGCGGCAGCGGGTGCCGTCCCTCCCCATGCCCAGCAAGCCCGTGCTCGCGGCGACGGCACTCGGAGCCGGCGCCGCTGCGGCCGGGATTGTCTGGTACGCATCGCGTCGCCGCGACCGCAAGGGCGACGCCTGATCCAGCGTTAGTTTGCGCGAAGTCCGCGCCCGATTTTCAGGCGGACGGCTGGCCGCTGAGACCGTCTCCGGCGATGTCAGGTTCAGCAGCCGTCCACTGCCATGGCCAGATCTCGCTGGGCGCGAACAGAGCGCCCTGGCCGCAGTTCTCGCGATCGAGACCCACTGTCGGCGACTGGTGATAGGAATCTCGACGTGAGGCACATCAGCATCGACGAGCGGCGGGCTCGGCTCGGGGGTCGGCACCGGCTGGCCGCGAGCAGCCTTGCGGCCACGCCCGTCGAGGTCGCCTCCGGAATGGTCGCCCTGCATGGTACGGACCCCGCAACGGTCTTCCTGTCGATCTATGCGAGGACGGAATCGGTTGATATCGACGCGAT
>JBKPTD010000143.1:0-10753 GCA_046735375.1 Actinomycetota bacterium | reverse complement strand
GGGAAGGATCCGAACGCCGAGTGGCACCTGTGAGCCGAGGGAACTCACGATCAGACCGACGCCGCGGCCTCGCGCGATGTTCCCCCAGACGATCGAGCCGACAGCGGTCGCGTCGAGGTGGGCTTCGAAGCCTGCAGCCCGACAGGCAGCCACGACCGCTGCTTGTACAGGGCGATCGCCGGCTCGGTCTCGCGCGCGGCTTGGGCCCAGATCAGCTGGTAGCGGGGCTTGTCGAGGCTCGGGTCGAGGTCGATCGCGCGCTCGTACTGCACGACCGCTTGGCGGATCTCGTTCCGCCGGTGACATTCGAGCAGGTACCCGTACTCGTAGAGGCTCTGCGGATCCGAAGCTTCGGCGATCGCCTGCTCGTACAAGTGCTTTGCCGGGAGGAAATCGCGTTCCTCGCCCAGGGCCTCGTACCGCTCGAGGAGCTTGTCCCGTTCCATCGCCGATCACCGGTCGCCGAGCCCGGCGAGGGGCTCGCGGTGCTAGAGGCTCCCGCTGGAAACAAGCGCCCCAAGCATTCACGCCCTCTACTTCGAGGGGCCGGATCCCAAGCCATGATCGCCACGATCACGTACATACCCGTCGGACACTCCCTCTTCCCTAGGGGCTGGTCTGTTCGGTCTGCAGCTGCTTCACCACCGCCAGGGCATCGCCGACGTGCTGGTCGATGTTGGTCATCGACGAGAAGATATGCCGGACCGTGCCGTTGCGGTCGATCACATACGTCACCCGGCCGGGCAGGATACCGAGAGTCGTGGGTACCCGTAGCGCTTGCGAACCGCAGCACCCTTGTCGCTGAGCAGGACGAAGGGGAGTCGGTGGCGGCTCGCGAACCCCGCGTGGGAGTCGACCGAGTCGGAGCTGATCCCGATGACCTCGGCGCCGGCCTCGGCGAAGACCTCGTGACCGTCACGAAATGCGCACGCCTCGGCCGTGCAGCCACGCGTGTTGTCCTTTGGATAGAAGTAGAGGACGACGACCCGCGTGCCCCGGTAATCGGTCAGCCTCACCGGCGTACCCCATTGGGAGGGCAGCGTGAATCTGGTGCCTGATCGCCCACTCCCACGTCATTAGTCTCTGAGTTCACGTGCATCTCCCCGAATCTCACTGTGGCCCCGGCGGACGTCCCGCACGCAATAACCCCGGGGACCGGCACCGACCTTCGAGCGGCCGACGGCGGCTCCCGCTGCCGGGCCAGGTTGTGGTACGGGATAGCCCGCTCCACGTTCCTTGACTGACGTGATCGCCCGCATCTATCGGCGGATCACGCCCTGTAAACTACGCCGCCGCCGTCTCTTGCGATGATTTGCACGGCGACCGGTCAGGCCTCGCCCCCGATGTCGGACTGGTAGGCCTCGTAGACTAGGTCGGCGCTGGCCTGTCGGGATCGGATGAGGCGGACCAACAGTGCCGTGCCGAGGTCGCGGACACCGTCTACGCCGTCGTTGAGAGGCGCTGCGCTGACGCAGTTCAGCAAATGGTCGATAAGGTCATTGATCTCGGCGTGGTCGCGGGTGAGGCGAGCCACCTCAGAAGACAGCCGCGGCGTGGTGCTGAGTACTCCGCGATACACCCCATTCGGTCCCTCGGCGATTGCGATATGTTCCCGAAAATCGCTGAACAGTTCGACGAGGGCAACGTGGACGCGCTCATTCCAGGCGTCCAGGCGTCCGGGCGCGGGTGCGGCCAACGCCCGTTCCAGCGCGCTCATCGACTCGCCCAGCTCGGCGCGGCGCACCCGCAACGCCTCAATGGCCTGATCATTCGTGGGTGAGCGGGCCGGCATCGAAGCCTCCTCGGCCAGGTGTCCTTCGATGATCGGACTGTCCGGACTCCACGTCCATGCCCCGACGCCGCGGCCCGGCGTAAGTGGATGGGTTTGGCAGCGGCTACGGCGTATAGACGGCCGTGCTGCTCATCGCTGCCGCCTACCTGCTGCGGCGCCACGACGTGTAGGCCGGCATACGCGGCGGCCGGTCGCGGCCCAGCACCAGTGATTAATGACGATGACTGTCGCATCGTCCTCTGAGCGGCTGAGCGCCGGTTGCTCACTTTGCTTCAGCCGGTTTACTGCGGTGACGGTGGCGACTGGTGGAAGTGGAGGTCGAGCGCCTGGCCGAGCTGATGACCGACACGTGCCGGCCGACGTGCGCGCACTCCTCACGAGGTTGACCCGGCAGACGACAGCAGCAAGGTCGCGCCGGTTTCGTACCCAGAGCGCACCGTCCACGACGAGTCATTCAGTCCGCCTCGAGCTGCAGTCGGCAAAGATGAGCGCCGAGGAGTCGGGAGGCCAGGCGGCCATCCTGCGAAGCAAAAGAGAATCGGCCAGCAACCGAAGGAGGAGGCGTGAGGGCAAAGCCGCTTCCCATGCCAATCAACCCGGCACTACTGAAGCACGCCCAGGAGCGCCAGCGGTTCCTCGAGAACCGCATCGCGGACGCGATCACCCGCTTCGCCGGCTCGATGCAGTTCGTCTACCTCCACATCATCTGGTTCGCGGCCTGGATCGGCTTTCGCGTGGAGGATTACCCCTTCGGGCTGCTGACGATGATCGTGTCGCTAGAAGCTATCTTCCTGTCGACCTTCGTGATGATCAGCCAGAACCGCGCGGACGACAAGCGACAGGTCCTGGCCGACCAAGAGTGGAGGACCGTAGAGGAGGAGGACCAGCAGAACAAGGAACTGCTCGACCTGTCCAACCAGATCCTGGACCTCACCAAGGCGATCCACGCGATCACTTCAACACGACCCGTCGGCGGCCCGGCCGAGTCCCGTGGTACGTAGCAGGTGGCGCCGGACCCGCACATGTTGTCTCGCCAGAGTCAGGCGGCGGCAAGGACGAGGCGGTTCGGCCGAGAGGATGGAAGTGCTCGGCCGTCTGGGAGCAGCATGCCCTCGTCGTCGAAGAGAATCACGCCGTTGCACAGCAGGCTCCACCCCTGCTCTGGGTGCGCAGCGACAACGCGAGCGGCGGCCCTGCCGACAACGTCGGCGGTAGGACAGGCTGGCTGGTGCTGGCACATGGTGGCCACCTCCGGGCGGGCAGATCGGTCGCGGTCCCTGCGCCGTTTGCAGGATGCCGACCGACACCTGTATGAGGCGGACGTGCCCCGGCTGGATACATCCGGGATCGCTGAATACTGCGGGACCGCACCCCCAGGTCGGAGTGCGGTCCCGGACGGCGTGCGGTTAGGGCGTGGGTGCTCGACGGGCATGGTGCTCCGCGCACCGCCGCGAAGCGGCTACGATCCCACTCGTCCCTACACCGCTGAAGGAGACTACGCTGCCTGAGATTGTCCCTCGGTGGGAATGGCGCACATTCGGCGAGAGTGTCGACGCGGCTCGAAGCGGCCTTGCCGGGCTGGTCCCGGAGCGCATCCAGGAGACCGACGAGGTGTATCTGCTCTCGGCGGAGAGCGCGTACACGGTCAAGGTCCGCAACGAGCTTATGGATGTCAAACACCTCGAGCAGGTGAACAAGGACGGTCTCGAACAGTGGACTCCGGTCCTGAAGGCTGCCTTCCCCCTCACCGATGCGGACGTCGAATTCGTGCTCTCGGCTTTGGGAATCACCGCTCCAAAGACGGCACCCCACGCCTCCACGCCCACCGAGTTCGTCGAGTGGCTCGCACGTACGAACCCTGACGTGCTGGCGGTGGGGGTGCACAAGAGGCGCGAGCGATTCACCCTGCGCGGCTGCATCGGCGAGCTGACCGACGTGCACACGAGGGATGCCTCGACGCGCACGCTCGCCCTCGAGTCAGAAGACGCGACACGAGTGATCGCCGCCGTGCACGAGCTCGGGCTCGATGACCGGCCGAATGTGAGCTTTCCACGCGGCCTCAAGACACTCGTTGGTTTCGGCGCGGGTCGCTATGCAGTCATCGATGTCGGGACGAACTCCGTGAAGTTTCACATCGGCGAACGGAGCCGGGACGGTGTTTGGCGCAAGGTCGTCGACCGTGCGGAAATCACCCGGCTGGGCGAGGGCCTCGACACGACCGGCCGGCTGAACCCCGAGCCAATCGAGCGGACGATCAGCGCGATTGCTGCCATGGCCGACGAGGCGAAGCAAGATGGAGCCAAGGCGATTGCGGCCGTCGGAACCGCGGGACTGCGGCTCGCCCCCAACGCTGAGGACTTCGTCGAAGGCGTGCGGGCTCGCTGCGGTGTTTCCATCGAGATCATCTCTGGCGAGGAAGAAGGCCGGCTGGCGTACCTCGCGGCGAGGGCGGGGCTCTCCCTACCGCCGGGGTCCCTGGTGGTTTTCGACTCCGGCGGCGGCAGCTCGCAGTTCACGTTCGGCCATGCCGAGGAGGTCGACGAGCGCTTCAGCGTCAGCGTCGGCGCGGTGCGCTTCACGGAGCGGTACGGCCTGGACGGTGTCGTCGGCGAGCAGAGACTCGCAACCGCGCTTGAGGCGATCACCGCCGACCTTGGAGAACTCCAGGGCCGATCCTCGCCCGATGGGCTCGTCGGCATGGGCGGCACGGCGACGAATCTCGCCGCAGTGAAGCACGGCCTCGGGACTTACGATCCGGATGTCGTCCATGGCACGGTCCTGGAAATGGCAGAGATCGACCGGCAGATCGAGCTACTCCGAACGCGCAGCGTGGACGAGCGTCGCGCGATTGTCGGTCTGCAGCCGCGGCGTGCCGACATCATCCTCGCGGGGGCGTGCATCGTACGGACCGTGATCGTGATGCTCGGCCGCGAGTCGCTCACCGTCAGCGACCGTGGCCTACGGCACGGCGTACTCATCGATCGGTTCGGATAACCACTCCACAGCCGGTCAACCGAAGGCCATGCCTTCGACGGAGCCTGATGGCTGTGGGTCAGGCAGCCGCAGCATGCGGAAGGAATTGAACAACCCCACGGCACCCGCCAATATCGGCACGAGGAGGGCCACCTGCAGGCCGATGTGCCGAGCATCGGTATTGATCCTGATGATCTCGTCTTGGATTTCTTCGGGTTGGCCAGACAGTTGCTCCTTCAGCTGAGTGTTGGTCAGGACCTCCGCGTCCTCTTCCAAGGCGTTTGCCACGCGCTGCTGGTCTGCCTCCGGGAGAACGGAGCTCGCCTCTGCCATCTGGGTGAAGGTGAACGACAAGGTGGCCAGCAAGATGGCTCCGCCGAACGCCAGGCCGAAGGACAACCCGAATGAACCGGCCGCCGAGTTGACCCCAGCGGCCTCGCTGACCCGCTCCTCCGATATAGGGGCAAGGGTGTAGTTGTTGAGCTGCGACACCAAGAGACCGAGACCCGATCCGGCGATCGCCAGCGGGATCACGAGATACCAGCCGGAGTCTGCGCGAGGCACGATCGGAAGCAGCACCACGAGTCCTCCGGTGAGCAGCGCGAAGCCGGCCCGCACGACACTGCCCGGCCGCCGCTTTCCAGCCCGCTTCCCCGCGACCAATGCCAGCGCGAACATGCTGAGCGAGAGCGGGGCAAGCGACAGGCCCGCCTGCCACGCGTTGTACTCGAGGACCATTTGCAGATAGATCGGTAGGGCGATCATCGTCCCGCCCAAGGCGATCTGCTGCAGCAGTTGCTGCGAAATGCCCAACCGGAAGACGTTGGATTTGAACAGGTCAGGGTCAAGGAGCGTTGGCTTGGCTTGACGCTTGCGCCGGACGAGCCAATAGACCAGCGCTGCGAGCGCGGCGAGGCCGATCAGCAGCAGCGCTGCGACCGACTCGCCGCCTTCCTGCCATACCAGGATCCCGAGTACGACGCCGCCCATGCCCACTACAGACAGAACTGCTCCGACGGGGTCGACTTGCCGCGATCCCGTGTACGGAACGTCGCGGACCAGCCCGATCCCGGACAACACGATGGCGATGACCACCACCTCGAGCAGGAACGCGATGCGCCACGACAGGTAGGTGGTGATGAAGCCCCCGAGCAGCGGGCCGATCGCCGCTGCGATGGCAGCCGCCGCGCCGACCAGCGCATATACCCGCTTCTGCGCTGCTCCTTCGAAGTTGCCATGGATGAGCGACTGCATAGACGGCAGCAGCAGAGATGCGCCGAGCCCGCCCACGATTGCCCAGAAGATGATGATCGCGGTCAGGTTCTGCGCCACCGTCATCGCCACGGCGCCGATTGCGTAGCCGAGCAGGCCTAACACATATGCGCGCTTGCGGCCGATGAGGTCGCCGACCTTCCCGCCGATCAGGATGAACGCCGCCGACACCAGCGCTTCGAGCGCGATTGCCGACTGCACACCGCTAACCGTCGTGTCGAGATCCCGTACCACTGCTGAGATCGAAACGTTCATCAGTGACGTATCGACGACGAGAACGAACATCGCCATCGACAGCAGAATCGCAAGCCGACGATTGAGCGGCGCCTCTTCCGGGGTACGCACGATCTCTCCATCCGTCCTGGGAGCTCAACCAGCCCTGGAGTTGCAGAGCTTCACGGTGACGTCCCCTCCCCAGCGCATGTCCTGCGCCGTCCCATCGCGGTGCCCAAAGGGTAATCGTGCGGCATGCAGGGTGGTTCCCCCCCACCCCTCACGGGTGTCGTCACGCAGAGAACCACCCGCTGCTCCGCCGGGCCACCAGCAGTGGCCCAGATTTGCGGGAGGTGCGGTCAGGGCTGCAGGAGCGTCTTGATCGAGCGGCGCTGGTCCATCGCAGCGTAGGCCTCGGCGACCTGGTCGAGTGGGAGGGTGAGGTCGAACACCTTTCCTGGCTCGATTCGGCCGTCCCATACGCGCTCGAGGAGGTCGGGCAGGTACGCCCGCACGGGGGCCGGGCCGCCGCGCAGGCCAACGTTCTTCCAGAACATGTGGGCTTGCGGCAGGTCTGTCACGTGTGGCACGCCGACCCAGCCGACCATCGCGCCCGGGCGGACGCAGCGGAGGGCCTGCACGACGGAGTCGTGGGTGCCGACGCACTCGAGGGCGGCGTCGGCGCCGATGCCATTGGTGAGCTCCTTGACCTGCGCTACGCCCCCGTCGCCCCGCTCGGCGACGATGTCTGTGGCGCCGAAGTCACGCGCCAAGGCCTGTCGGTCCGCATGCCGGCTCATCGCGATGACACGCACAGCACCGAGTTGGGAAGCGGCCAGCACGCCGGACAAGCCCACCGCGCCGTCGCCCACCACCACGACGGTGCTGCCGGGTCGGACGTCGGCGCACACGGCGGCATGCCAACCGGTGCACATGACGTCGGACAGCGTGAGGACGCTCGGTACGACGTCGTCGCTCGGGTATTCGGGAGTGGCCAGGAGGGTGCCATCGGCGTTGTGTACGCGGATCAGCTCTGCCTGGCAGCCGTCGTAGCCGGTCACGCGCTGGCAGTCGGCGTGGGCGCCCACCTTGCAGATGGGGCAGGTGTTGTCGCTGGTGAGGAAGCCGCCGACGACGAACTGCCCGGGGTTCACCGTGCGCACCTCGTCGCCGACCGCTTCAACGACCCCGACGTACTCATGGCCGATCGGTGTCGGCTTGGAGACCTCCTCGATCCCGCGGTAACGCCACAGGTCCGACCCGCACACGCACGTTGCGACGGTGCGGACGATCGCGTCGGTCGGTTCGGTGATGGCCGGATCGGGGCGATCCTCGAAGCGGACATCGCGGGGGCCGTAGATGATCGCACCGCGCATCAGATTCTCCTGAGTGGTGTTGGCGCGGGCTTGTTGAGGCCCGGGTCCACCTCGATGGTCGCCGCCCGCGTTGCGGCCTTGTGCAGATGAGTGCTGAGCCTCTCCTCTTGAAGTTATCGAGCCGGAAGCCCCGCTGCGGAATCGCTCACAGCGGCCCGACCGCCCGCCAAGACAGCCGGATTGCCTGAAACCGGCGATGACCTGCGGAGTCGCGCTTCGCCGCCCCAACGCTTCGTCGAGATTGAGGAACGGTCCTGCGGGTAGACGATCCGGAGCTCAGGGGCACAGGGGTGTCCCCCAACCACTGAAGGGGCATCTGGTGGACATCATTGGTGTCATCATCGCGGGCATCATCATCGGCCTGCTTGGCAAGTGGGTCGCACCCAGCACCAGGGACAACACTCCGCTATGGCTCACCGTGCTGTGTGGGATTGGCGGTGTGATCGTCGGCTACTACATCGCGGCGGCACTTGGCGTGGAGGCGACCGAGGGCATCGACTGGATCCGCTGGATCATCAGCATCCTCGTCGCGGCGGTCTTCGTCATGATCGCAGCCAGCATCACAGGCCAGCGCCGCGGAAAGCTGACCGGTCGGCGCGGCAAGGCGCTCTAGGAAGATCGACGGGCCCGCTGCGACCTCGCGGCCAGTGGTGAGCTGTTGCGCCAGCCACACCGGCCAGGTCCACCTGCGGCGGACGAAACCTGGACCCCCGGCCATCACGGCCGGGGGTTCGGTCTGTCGTAGCCAAGCAATCCGGGGCGGCGCCATAGATGGCGTCGGCGACCCGGGCGTCGAGGTGAGTGATGAGCGGATACACCAAGAGGTCGCTCTGACCCTGAAGGCAGTGTCCGTATTGCCGTTAATGAGAGATGTCGGCTCATCCGACATCTTCTTTCCAGAAAGGCTGACTTCGGACTCAGCCAGCTTCGCTATTCGAGCCCGCTAATCGTATGTGACACGCACAGTTCTGATATACAAACACTTGCCAAACTTCTCCTTGTGCTACAATTTGTCATTCTTAATTTGGGGGCATTGCCCATGCGGCACTTAAAGTTGCTCGCGGCACCAGCCATTGTGTTGGCCCTGCTTTTGACTCTGGTGCCCAGCTGCTCGACAGCTGAGGACAACCCAGCAGAAAGTGATGCCTAGTGGCAGATTCTCTGCGCTATCGATCACCAGCGCGCGGATGACCCTATCGTCTTCCCCAGCCAGCCGGGCGCATCACACATGCACTCCTTCTATGGCAATACCACCACCAAGGCCAGTTCTACGACCTCTCGCTTAATGTCGGCCAACTCGAGTTGCGGCCGCAACATGCAGACCAGCGACCATTCAGCGTATTGGATTCCAGGTCTCTATAAGCTCGGCATTGACCATCGGGGACCTGCTGCTCGCGCCGGGCGTGGCCGCAGCGCTGGATGCAGGCGGCTTCAACCGGCACGGCTTCAGTGCGGGCAGTCCGGGTCGGGCAAGACGTACTCGCTCGGCCTGGTGCTCGAACGCCTTCTGGTGGGCACCAGTCTGCGGATGGTCATTCTCGATCCCAACTCCGACTACGTCCGCTTGTCGGAGGTTCGAGGCGGCACCGACCCAGCCATCGCCGCGGAGTACGCAACTGCGGCCGCGCATCGTGAGTTTCACGCTCCTGAGATGACTCACTCAAGAAACCTTGCTGGGAAGACGGTGACGGAGCATCGTTCGGACAGTTTCGAGGTAATGAGAAGCGAGCGGCCACCAGAGGAAACGCAGCACATTTTTAACGTCTTGTACTTCTACCAGCGTCTCTGGATGGCGATCAAATTCAAGAATATCCAAGAGAGCTATGTTCCCGAGATGCTTGGGGAGAACTTCTGCTGGTGGTATGTCAAGAGTTACACAAGCCAGCTCCCAATGAAATGGCAAGCGGGTCGCCATATTGCTGAACTAATGACGTGGATTAAGTGCCACGCTGATGAAGCTGAACTAACCCAATGGCTTGAACGAGCTCAAACGCTGGATGACCCCTGGCATGGGGCAACCGGCGGGATTGGGAGCGCCTGACCCGTTGTCTGCCAAACACGGCACGCCCTGGGCACACCGCTACTCCGAGCCTTGGCGCTGGTCACTGCCCGAATTGGCCGCCCAAGCGCTCTCCAGGAAACACAACAGTCCTGTCAGATTGGACAGGCTACTTGGAGGACCAGATCAAATGCCGGAATCACGGCTTTTGGGGACCGTGGTTGGAGTAAGATCGTTCTGGTGGAGCTGAGGGGATTCGAACCCCTGACCCCCTCGATGCGAACGAGGTGCGCTACCGGACTGCGCTACAGCCCCAAGACGCCGTCGAGGTTACCATCCCGGACTGCTGCAGACGGAGTCGATCAAGGTGGTGGTGATCACCGGCGGCCCGTCCGCCAGCGATCAACGGGCAGTCACGCGCCGGCACTGCCAAGCAGCTCAGCGGTAGGACCGTCGCCCAGCGCATCTGATCGGCGCCGGTGGACACTGGCCCATACGATTGAACGGCAGCTCAGCGAACGGTGGCCCGTGACCCAGACAGATCGGCCAGTTCTTTGGGGCTGGCTGTCCAGCGTTCGGCCTCTCGGCCAAGCTGCGTCCGGGCTTCTGTCCATCGATGACAGCGTCAATCTGGTGCGGGCAGGTCTTACGCATCGCCGCAGCGCAGGGGCGGCACCTACTCGTTGACGGCCCGCGGGCGCGGCCGGGCGGCGGCAGATCCGTCCTGGGCAGCGGGCGGCTCCTCCGCAGTGTCGCCGTCAGAGAAGCTGGCGGGCCTGCGACTGCTGAAGGCGGTCATGGCGTTGACGCCCGGCCGGCCACGGAAGCCCGACATCAGGTCAGCGAGATCACCGGAGGTCCATAGACCCTCGGTGTCCACGGATACGACCCGGGCCGGCGGTCGGCGAACCACCGGCGCGGTGACGTAGGTGGGCAAGGGGACGCGCACCGGCTCCCAAGTGCCGTCGGCGTGGATGGTGCCGGGCAGGACCGCCTTCGGTTCTGTCCGTGCCGCCCGCTCGACGGCGGCCGCAACCGCCGCCTCGGCCCGGCGCCGTGCGGCCAGCCGCCGGATGTCCGCTACGTGCTGGCGGCGTCTCCATTCCCTCAGCCGGCGAGCCTCACGGC
>JBKPTD010000142.1:0-40453 GCA_046735375.1 Actinomycetota bacterium | reverse complement strand
AGATCGAAAGAGCTGCCGCGCTTGTGCAGTGAGGCAGGTGAGAGCGACACCGTCAGCCGCCCAGGCGGCCAGGGCTCACCACTGTTGACGACGGCGGCGCGCACCCGGTCGCGCGCCTCGGTCAATGCGGTGTCAGGCAGCCCGATGAGGACGAACGCGGGCAGCCCGGAGGAAACGTCGGCCTCGACCTCCACGAGAGAGCCCTCCAGTCCGTGCAGGCTCACTGACCAGCTGCGCGCAAGGCCCACCTAGATCACGCCCTTCACGTGCGTGACCACGGCGCTGCCGCGCTCAGGTCGAAGGACGCCGACGACGTCGAAACGGATCTGAGCCGGATGCATGCCGCGAGAGGCGAGCCAACGCAACGCCAATGACCGCAAGCGGCGGACCTTGCTCGCGGTGACCGCCTCGAGTGGACCGCCGAACGCCGAACCGCGGCGGGTTTTGACCTCGCAGATGACAAGCGCATCGCCGTCGGCGGCAACGATGTCGATCTCGCCGGCAGCGCAGCGCCAGTTGCGATCCAGAATGACCAGACCCGCCGCCGCGAGATGCCTCGCCGCCACCTCCTCGCCATATCGTCCAAGCGCGTCCTTGCCCCGCACCGGCTCCACCTCCTGGCACCGACCGTGCCGCCAGAAGCAAGCCCCGGGCTAGCGCCAACCGACCCGCTGTGGATGACGCGCGTGTTTTTCCTGACCCTGTGGAGGAGCCGAAGATGGAACGGTGATGAAGCAGGCCAACCGGTATTGCTAACTGCCGAAACCCGGCCGATCGCGGGGAACCTCGAGATCGCTCTTGGCCAGCTCCTCGACGTTCACGTCCTTGAACGTCACGACCTTGACGTTCTTCACGAAACGCGCCGGGCGGTACATGTCCCACACCCAGGCGTCGGACATCGTCACCTCGAAGTAGACCTCGCCGCCCTCGTTGCGAACATGCAGGTCGACGTGGTTAGTGAGATAGAAGCGGCGGTCCGTCTCGACGACATAAGAAAACAGGCCGACGACGTCGCGATACTCCTTGTAGAGCTGGAGCTCCATCTCGGTCTCGTACTTCTCGAGATCTTCCGCGCTCACGTCTCACCTCGTGTCTGTCCTGCTCGCGCGATGACGCGCCGCTCATGCGATCTGGAATCGGATCTCGTCGGCATCCTCTTCGATCATGTCCAGGTCATCTCCGGCGTCCGGCCCCTCGGGCATATTCTCCACCAGACCGACCGCTGATGCCGCCCTCCTGACATTGATGAACCGGCGGCGATGCTCCGCGCAAGGCCCGTGGCTGAGGAGGGCGGCGTTGTGCTCGGGCGTCACGTATCCCTTGTGGCCTGCGAAGTCATAGCTCGGATATTCCCCGTCCAGCTCACACATGATCCGGTCGCGGGTTACCTTCGCGATCACCGATGCGGCCGCGATACAAGCTGTCACCCGGTCGCCCTTCCAGACTGCCAGGCCGGGCACGCCGATTCCGGCCACTGGGAACCCGTCGGTGAGCACGTAGGCGGGCGAGACGCTTAGTTGCGCGAATGCCCGCCGCATCCCGGCGACATTGCACACGTGGAGCCCGACATGATCGATCTCGGCGGCTGGAATGATCACTACTGACCAGGCGAGCGCCCGGTCCATGATGCGGTCGTAGACCCTTTCCCTGGTCGCGGGAACGAGGAGCTTCGAATCGGCCAACCCCGGCACGTGACCCCTCTTGCCCTCAGGCAAAACACACGCGCCGACGACCAGCGGTCCGGCGCATGCGCCCCGGCCCGCCTCGTCCGCGCCGGCGACCGGTGCCAACCCAGCGCGAGCGAGTGCTCGCTCATATCCGTACAAGCCAGCATCTCGCCGGATCGTCGCACCCTTCGGAAGCTCACGCACGGCCTAATCCTTGCGCACATGGCGCGGTCAACGGAGCCAGGCGCCACAGAATTGGCCGGTCATTTCCGGGACCAGCCGACCTCCGCAGGATGATGATCCCTTCGCCGGTCGTCGGTGGACGGCCAGCGCGTATGTGGAGCGGATCAGCGGCTGCCAGGTTGGGTCAGCTCACATGCGGCCGCCCACCGATCAGGCTGGCTTGTCGCGGCCGCCTCGGTGTTGGGCACCTCGCCGACGATCTCCCGACATTCCATGATCGAGCTTGCGAGCACCTCGCGCAGCAGCTCATCGGGGTCGGGGATGCATGCGCGGGCAATCCCTTCGACTGCATTGCGGACCGTCGTCGGGCCGGCGTACCGGCGGAACCCCTTCGGCGAGGGCGGTACCTCGCGGGTGTAGCGGCGAGCCCATTTGGCGGCCAAGGGCGCCTGAGCCATGGCCCACCTGCTCCGCTCCTCGAGCGCGCCCGCGGGGCGCCCCTCGACGGAGGCGAGCAAGCGCTCGGCCACAAGAACGGAGATCGCCAGGATGCGCTGGCGTTCCTCGGCGGCGACCGGCAGCGCTGTCGTCGCGGCGCGCAGCGCGATGCGGGCGTCGATTCTCACGTCATCTCCGGTGAGCCCGATCACGGACGGGATGAGCTCGGCGAGCTTCGCACGGCCGGCATCGGAGGTGAGGTCGTTGACGCCGCGGGCGAGTGCGGCGAGCAGGGGGTGCGTACACCGTGGGTGGTCAGACCATCGCTCGCCGGCAAGATAGGACGCGAGCTCCATGAAGCAGGCGCCCTTACGTGGATTCCTGTGCTTGCCGCGCGACAGCACGGGGACCAGGTCGGGCAGTACGAGGTCGCTAGACACGAGGCGCCCCCAAATGGTCGCTCGTCGAGGTCAGTTTCAGCACCCTGTGGCGCAGTACTACCCAGTTTGCGCGCGAAGCAGCGCAGGTGCCAGCGAGTTGGCCCACCAACCTGGCCGATATCGGCCCCCAGCGTGCTCTGACGACCAGAGGCCGAACGGCTCGTCGATCTTGTTACGGCGCGTTCACCGGAAACGCGGGGAGCGCCGGCGGAGGCGGTAGGCGGACAGCGGGATCGCGACGCTGAGGCCGAGGAGCAAGGGAGATCCTGCGCCGAGGCTTGCCACTAGTTCCAGCGGCGCGGCGGCCGCCTGGGCGGCGAATGCCTTCTGATGGAAGGTATCGGGCACTGGCAGGGTGCCGATCCGGCCCAGCGGCCAAACGATCACGAAAGCGCGGCCGATCACGTTGTCGGCCGGGATGGTCCCACCGCCTGGGTCGCCCATATGCAGCCTCGAATCGGCGGAGACCGCACGATGGTCTCCCATCACCCACAACCGGCCCTCGGGGACAGTGACGTCGAAGGTCGCGTCGGACGGGGTGTTGCCAGGGAAGACGTAGCTCTCGTGCAACGCAACCCCGTTGACGGTGATGCGTCCCTTCGCGTCGCAGCACTTGACTCGATCGCCGGGGACCCCGATCACCCGCTTGATCAGGTCCCTTTCGTTATCGGAGGGGAGCAGCCCAACGAAGACGAAGACGTTCTTGATGCCGTGCAAGAACGGGTTCCCATCCGATCCGCTTCCCTCGCTCCCGAGCCAACCGCCCGGATCCTTGAAGACGACCACCTGTCCCCGGTCGACGCTGCCGAAGTAGTTGCCCAGCTTGTTGACGAGAACGCGGTCGCCGACCTTGAGCGTGTTCTCCATGGAGTCGGAGGGGATATAGAACGCCTGGACCAGAAATGTCTTGATCAGTAGCGCAAGAACGAGCGCCACTCCAATGAGGATGGGGAGCTCGCGCAGGAGCGCAGCGCCGTCGCCGCGCCTCTTAGCATGCCGCCGCCTGCGCCTGGTCCGCCTGGGCACATCCGCAGAGGCGATGGGCGGCGTCGGCTGGTGCATCGACAGAGGAAGGGAACCGGACTCGCCGTCAGGCCGCCCCGCAGCCGGGCGCACTGCTGGCTGGGCTTGGGTCTGCTCCTCCGCCGCAGCTCTGGCCACTGCCTTGGCCGCCATCCGAGGTCCGAGGACCGGCTGGGACCCCTCATCGGGCCCCGGCGGAGCAGGCGCGCCCGTAGGCTGCGGGTAACCGTTGAGCTCGGATGCGGCGCGGTCGGCGGGTCGATGGACGTCGCCCCCCGAATCACCTCGCCCGATCGGTCGGGTGCCCCGCTGCACCGTCAGCCTCGGCCGGCATTGGCGTCGATGGCCGGCTGCTTGAAGGTGTCGGGAATCGGCAAACTCTGCCAGTGAGCGAACGGCCAGATGACGACAAACGCCTTGCCGATCACCTTGTTGATCGGCACCGTGCCGCCGCCCGGCTCGCCGAGATGCGACCGGCTATCCTGCGAGACTGTTCTGTGATCGCCCATCACCCATAGCCTTCCCTCGGGTACCACGATGTCGAACGTATCGAGGGAAGGTCTGTCTCCCGGATATAGATAAGCGCCCTCGTCGAGCGCGACGCCGTTAACCGTGATCCGGCCCTGCTCGTCACAGCACTTAACGTGGTCGCCGGGCATTCCGATCACCCGCTTGATGTAGTCGCGCTCGCCACCCTGGGCGCCGAAGAACCTAGTAACGCCTGCGAACGCCGCCGTGACCACGCCCTCGGGCTTCGTGGTCCGCTGCGACTGGTCGAAGGAGTTGGCGCCGTTGAAGACCACGACCTCGCCACGCTTGATGTCACGCAGGTGGTAGACCACCTTGTTGACCAGCACCCGATCGTCGATGTGCAGCGTGTCTTCCATCGAGCTGGACGGGATGTAGAACGTCTGGACGATGAAGATCTTGAGCAGCAGGGCGAGAACGAGCGCGGTCCCAATGAGGAAGGGCAGCTCGCGTAGGAAAGATCGCCGCTTGCGGATGCCGTCCGGGCTTTGCGGATCTGGGCTTTGCGGATCTGGGCTTTGCGGATCTGGGCTTTGCGGATCTGGCGAGGTCGCTTCCGTTTCCGCCGACTCTGCCGCGGGCGGAGTATGAGCTGCTGCAGGCTGCTCGGCCGCGGCTTCTTGGTCGTCCATCGGTGCTGAGCCTAACCCGGGAAATTGCGTGGTACTGACGCCACGGCCCACAGCAGCGCAGTGCGGGAGCAGCGTCGCACAGAAAGGGACACAGCCGTGAAGTGGCGAGGACGTCCGCGGCCGACGGAATCAGCGCCCGGCCGGCGTCTCGCGCCGCTCCTTGATCTTGGCGGCCTTCCCCCGCAGGTCACGCAGGTAGTAGAGCTTCGCCCGGCGCACGTCGCCGCGCGTCACCACGTCGATGCGGTCGATGACCGGCGAATGGACCGGGAAGGTCCGCTCAACACCCACGCCAAAGCTGATCTTGCGGACGGTGAAGGTCTCGCGCACCCCGCTGCCCTGCCGGCGGATCACCACGCCCTGGAAAACCTGGATGCGGGAGCGGTTGCCCTCGACGACTCGAACGTGGACCTTCAGCGTGTCGCCTGGCCGGAAGTCCGGGATGTCCGAACGCATCGAGACGGCGTCAACGGCATCGAGGGTGTGCATGGTCGTGGTCGCTTTCCTCGCACAGCGCAGCACCGATTCGTGCCGCGTGATGATGATCAGGTCGGTAGAGGCGGTGGCGGTGACATGCCACCACAGCGGGCCCTCTGGCCCAGCGGTCCCCTAGTTTGCCACACGGGTGCGGTTCGGCGGAAACGGCGGTCACGGCACCCGGACCAGCCGCCCGTCCCGGCTCTCCCAGCCGAGGTCGGCGAGAACCTGCAGATCCGTCGGATCCAAAGCTCCGGAGTCGAGCCGCTGGAGCAGGTCGGGCCGGTTCTCGGCGGTCCTCCTGATGGCCTCGGTGCGGCGCCATCGCGCGACCGCCGCGTGATGGCCGGAGAGCAGGACGGGCGGGACTTCCCGCCCCCGCCAGTCGGCCGGCTTGGTGTAGACCGGTCCCTCGAGCAGCCCATCCATTCGGCCCGGCGCGAAGGAGTCATCGACGACGGAGTCCGCGTTGCCTAGCACGCCTGGGAGCAGCCGGGCGATCGCCTCGATGATGACCAGCGCAGCCGCCTCGCCACCGGCGAGCACGTAGTCGCCGATCGACACCTCATCGACGGCCATCCGGCTGCGAGCCTCATCGACAAGCCGTGCGTCGATGCCCTCGTACCGACCGCAGGCAAAGATCAACCACAACTCTCCCGCCAGCTCCATCGCCCGTCGCTGGGTGAACCGCCGACCGCTCGGCGTCGGCACGATCAACCGGGGTTGGGCAGCTGATCCGGCGCGGGTCAGATCGTCGAGCGCAGCGGCCCACGGCTCGCACTTCATCACCATGCCGGGGCCGCCGCCATAGGGCGTGTCGTCAACAGTGCGATGGACGTCTGTGGTCCACGACCGCAGGTCGTGCACGTGGATATCGAGCACACCGCTCTCCTGCGCCTTCCCGATCAGGGAGACCCCGAGCGGAGAGAGATACTCGGGAAAGATCGTGATGACATCCAGTCGCATAGCATCATCCGCGATCGTCGGACCGGCCTTGGTCTCCATCGGACTCGGCGACCTCGGCCTCTGCGGGATCGAGCAGACCCGGCGGTGGGGTCACGACGAGCCGCCCGGCGGCCAGGTCGATCACTGACACGATTTCCCTGACGAATGGGATCAGTACGTCCGTGCCGCCCCCCGAATCGTCGCCGCGCACCGCAAGGAGATCGTGGCCTGGCAGATGCATCACCTCGGCCACTGTGCCGACGGGGACGCCCGCCGCTGTTGCGACCGCGAGGCCGACGAGCTGCTGGTCGTAATAATCCTCGTCGTCGGCGGACTCGCCATCGTGAGCCTCGACCAGCAGCCTGACTCCGCGTCGCGCCTCGACGCCACCGCGATCGGCCACCTCAGCGAAGCCGACCAAGAGCCGACCCTGGTGAGGACGGACGGACCTGACGGTCAGCGGGCCGGCGGGTGCGGGATCGGTGCCGAAAACCGTCCCTGGTGTGAAGCGGCCGGCGGGATCGTCCGTCCGAACCTCGACGACCGCCTCACCCTTGATCCCATGGGCGCGGAGGATGCGTCCTACGACGAGCTCCATCACGTTCCCGCAATGCCCATCAGCGGCGGGGACCGGCCTCGAGTAGGTCGATGCGGACGCCTCGGCCGCCGTTGAGAGCGCCCACGACGGAGCGCAACGCGGTGGCGGTGCGCCCGTTCCGCCCGATGACCTTGCCGAGGTCGTCCGGGTGGACTCGAACCTCGAGCACACGGCCGCGGCGCAGATCGCGGCTGCGTACTCGGACCTCGTCGGGGTGATCGACGATCCCTCTGACGAGGTGCTCGAGCGCTTCCTCGAGCACCGCTCAGCCCTCGTCCGTGCTGGCTGGCGTGGCTTCGGCGGCGCCTGAGGCGGTCGTGTCCTCTACCTTTGGCACCGTCTCCTCGGCGACCGGTGGGGCAGCCTTCGGTTCTGCCTTCGTGCGCTTCTTGGCCCTGGTGGTCGCCT
This sequence comes from Actinomycetota bacterium, assembly GCA_046735375.1. GTDB lineage: Bacteria > Actinomycetota > Actinomycetes > JAKEEW01 > JAKEEW01 > DASYTV01. The sequence goes on along the minus strand of JBKPTD010000142.1, from coordinate 33,114 downwards.
CGGCCTTCGGCTCGTCCGACGCCTGCTTCACGGCGGCCTCGAACACCGACTTCTTGTCGGCCTTCTCGGCGGCCGTACGCAAGGTTCCCTCCGCGCCGGCCTCGCCCTTGAACTTCTGCCAGTCGCCGGTGACCTTGAGCAACGCCTGAACCGGCTCGGTCGGCTGCGCGCCGACGGAGAGCCAATACTGGGCTCGGTCGGAGTCGACCTTGATCAGCGACGGCTCCTCTTTTGGCTGGTAGACCCCGATCTCCTCGATGGCACGACCGTCGCGCTTGGTACGTGAATCGGCCACCACAATGCGATATTGGGGATTGCGGATCTTGCCCATCCGCTTCAGTTTGATCTTGACTGCCACGGCAGTGCAACGCTCCAGTCTGAATGAATAGCCGGGCGCATCCTCAGAGCTGCAAGACGGCAGTCGCCGAATGCCTCGTCGGACCCGGACGTTTGTGGTGAGGCCGCTCGTGTCCCGTGGGGAAGGTCGATGTGGCCTCTGCGGACACGGCCGGCGCGGGAGAGGGATCGCGCAGGCCGAGTGCTCAGCAGTCGCCTATTGTGCCAGACCCGGCTGGTCTCTGGATCCACGGGCAGTGCGGACGCACGGCGGGTTATCGGATCACCCTGCCGCGCAGGATGATGCGCTGAGGCTCATGGAGGATCTTGAGGTTCTGGCGCGGATCCTCGGCGTACACCACGAGGTCGGCGGCGGCGCCCTCGGTGAGTCCGGCCCACCCTAGCCACTCCCGAGCTCGCCAGGATGCGGAGCTGAGCGCTGCCTCCACCGGCAGACCGGCCTCGTGCAGTGCGATCACCTCTTCGACGATCCGGCCATGCGCGATGCTGCCGCCGGCATCCGTGCCGGCGTAGACGGGGACGCCCGCTTCGTACGCTTCGGCCACCCGATGGCAGGAGGTCGCGTGGAGGCGCCGAATGTGCTCCGCGTACGCCGGAAAGCGTGCGGCCTGATCGGCGATCGACGGAAAATTCGCGATATTGACCAGCGTTGGTACGAGACCGATGCCGCGCGCTGCCATCGCCGTGATGACCTCTGCGGACATCCCGGTGCCATGCTCGACGCAGTCGACGCCGGCCGCGACGGCGTCGGCGACCGCCTGCTCGCCGAATACATGGACGGTCACGCGCGCCCCGGCAGCGTGCGCCCGTTCGATCGCGCTGCCCAGCACATCGGCCGGCCAGCAGGGTGTGAGATCACCGGCATCCCGGTCGATCCAGTCGCCGACGATCTTCACCCATCCGTCGCCGCGAACCACCTGCCTCGCGACCTCGTCGACCAGGTGTGCGGGCTCGATCTCCACGCCGTAGTTCTGCAGATAGCGCTTGGTCCGGGCGACGTGCCGACCGGCCCTGACGATCCGGGGCAGGTCATCCCGATCATCGATCCAGCGGGTATCGGCTGCGCTCCCGGCGTCCCTGATCAGGAGCGCGCCCGCCGCAAGGTCGGCGAGGGCCTGCCGTTCCTGCTCGGCTTCGTCCACAGCGCCACCGGTGTCGAGCCCAACGTGGCAGTGCGCATCGACCAGGCCCGGAAGCACCCAGCCGGTGGCCACCGTTTCTGCCAACTCGACCGGCTCGTACGTGATCCGGCCGTCGACGACGTAGATGTCACGAGAGTCCTCAGACGGCAAGGCAACGCCCGAGATCCGCAGGGCATCAGCGGCCAGTGCCAAGTCCGGCCGGTTGGGCACTAGCGGTCTCCCTTGGCAAGCAAGTCACGAAGCTCCTTGGGCAGCTCGTAGTCCTCCGCATCGTCCGAGTCGCCCGACGGCAGGCCGACGGCGGCGCGACGACCCTGCGCCTCGAGCGCACGCTTCGCCGGATTCCCGCTACGGCCGGCCTTGGCCTTGCCTTTCTTGCCGGCCTTGCCCTTCGACCTTTTCCCGCCGCCTGGACCGCCGCCAAAGCCTCCCGGCATACCCGGCAGGCCGGGCATCCCTGGCAGACCGCCGCCCCGGCCCATCTGCCGCATCATCTTCTGCGCCTCGGAGAACCGCTCGACCAGGCCGTTGACCTCACTGACCGTCACGCCGGCGCCGCGGGCGATGCGCGAGCGGCGGGAACCGTTGAGGATCTTTGGATCGTCCCGTTCGGCGGGCGTCATCGACTTGATGATGGCCGCTACCCGGTCGACATCGCGATCGTCGATCGCGTTGATCTGCTCCCGCATCTCTCCCATGCCTGGCAGCATGCCGAGCAACTTGGAGATCGAGCCGAGCTTGCGGACCTGCTCCATCTGGTGCAGGAAGTCTTCGAGCGTGAGGCCCTTGCCGCCGCGGCGCATCCGCTCGGCCATCTTGGCGGCCTGCTCTGCGTCAAAGGTTCGCTCGGCCTGCTCGATCAGGCTCAGCAGATCGCCCATGCCGAGGATGCGCGAGGCCATCCGATCGGGGTGGAAGACGTCGAAGTCGGTCAGCTTCTCGCCGTTCGAGGCGAACATGATCGGCCGACCGGTGATCCTGGCCACGGACAGCGCCGCTCCGCCGCGCGCATCACCGTCGAGTTTGGTGAGGACGACACCGTCGAAGCCCACGCCGTCGAGGAAGGCCTGCGCGGTGGTGACGGCGTCCTGACCGATCATCGCGTCGACGACGAACAGGACCTCGTCGGGTTCGACCGCGGCGCGGATGTCGGCTGCCTGTTGCATCATCTCGGCGTCGATGCCGAGCCGGCCGGCAGTGTCGATCACGACGACGTCGTAGAGCTTCTCGCGTGCGAAGCTGATCGACTGTCGTGCCACGGCGACCGGGTCTCCGACACCGTTGCCCGGCTCAGGTGCGAAGACGTTCACGCCCGCCCGCTCGCCCACGATCTGAAGCTGCTGAACGGCGTTCGGGCGCTGGAGGTCCGCGGCAACCAGCAGCGGCTGATGGCCCTGACCTCGCAGCCAGCCGGCGAGCTTGCCGGCGAGGCTTGTCTTACCTGACCCCTGGAGACCGGCGAGCATGATCACAGTGGGAGGGGTCTTGGCGAAGCGCAGGCGGCGGGTCTCACCGCCGAGGATCGCGATCAGCTCCTCGTCGACAATCTTGATGACCTGCTGAGCCGGGTTGAGAGCGGCGTGCACTTCCGTGCCGCGGGCCCGTTCCTTGATGGCCGCGATGAAGTCGCGGACCACGGGCAGGGCAACGTCCGCGTCGAGCAGCGCGACCCGGATCTCCTGGCAGGTCGCGTCGATATCAGCATCGGACAGCCGGCCCTTGCCGCGCAGGCTCTTCAGCGTGGCAGTGATCCGGTCGGAAAGCGTGTCGAACACGTCGAGCGTCCTCGGGTTGGCGCAGAGCAGGTCCCCGCCAGGGTATCCGGCGCGACTACCGTGAAACGCAGCGCTCAGCCGGTGCCTACCGACGCCTCCTGGCGGACCGGCTCCTCGGCAGCTCGGTGGCCCGTGGCCGGCGCGAGTGTGTCAGCCAGGTCATATGCGACCTCGCCGTGCTCTGCAGCGTCGATACCGAGCACTTCCTCCTCCTCGGTAACCCGGAATCCGACCGTCGTGTCGATGGCCTTGCCGATGATGTAGGTGAGGACGAACGAGTACGATCCCACGGCCGCGGCCGCGATGGCCTGCTTGCCCAGCTGCCCGAGCCCGCCGCCATAGAGCAGCCCGTCCACGCCGCCGGTGACCGCAGCGGTCGCGAAGAACCCGATGAGCAGGGCGCCAGCAAGGCCGCCGACGAAGTGCACAGCGACGACATCGAGGGAGTCGTCGAAGCCGAGGCGGTACTTCACCGATACGGCGAGCGAGCAAAGTGCGCCGGCGATGACCCCGACGGCCAGCGCCCCGAGCGGGCTCACTGACGCGCAGGCCGGGGTTATGGCCACCAGACCGGCAATTGCCCCCGCACTGGCTCCAACGGCGGACATGTGCAACCCGCGAACGCGCTCGACGAGCAGCCATCCGATGATGGCGGCCGCTGTCGCTACCTGTGTGTTGACAAAGGCGACTGACGCGAGCCCGTTGGCGCCCACCGCAGAGCCCGCGTTGAATCCGAACCAGCCGAACCAGAGCAGCGCTGCACCGAGAACGATGAGGGGGATGTTGTGCGGCCTGGCCTCATTCTTCGGCCAGCCCACGCGCTTGCCGAGAACGAGCGCGAGCGCGAACGCCGCCGCCCCGGCGTTCATGTGGACCGCGGTGCCACCGGCAAAGTCGAGGGCCTTGAGCCGGTCCGCGATCCAGCCGCCGTCGCCGTCGTCGAAGAAGAACACCCAGTGCGCGATCGGCGCGTAGACGACGAGGCTCCACACCGCAACGAAGAGCACCCACGCGCTGAACTTCGCCCGGTCGGCGATGGCGCCGCTGATCAACGCGGGGGTAATGATCGCGAACATCAGCTGGAACGCCACGAAGGCGAGCGTCGGCACCGTGCCGGTGACGGAGTCGATCGTTCCGTTCAGGCCGATGTGGTCGAGGCTTCCGATGAGGCCGGCGCCGGCGTCCTGCCCGAAGGCGAGGCTGTAGCCGACGAGCACCCACAGCACGCTGACCACGGCAAGACAGGCGAGGCTCATCATGATCATGTTGAGTGCGCTCTTGACGCGCGCGAGCCCGCCGTAGAAAAAGGCGACGCCTGGAGTCATCAGCATCACGAGCGCGGACGCCGCGAGCACCCAGGCAGTGTCGCCGGCGTTGATGTCAGCCGGCATCGGTCGTCTCCCGTCGATCCGTTGGTTACCGCCCTGTTGGCGGCCTGCGCCTCTGAGGGTGATCGCGGCAGGTTCCCTGAGGGCGCCTCCGCCGTTACGTGGGCGCTACGGATGCCGGGCTCGTGTTACCGCGCTATGAAGGCGGCTCGCATGGTGGGACGGACCATGGTGGGCTGGATCCGGCGATCACGACAGCAGGGCGTCGACGAACGCCTCTGGCGTGAACGGTGCGAGGTCGTCCGCGCCTTCGCCCAGCCCGACAAGCTTGACGGGGACGCCGAGCTCCCGCTGAATGGCGATGACGATTCCGCCCTTGGCCGTTCCGTCGAGCTTGGTGAGCACGATGCCGGTCACATCGACGACTTCGGCGAACACGCGGGCCTGGACGAGACCGTTCTGCCCGGTCGTCGCGTCGAGGACGAGGAGGACCTCGCTCACCGGGGCCTGTCGTTCGACGACCCGCTTGACCTTGCCCAGTTCGTCCATGAGGCCGGCCTTGGTGTGGAGGCGACCCGCGGTATCGACGATGACCGCATCGACCTGCTCCTCCGTACCTTTGCGTACCGCCTCGAAAGCGACGCTCGCCGGATCAGCACCCTCCGGGCCGCGTACGGTATGAGCTCCCACCCGGGATCCCCAGGTCTCCAGCTGGTCGGCCCCCGCTGCCCGGAAGGTGTCGGCGGCTGCGAGGAGAACGTGCCTGCCCTCGGCGACGAGGACCCGCGCCAGCTTTCCTGTCGTCGTGGTCTTGCCTGTCCCGTTGACCCCGACGACCAGCACGACCGCGGGTCCGCCGTCATCAGCCCGCTCGACGTGGACGTCCCGGTCAAGGTCGGGGCCGACTGCGGAGAGCAGCTCGGCCCGCAACACCCGGCGTGCGTCTTCCGGGGTGGTTATGCCGTCCACCCGGGCTCGAGTACGCAGTCCGTCCACCAGTTCCTTGGCCGGACCCACTCCGACATCGGCGACAAGGAGTGTGTCCTCGATCTCCGTCCACGTCTCATCATCGAGTGCGTCCCGGGACAGCAGTGCAAGAAGACCCCGGCCGAGCGAGGATTGCGAGCGTGCGAGCCTTGACCGAAGCCTGACCAAGCGGCCGGCCGGCGGTTCAGGCAGCTCGACCGGCGGCGCCTCGACCGCCGGCGCCTCGACTGGCGGCGCCTCGACAGCCGGCTCCGCCACCTCTGCCTGGGGTGCCTCCGGAGGCAGAACGACGGTGGGCGCCTCGGACACGGTCGGGGCGTCCCGCCTGCTTCGGCGGGACACCAGCAGGCCGACTCCGCCCGCGATCAGGACGACAGCGCCGATGATGACGTAAAGGAGAAGATCCATAGCCGGACCAGTCTTTCAGAGCGCCGGCCGAACTACCCACGAGCCAGCGGGTCGCTGCGCAACGTGTGAGTCAAAGCTGGCGTACCAGACCCGCCGCCGACTCGTTTGCCAGGCTAGTGTGCCGAGCCAGAAAGTCGGTGCCGAGATTCGTGGCCAGATGGAAGCATCGCAAGGCCGAGGAGGAGGCCGCTAGCAGCGCTAACGGCGACGACGAGAACACCGCGAGGCGCCGCCTGGACGCGCAGATAGGAAGCGAATTTCTCGTGAGTGACACTAGTGCCGAGGTGCACCCGGATCACGCAGAAGGTTGATAGATGGGGATCTTCGCGCTTGTACCCGGCGGCGTAACCTTGCCCGATGCGGCGCGGCCGGAGGAGACGCTCAACAGCCTCCTCACGGCCGCGTTTCAGCGTGGCGGCGTGAAATTCACCTGGCTCGACCCGTGGCGCCTTGACCTGGTCATGAATGGCCGCCTTGTGTCGGCCAATCTCAATGAAGTGGTGCGGTCCTGGCGGCTCGCCCCAGAGGCCCGCAGGGGCGAGGTCGTCGAGCGCTGGGTGAGCGCCACCCTCGGCTACCCGGATTGGGAAGCTCGCCGGCGCGAGATCGCCGAAACATATGCGGGCGCGGAGAGCCGCCTGCTCCTCAGGCTGCAGCCGGCCGGGATCGCCCAAGCCGACCACGGGATCGTGCGGCAGTACGCACCTGGTATCGACGTCGCGCTGTTCCTGGACGTCGACCGCCCAGGCAATGGACTCGCGAACGCGGCGAGCCCCGTCACAGCCGGCGAACTTGCTCGATGGCAAACAGCTGAGCTTGACGTGCTGGCGGCTGCCAGAGCGAACACTCGTCGTGTCATCGAGCCGTGGCATGTCGGAATCCAGGAGTTGGATCGGGGGGCACGGATCTCCCTCGTGGTCTCCGAAGACAGCCGGGGCGCCTCCCCCGCTCTCTTCCTCCCGGACCTGTTGCCTGGCTTCGCTCCCCAAGGGGTGCTGCTCGCCGTTCCGCAGCACGACACCGCGATGATCCATCTGATCGCCGACCGGCACCGGACCAGCGAGGCGGTGCCCTGGATGGTGGCGCGAGCCGCGCAAATGTTCGCCGTATTGCCGCACCCGGTGAGCCCCGAGCTCTATTGGTGGCAGGACGGAGAGATCACGCTCATCCCCGTCGAGCGCACCGGCGCCGACTGGCAGATCACACCTGACGAAGGCTTCAGGGCCATGTACGCGGACCTCCCGGCGACCGCCGACGACATAGCCGGAGAGGGCACGCAATAGGGAGTCAGGCAAGGACCGGCGAGAGTGCTGCGCGCAACGACTCGACGCCGGAATAGTGCGCCGCCTGCATGCCGGCCGCGGTCGCGCCCTCGACGTTTGCCCTCGTATCGTCGATGAAAAGGCACCGTTCAGGCCGGACGCCTGCCCGCGAGGCAGCCGCGAGGTAGAAGTCCGAATTCGGCTTCACCGCCCGGATCCGAGCCGAGCTGACGATGCCGTCCACCGCACTGTCCAGGCCGAGGGCGGCGAGGTCGGACTCGAGCCTTGTGGTGGCATTGGTCGCGATAAGGACCGGCACCCCGGCGCTGCGGGTGGCATCGACCAGAGCGAGCACGGCCGGGTCGACCCGACCGATCGACGCACTCCATTTGGACACGAGGTCGGCCGCCGCCTCGATGCCATGAGCGGGTACGAAGGCGGCAGCCACAGAGGTGCGCCAGTCCTCGTCCTCGATCGTGCCAAGGACGGCGGGCAGCAACCGTGCTGGATCGAAGGCCACTGCGGCGATAGTCCCCGGCAGCAGGTCATACTCGGCCTCCAGCGCGGCTATCTCATCCTCATCCCAGACTCTGAGCACGCCGTCCAGGTCGCAGAGCACGGCGTCGAACGGACGCCAGCCCTCCTGGCCGTTGGTCAGTGCAGTGTCCGGCATCGCCGCAGCATCCCACACCGGATCGGAGGAGCCGTTAGGCCGTGGCGGCTTCAGCGATCGGCTCGTGCTCACTGTCGCGCAGCCTCTGGCCGATGACGGTGGTGACTCCGTCATTCCGCATGGAGGTGCCGTAAAGGGCGTCCGCGATCTCCATCGTCCGCTTCTGATGGGTGATGACGATGAGCTGGCTCGACTCGCGGAGTTCCTCGAGGATCGTGAGCAGGCGCCCCAGGTTGATGTCGTCGAGCGCAGCCTCGACCTCGTCGAGGACATAGAACGGGCTCGGTCTTGCCTTGAAGATGGCGATCAGCAGCGCAACCGCAACGAGTGAGCGCTCTCCGCCGGAGAGCAGGGACAGCCGCTTGATCTTCTTGCCCGGCGGCCGTGCCTCCACCTCGATGCCGGTGGTCAGCATGTCATGCGGGTCGGTGAGAGCCAGATGCCCCTCGCCGCCGGGGAAGAGCCGGGCGAAGACCTCGCTGAACTCCCGCGCAGTGTCTTCGTAGGCCGCTGCGAAGACCTGCTCGACCCGCTCGTCGACTTCTTTGATGACGGTAAGCAAGTCACGCCGGGTGTTCTTGAGGTCCTCCAGCTGTTCGGTGAGGAACTTGTGCCGCTCCTCCAGCGCGGAGAACTCTTCCAGCGCAAGCGGATTCACCTTGCCGAGCAGAGCGAGGGAACGCTCGGCCGCCTTGAGGCGCTTCTCCTGCTCAGCGCGGTGGTAAGGATGCGGGGGTGTGGGCTCACCAGGCGGCTCCGGCGAGAGAGGCACCGGCTGCTCGGGCCCATACTCAGCGATCAGCGATGGGACATCGATGCCGTGTTCGTCCAGCGCTCGCTGCTCAAGCTGTTCGATGCGCATGCGCTGCTCGGCGCGCGCCATCTCGTCACGGTGCACGGTGTCGGTGAGCTGTTCCAGCTCGCCCCCAAGCTCACGGATTTTCGTCCGCAGCACCTGCAGCGCGCCTTCGATGCGGCCGCGGGCCTGCTCGGCCTCCTCGCGCTCGGCATTGGCGCTGCGCAGCGAGAGCTCGAGCACGGACAGCACGTGGTGTGCGCCGGCCGCAACGGCCACCGCGACCCTTGCCTCCCTTGCTTGGCGCTCGCGGCGGGCGGCCGCCCGGGCCCGGGCGGCGCGTTCCTGCGCAGCGGCGCGGGCCAGTTGCTCGACGCGGCCCGCGAGGGCGCGGATCCGCTCCTCCGCGGTACGAACGGCGAGCCGGCACTCCATCTCCGCCTGGCGGGCGGCAGTTCCCGCCTGGACCAGTCGATCCCGGTAGTCAGTGCTCGGCTCCTCCTGGCCGGTCGCCGCTGAGGCGGCGGCAAGGCGCTCCCGCAGCTCGCCAAGTCCGGCGAAGTCCTCCTCCCTCGCCGCCTCGGCCGCGGCTATGACCGTTGCGATGCGTTCCGCCTCGGACGCCGCCGCCCGGGCCGACGCTCCCAGCCTTGCGACCTGCTCGGCGACAGCCCGCTGCTGGCTGTCGGACTCGCTGCGCCGGGCAGCGATCTCCTCCGCTCGCTCCGACAGGTGCTGGACGGTGGCCGTGGCCTTGGCCAGCTCGGCCTTCAGGTCGGCGCATTGGGCATTGGCCGCGACAAGCCGCTCTCCGGCGTCGTCGACTGCCGCCTGTATCTCGATCAGGCTCGGCATCGATGTCGAACCGCCGACGCCGAGGTGCGGGCCGAGGAAGTCGCCGTCTCGGGTCGCCGCGGAAAGGTCTGGATGCTCGCCGAGGAGGCTGCGAGCAGTGGCGAGGTCGTCGACGACGGCGACCCGGTGGAGCACCTTGGTGAGCGGGCGACGCAGGACCGTTGGCGCTTCGACCAGGTCGACGGCGTACGTGGCGCCAAGCGGCAGCGCCGGCCAGGAGTCCGGCCCATCCGCCAGGGCTGGGCTGTCCTCCCCCGGCTCATCGTCGTGCAGGGCGCCGACCAAGATGTGGGCTCGCCCGCCGTCGTCCGATTTGAGGAGGCGTAGCGCGGCGACGGCAGCATCGAGGTCCGCAACGACGATCGCGTCAGCCGCTGCCCCGAGCGCGGCGGCGACGGCGGCTTGCGCGCCCTGCCGCACTGTCAACAGCGCGGCCACAGATCCAAGCACACCGTCGAGTCGGTCGGCCGCTGCAAGCAGCGTGCCGGCGCCGTCCTTGTGGCCCAGTCCGACTTCCAGCGCATCCTTTCTGGCGGTCAGCGCGGCTTCCTCACTCGCCGCATGGCGCTCCTGCTCACGCAGCTCTGCAACTCGGCGCTCGGTGTCCGCCAGCGCAGCTGCGGTTGCTTGGTGGTCGGCATCAAGGCCGGCTTCGCTCTCGGTCAGGCCTTCGATTCCCGCTTTGAGGGACTCGAGCTCCTGGTGTGTCTGCTGCGCCCGGGCCACAGCGTCCAGGTGGGCCGCGGTGAGGCGGCCGATCTCGGCATCGGCGGCTGCGATCTTGCTTTCCAGCGCGCTCACCTTTCCCGCAAGCCGCGCCACACCCTCGCGCCGGTCGGCGCGTGCGCGCATCAGACCGGTGACCCGCTTCTCCTCTGTGGCGAGCGCGGCCTCGGTCTCCGTCCGGCGCCTGATCGCTTCAGCCAGGTCGGCCCGGTCCCGCTCGGCAAGCTCGGTAAGACCGGCCTCCTCGGCCTTGACCTTCGCCGCCTCGTCCTCCATGTCTGCCGGCTCACGCCCCCGCCGCTCGTCCTCGGCCTCGGCGGCCAGGTGTCTGGCTCGCTCTGAGGCCAGGCTCGCCGTACCGCGAAAGCGCTCGCGGAGACCCGCGAGCCGGTACCACGTCTCTTGCGCCTGGGCGAGCCGCGGCGCGGCCGCCGCGAGTGCCAGGTCCAGGTCCTGCTCGCGACCCTTGGCTGTGGCGAGATCGGCCTCGACTCCGGTCCGGCGATCTCGCAGTGCCGTTTCGTCGGCGACCTCCTCGTCGAGCTGCGCTCGCAGCTGTACCAAGTCGTCGGCGAGAATCCGGAGCTTCGCGTCGCGCAGGTCGGCCTGGATGACAGATGCCTTGCGGGCGATCTCGGCTTGCCTGCCGAGCGGCTTGAGCTGACGGCGGAGCTCTGCGGTGAGGTCCTGCAGCCGGGTGAGATTGGCCTGCATGGCGTCAAGTTTCCGGAGCGCCTTCTCCTTCCGCTTGCGGTGCTTGAGTACGCCCGCCGCCTCCTCGATGAATCCGCGCCGCTCCTCGGGACTCGCTGACAAGATCGCGTCGAGCTGGCCTTGGCCGACCACCACGTGCATCTCCCTGCCGATGCCCGAATCAGAGAGCAGCTCCTGGATGTCGAGGAGCCGGCAGGAATTGCCGTTGATCGCGTACTCGGACCCACCACTGCGGAACATGGTCCGCGAGATCGTTACTTCGGAATAGTCGATCGGCAAGGCACCGTCGGTGTTGTCAATGGTCAGGACCACCTCGGCGCGGCCGAGTGGCGGCCGGCCCGCGGTGCCCGCGAAGATGACATCCTCCATCTTGCCGCCGCGCAGGCTCTTCACACCCTGTTCACCCATGACCCAGGCCAGCGCATCGACGACGTTGGATTTGCCCGATCCGTTCGGCCCGACGACGCAGGTGATGCCAGGCTCGAAGTGCAGCGTCGTGGTCGACGCGAACGACTTGAAGCCTCGAAGAGTCAGCGTTCTCAGGTGCAAGGGCAGGTCCTCAGCGCCGGCAACATGATCGGATTCATCGTCCCCCCGATCGGCTCCCTCACACCGCCGGCGTCCACGGATGCTGCTGGGCTGCGGGTGGAGCGGTCGGCGACACTCGGGAAGCCCACGTCAGACCCTACCTGCCGGTAGGCCTCATCCATGGCAAGGCGCGGCCGGGTGGCAAGCCTTGAGACGCAGCAACTTGAGACGTAGTAAGAGGGGCAACCCAAAAGGGATGCCCCTCGGCTGTTTGGAGTTGAGCCGCCCTGCCCGGCCACAAGGTCAGGTTAGGCGAGAGCGGGCTCCCGGTCCGTGACGTCCATCGTCATGTCGCCTTGGACAGCCTCATTTAGTGCGTCGTTCTCAGCCTGAACCCGATGGAGCTCGTGCTCGAGCTCACGTACACGCTGCTGAAGACGACGCATCTCGGAGAGCACTCGGGGGTCAGGCCCACCGACGTGCCCGAGAAGCGCCTTCGCCATAAACGGTCCTCCACGATGAGAGACCTGCTGTGATGACGCGCAAACGCCCGAGCGGAATGGTCCTCTGTGGGGTGCGCGGGTCTCCAGGATCGCACCTAAAGTCGCCCTGGTCAATAGTGACCGATCCGTTATCGACCGTGTCTTCGCAGGTCACACGGCTTCTCGGTAGGGCATTCTGCTACGAGGCAGGGCGCATGGTGCGCCGAATGATGGAGCCGGCGGAGGGAAGCCACGCTCGGATTCCACGCAATGACTGATCCGACGGGCTAACATCATCCGCCGTGACACGGCACGTCCGCCGCGGGCCGACGGTTGTCGCGGTGCGCCTTCTCGTGGTCGCCGTTCTCGGTGCCCTCGTCCTCGCGGTCGTGCTCGCCGGACCTGCGCGATCGCCCGGCGGCCTCACTCGAATCCTGCCCTCCCACCTGTCAGATCGCGTCCCTGCAGCGATCGCGGCTCGGCCGGATCCCGCCGAGTTCGACCGGGCGAGCAGAGCGAGGCATCCCAGGCCGACGGGAAGCCCGTCGAGCACCGCGTCGCCGTCCGCGTCCAAGTCGGCGAGGCCGGCCCACACCGGCGCCTCGCCGACCCCGACGATCAGCCAGCGGACCCGGACCGAGAACGCGGTCGCCGCGCTGACCAATGCGGAGCGGGAGAAAGCCGGGTGTCCGGCCCTGCGCATCGACGAGCGGCTCCGCAAGGCGGCGCGCGGGCACAGCGAAGACATGGCCGCACAGGACTACTTCTCCCACGACTCGCCGGACGGGACTACGCCCTGGGACCGTGCAGAGGCGGCCGGCTACCCCGACCCGTCAGGCGAGAACATCGCCCGCGGCTACCCCGACGCGACGTCGGTCGTTGAGGCGTGGATGAACAGCGCTGGCCATCGCGCCAACATCCTCAACTGCGACTCGAAGGCAATCGGCGTGGGGGTGGATTTGAACACGGAGAACGGGCCCTACTGGACCGAGATGTTCGGGTACTCCTAGTACCTACCAATGTGCCCGGCGCGGGCGGGGCTGACAGCGCGGGCAGGTGTACGAGGACCGATTCATGAACGAATCGCGTCTGATCGGTGTGCCGCAACGCGGGCAGGGCTCGTCCCGTCGGCCGTAAACGGCGAGAGAGCGGCCGAAGTAGCCGCTTTCCCCGCTGATGTTCACGTAGAGGCTGTCAAAGCTCGTACCGCCGTTGGCGAGCGCTGCTCCCATGATGTCGCGGACGCCGATGAGCAGGCGGGTCACCTCGGCCCTGGTGAGCGTCTCCGTAGGACGGGCGTAGTGCAGTTTCGCCCGCCAGAGGGCCTCGTCGGCATAGATGTTGCCGATGCCGCTGATGAGCGACTGGTCGAGCAGTGCGCGCTTGATGCCCGTGTGGCGCCGCCGCAGCGCTCGGTAGAACGCAGTCTCGTCGAACGCTGGGTCGAAGGGGTCAGGGGCGATGTGGGCGATCGAGCGCGGCAGCCCAGTCGCGGCGTCGACAGGCTCGACAGAAAATCCGCCGAAGGTGCGCTGATCGACGAACCGCAGCTGCGGTCCGGGATCTGCGAAGTCGATCAGAATCCGCAGATGGGTTTCCCTTGGTGTGTCAGCTGGCTGCACCAGCAGCTGACCGCTCATGCCGAGGTGGGCGACGAGCGCCTCGTCTACGGACTCCTCAGGCAGACTCGAACCTCCGTTGGCAGCGAGCGGGATCCACAGATACTTGCCCCGCCGAGTGGGCTCGAGCAGCCGCCGACCCGTGAGCCGCGCCGCGAAGTCCGCCGCGCCGGGAACGTGCCTGCGTACCGCGCGGGGATGGAGCACATCGACGGAGGCGATGACCCGGCCGGTAACGAAGCGGGCCAACCCGCGCCGGACGATCTCGACTTCGGGAAGTTCGGGCATCGCGGATCAGTGCTGATCCGCCGCCCCGCCACTGGTGGCCGCGGAGGTGCCGTTGTCAATCTGCACCCGTAGGCTCGACCAGGCCGTTTCGGCTGCTTGCTGTTCGGCTTCCTTTTTGCTGCGCCCGGTTCCGGCACCGTAGTCGACTCCGGCCACCCGAGCCGAAGCAGTAAAGGTCTTGGCGTGGTCCGGCCCGTCCTCGGTCACGATGTAGTCGGGGACACCGAGACCAGCCATCGCCGTGAGTTCTTGCAGGCTGGTCTTCCAGTCCAGACCGGCGCCGAGCCCCGCGGCCTCTGAGATGAGCGAGTCGAAGAGCCGATGGATGAGCTCGGAGGCCTCGCCCAGGCCCCGATCGAGGTAGACCGCCCCGATGAGGGCCTCGAGCGTGTCGGCGAGAATCGAGGACTTGTCGCGGCCGCCGGTCGCCTCCTCACCTTTGCCCAGCCGGAGGTAGCTGCCCAGTGTCAGGGACCGGCTCACATGTGCGAGTGCACGCATGTTGACCACTGCGGCGCGGAGCTTGGCGAGCTGACCCTCCGCGAGGTCCGGGTGTCCTCGATAGAGGGTGTCGGTGACGACCAGTCCGAGCACCGCGTCACCGAGAAACTCCAGTCGCTCATTGGTGGGCAGCCCCCCGTGCTCATAAGCGAAGGATCGGTGCGTGAGCGCACGTTCGAGCAGCGCGTGGTCGACGGCGTGGCCGAGCGCCGCCTCAAGCTCTCCATAAGGCGAGGTCCTCGGCTCCACAGCGGTCACCTGCGTGATCAGACCTCGAGAACCTGGCGTCGGTTGTAGGTGCCGCAGGTCGGGCAGGCCTGATGCTGAAGTCGCCGCTCCCGGCAGCGCTCACAGGTGACCAGAGCAGGCCTAGCGGCCTTCCAATGGGCACGCCGGCTGCGGGTGTTGCTGCGCGACACTCTCCGCTTGGGAACGGCCACGGCTAGCTCTCTTCCTTCTCGTTCCTGTCGGCCTGCTGCCGCAGGCCCATCAGCGCCGCCCACCGAGGGTCGACGACGTCGTGCTGGTGCTCCGGAGCCGCCGCGAGCCGCGCCCCGCACTCGGGACACAGACCCGGGCAGTCCTCCTTGCACACCGGCTGCAGCGGCAGTGCGAGCACTACCGCGTCACGCAGCACTGGCTCGAGATCGAGGAGCTCTCCCTCGAGCAGCAAGTCGTCCTCGCCGGCGTCGTCCGCGGAGTATGCATACAGCTCCTGGAACGTTGTCTCGAGCGTGCGCTCGAGTGGATCCAGGCAACGCACGCACTCGCCCGTGACGCTCGCCCGGGCCGTTCCCGACACGAGCACACCGTCGACGACCGACTCGAGCCGCAGGTCCAACTCGAGGTCGCTCCCCTCGGGGACGCCAGCCACGCCAACATCGAGGTCCGCCGGAGCCGGAACAACCCGGGTGAGCCTGCGCATCGACCCGGCTCGGTGGCCCAGTTCCCTGGTATCGATCACAAGGGGGGCGCGCGGGTCGAGGCTGCCTCTGGCTCTCCTGTTTTCTTCGGGCATGGCGAAACTTGATCTCGACGTGAGACCGGAGAGACAGACTACCCGAGCCCCTCCGGCGTGCCAAAACCATCGCTGCGCGACCAGGGCTCTTCGACGGGATAACCGGGCGGGAAGCCCGGCTGGCTGGGAAGCGATGGCCGCTCCGGTTCGGGGAGCCGCAGCCGCTCCCTGCCGTGCTGAACGGAGGCCAGGGCCTTGCTCAGGATCGTCTCGAGGCTGGCGAGTTGCCGGTCGACGTACTCCTCAGTTTCGTACCTGATAGCGGCGGACTCGGCGTACGGATCCTCGTGCGGGCCCGAGAACGGGTTAGGTGGCGCCGTGCTCAGTATCCTGTTGCGCTCCTCATGTGCAGCAGCGATGACACGCTCGGCCTCGCGGCGCACGTCCTCGATCATCGCCTCGCGATCGCGGAGCAGGAGCCGGGCCTGATGGAACTCCTGAGGCAAGCCCTCGCGGAGCCGGTTGATCAGCATGAGGGCTTCGTCCCGGTTGATGATGCACGAGGCCGACATGGGCATCGCTCGCGCACTCTCGATCATCTTCGTGAGATCGCGGAGCAGGTCATGCACGTCCACCCAACTCGCCTTCCTGGTCGCGAGTGACCACCCTAGGCATGGCCCAATTTGTCGCGCAGCCGATCAAGAACGGCCGGAGGGACCAGCCCTGACACGTCTCCGCCGTAGGCCGCGACCTCCTTGACTAGGCTGGATGACAGGAAGCTGTAGAGCGGGCTGGTGGCGACGAACAAGGTCTCCACCCCGGACAGCGAGTTGTTCATCTGGGCCATCTGGAGCTCGTAGTCGAAATCGGTCACCGCTCGGAGACCCTTGATGATCGCCGGGATGTCCCGCTCCCGGCAGAAGTCCACGATCAAGCCGGTGAAGGACTGGACGTCGATGTTGCCGAATTCCTTCGTCACCTCACGCAGCATCTCGAGTCGCTCGTCGACGGTGAACAGACCCTTCTTGCTCTGGTTGATCAACACCGCGACAACGACCTCGTCGTACAGCTTCGACGCCCGCGCGATCACGTCGAGGTGCCCGTTGGTAACCGGATCAAATGACCCAGGACAAACAACGCGTCTCACGGCTGGTGCCTCCTCGCCGGTGCGGGGGAAGAGATCTTGAGGACCTCAGGCTCGATCCGATGAGTCCGGCATAGATCCTCCGGCGCGGCGACCGTACCAGACCTCGGTCTCCCCGTAACGGCGAGACCGCTCGGCCGCGAAGCCGGGCGGCCAGTGCATCCCCCCTCCCCGAGTCGGCCGCTCCACCGCGAGAATGGCATCGGGGGTGAACCATCCGGTTTCGCGAGCGAGCGCCAGAACCCGCGCGACCTCGCCGTCGGCGAGGGTGTACGGCGGGTCCGCGAGGACAAGGTCGTACGCAGGCCTGTCGGGCGCGGAGGCCATGACGTGCTCCACCCGTCGGACGACGACCTCGGCGCCGGCCAGACCCAGCGATCTGACGTTCGAACGGATCGTTCGCGCAGCGCGTGCGTCGGCCTCAACCAGGAGGGCGTGAGCGGCACCACGCGAGAGTGCCTCCAGCCCGAGCGCTCCCGAGCCGGCATAGAGGTCGAGGACACGGGCACCCCCGATGCCTCCGCGCATCGCCTCGACCGTGGAGAACACCGCCTCCCGCACTCGATCCGAGGTAGGCCTCGTTCCGCGCCCGGGAGGGACGTCCAGCCGGCGACCGCGGGCGACCCCGGCCACGATCCGTGTCACGCCAGGCCCTCCTCAACTCCGTGCAGCGCAAACGTGGCGAGGGCGCCTCAAGCCTTCTCGATGAATCCGGCCTGGTCCGCGTCGACGAGGTCGGTGATCGCGGCGACCAGGTATGGATGCCGGCCAAGATCTGGATCTTCATCGACGACAGCGGTCGCTTCCTCCCTCGCTTCCCGGATGACCTTCTCGTCCCTGAGGACCGCCAAGATCCGCAGACTGGACCGGCGGCCGGCCTGGGCGGCGCCGAGGACATCGCCCTCACGCCGCTGCTCGAGGTCGAGGCGGGACAGCTCGAACCCATCGGTGGTGGCGGCGATAGCCTCGAGCCGCTCGCGCGGAGGCGTCTGTGGCGCAGCCTCCGTGACGAGCAAGCAGAGACCGGCGGCGGTCCCCCGCCCGACGCGCCCGCGGAGCTGGTGGAGCTGGGCGACGCCGAACCGATCAGCATCCATGATCACCATCGTGGTCGCGTTGGCAACGTCCACACCGACCTCGATGACCGTGGTGGCGACCAGGACGTCCACCTCGCCCGCGGCGAAGCGACGCATGATGTCGTCCTTGGCATCGGCCGGCAGCCGACCGTGCAGGACCTCGACCCGCAGGCCGCCCAGCGGCCCGTCGGTCAGCATCGTGGCAACGTCGAGCACAGCAAGCGGTGGCCGGCGCTGGGTCGCCTCACTGGGATCGATCGGGGCGTCGTCGGCATCGCCTTCTTCACCGTCCGCGCCGTCGCCGATCCGCGGGCACACGACGTAAACCTGGTGGCCGCTCGCGACCTCCTCGCGCAGCCGCTGCCACGTCCGCTCGAGATATGCCGGCTTCTCCACCACGGGGACGACATGCGTTGCGATCGGCGCACGGCCGGCAGGCAGCTCGGTCAGGGTGGATACATCGAGATCGCCAAAGACCGTCATTGCGACCGTGCGGGGAATTGGCGTCGCCGTCATCACCAAGAGGTGTGGCGGCTTGTCCGCCTTGTCGGTGAGCTGCGCCCGCTGCTCGACCCCGAAGCGGTGCTGCTCGTCCACGACGACAAGGCCGAGATCGAAGAACTGGACGTGTTCCTCGAGCAGTGCGTGGGTGCCGATGACTATGCCCGCGTCGCCGGTCAGGATGTCGAGCAGCTCCCCCCGCTTGGCCGCGACTCGCTGGGAGCCTGTAAGCAGCGCGACCCTGGTGGCGTTGTCGGCGGCGCCGAGCTGGCCGCCCTTACCGAGCGGTCCGAGCAGCTCGCTGATCGATCGGTAATGCTGCTGTGCCAGCACTTCGGTGGGGGCGAGCAGCGCGGCTTGGCCACCCGAGTCAACCACCGTCAACATCGCTCGCAGTGCGACCACCGTCTTCCCTGAGCCGACCTCACCTTGCAGCAGGCGGTGCATCGGATAGTTCCTGGCCAGTTCGGCCGTGATCTCCGCGGCGACCGCCACCTGACCGTCGGTAAGAGTGAAGGGCAGCTGCGCGTCGAAGGCCGCACGCAGACCGTTTGGCTGATCGTCACGCGGCACTGCCGCCAGACGCCGCGTCCGGGCCCGACGCCGTGCGAGCTCGACTTGCAGGACGAACGCCTCCTCCCACGCCAACCTCCGGCGGGCCCGCGCATAGTCCTGCGTGGTCTTGGGCCGGTGGATGCATTCGAAGGCGTCGGCGAGTCCGATGAGACCGTGGCGGCGTCGGATGTCGGCGGGCACCGGATCGTCGACCTCGCTCACCATGTCGAGGCCCATCGCCACGCACTTGCGGATCTGCCAGGACTGCAGCTTGGCCGTCGCGGGGTAGACCGGAATGATCTTGTCCATGAAGGCGGCCGCAGCCTGCGCCACCGCCTCCTCGTCGCCGGTGACGCTCTCCTCCGGCAGCAGCTCGTAGTCGGGATGCGCGAGCTGGCGGCGACCGCGGAAGGCGCCGACCTTGCCCGCGAACAGGCCGCGGCGGCCGGGCACCAGCTGCCGCCGGTGATATTGCGTTCTGGCGAAGAAGGCCAGGTCGAGCTCGCCACGCCCGTCGGTGACGACGACCTCGAGAATCTCCCGGTTGCGGCGGTGTTGGGCGCGAATAGGCCTCGTCCTGGCACGGCGCACCTCGGCGAGGACCGTCACGTGCTCGTCAAGGCGCAGCGACGAGAGATCCGTCAACTCGCCGCGGGTTGCGTAGCGGCGTGGATAGTGCCGCAGCAAATCCCCCACCGTATGAAGTCCGAGACTGTCGGCGAGCACCTTGGCGGTCGCCCCGCCGACCAGCTTGCGCAGCGGATCGCTCAGCTCCACGGTGCTTTACTCCACTCCGATGAGAAGCGGATAGACGTCTTGGCCACCGTCGTACACGACGTATTCGACCTCGGGCCGACGGGTGTGAAGCTCACGGACCAGCCGGTCGGCGACGCCGGCAGGCGCGTCCGCCCCCGTGATCAAGGTGACGAGCTCTCCACCTGCATCGAGCATGCGCTCGATCACTCCGGCCGCCACTGCCGCGATGTCCGCACCGATGAGGGCTATGTCACCGTCGATGAGACCGAGCACGTCACCGGGATGGCACAAGCCTGCGCTGGTCACCGCCTCATGCGTGGCGACCGTTACCTCGCCATGCCGCGCCGTCCCCGAGGCGCCGGACATCGCGATGACGTCCGCATCGAAGTCCTGGCTCGGCTCGTGAACCGCAAGTGCGGCAATCGCCTGGACGCTGGATCGGGCCGGAATCACCGCCACCCGGACGCCGTCGACCCGAGCGTGTGCGGCAGCCGCTTGGATCGCCGGCACCGTGCTCGCCCCGTCGGCGACCATCACGATCTCTCTTGCGCCGCTGTCCATGATTGCGTCGATCAAGCTCACGGTCTGTGGTGCCTGGTCGACCTCATGCGATACGACCGCCGCGCCCGCCTGCTCGAAGATCGCCGCCAGGCCGGCCGCCGGCGCCAAGGTGATCACTGCCCGCTGCGGACGGCCGAGCCGCGGGCGGCGATGTGTCGCCTCGGTCAGGTTATTGATCCTTATGCGGTGCGGGCGACCTGCCTCAACCCCCGCCTCCACGGCAGACCCTGGGTCGTCGACGTGGATGTGCACGTTCCACAGCCCGCCGCCACCGACCACGACAAGCGAATCGCCGAGCGGCCCAAGCGTGGCTTTGAGCGCGGGAACGGCCTCGTCTGCCGCGTCCAGCAGATACATCACCTCGTAGGCCGGGCCGCCCGCGGTGGCTGGTTCGGACGCCGTTTCCGGCGGTCGTTGCTGTGCCCGCGGCCAAGCGTCGCGAACTCGGATCAACCGCTCGGCCGGCACAGCGCCGCCGACGACCTCGGCCAGCGAGTCGAAGATGACACAAAGGCCGCGACCGCCCGCGTCCACGACGCCGGCCCGAGCGAGGACCTCCAGCTGGTCGGGTGTTTTCACCAGTGCCGCGGCTGCGCCATCCGCAGCGGCGGCCGCGACGTCGGAAAGGGCGACCCCGGCGGTTCTGGCGGCGACGGCTGCGGCCCGCGCGACGGTCAGGATCGTGCCTTCCACCGGCACCGCCACCGCCGCATAGCTCAGCTCGGCTGCGGCGGCGAGGGCGGTGGCCAGCGCCGCACCCCCTGCGGGGTTGGCTGACGCCAGTTCCACGGCCAGCCCGCGGAAAAGCTGGCTCGTGATCACACCAGAGTTTCCCCTCGCTCCCAGCAATGCCCCGTTGGCCATCGCCCGCAGCACCGCAGGCAGGTCATCACCGGACACCTGCGCGACCGCGGCAGCGGTGGCCTCCATCGTCAGGAACAGATTTGTCCCGGTATCCGCGTCGGGCACGGGATAGACGTTGAGCCAGTCGATCTCCTCCCTGGCGCGTGCCAGACCGTCGAGCGACACCTCGCACCAGCGTCTGATCGCGGCGGCATCGAGGACCTCGACCACTCCGCCTCCTCGACCCGGTTCCGGCTTTCCAGGGAGACTAGTGTCCCTGGCTGACCATTGCTGCGCGGCTGACCTGCGCCGTCGACGATTCTGTCCCGGCCGGCTTCGCAATTAGCGCTGGAGGCCGCCGGTCGGATACCCTCTAGCGGTTGCCCGGCAGACCGGGCCCTCTCTCGCACGTCATCCTGATCTTGGAGTGTCTTCCGTGGCTGCCACCTGCGACATCTGCGGCAAGGGGCCAGGTTTCGGCAACCGCATTTCGCATTCGCATCGCCGGACTCGCCGCCGCTGGAACCCCAACATCCAGACCGTGCGGACAACGATCGACGGTACGCCAAAGCGGCTTCAGGTCTGTGCGTCCTGCATCAAGGCAGGCAAGGTCACCCGCGCCGGTCGCTAGCGTCCAGTTCACGAGGTGCTAGTGTGCCGAGTCAGAAATTCGGTGCACTAGAGCTCCGTCGACCCGCGCCAGGGCCAGGCGTGGTCCACCGGGCCGATACCTGCACCGAGTGGGAAGCCGTTCTTAATTGCCCCGGTGACGTAGTCCTTGGCAGCGGCGACAGCAGTCGGGACATCATCGCCGAGAGCGAGCCTGGCGGCGATCGCACTTGCGAGGGTGCACCCGGTTCCGTGCGTATGCCGGTTGTCGTAGCGCGGAGCATGCAGCCGTACCTCTCGCTCGCCGTCGTACAGCAGATCGACCGCATCGCCTTCCAGGTGCCCGCCCTTGACAAGGGCCCAGCGAGGGCCGAGCGCGAGAAGCGCTTCAGCGGCGGTACGTAGGTCTGCCTCCGAGCGCACCTTGACCCCAGTGAGCAGTGCCGTCTCATAGACATTCGGCGTTGCCAGAGTTGCTTGTGGTAGCAGCCGCTCCCTAATGGTCGCGACCGTCTCAGCACTCAGCAGCGGATCGCCGTGCTTAGAGGCGCAGACCGGGTCGACAACGACGGGGGCTTCGATGGTGGACAACAGCTCGGACACGAGTCCGGCGAGCGGAACCGAGGCGATCATGCCGGTCTTCACGGCGCGCACGCCGATATCACCGACGACGCTGCTGAATTGCTCCCGGACCGCGTCGACGGGGAGTTCCCAGTAACCCTGGACGCCCACCGAGTTCTGCGCCGTGACCGCGGTGATCACGCTCATGCCGTGGACGCCGAGTGCGAGCATCGTCTTGAGATCCGCCTGGATGCCGGCGCCGCCACCGGAGTCGGAGCCCGCGATGGTCAGGACGGGTGGAAGGGTCGTCACGCTCACAGCGTACGGAAATGGTCGAAGCCGCCAGTGCCGGTGAGTTCGCGTCCATCGACAGTGACATCGGCGCCACGCGTGACGCGACCCACTCTCCGCCAACCGTCAGGCATCTCGGGTCCGGGCAGGCAAGCCGCGAAAGCGTGGTCCTCGCCCCCGGTCAAGACCCAGGACGTCGGATCCGCCCCGACCGAGGCGGCGATCTCGACGAGCTCCGGGTCAGGCACCAGCGCTGCCGAGTCGAGGTCGATAGCTACCCCCGATGCCTTGGCAACATGACCGAGGTCTTGGAGGAGCCCGTCGCTCACGTCGATCAGTGCGGTTGCGCCGGCACGAGCTGCCCGCATGGCGAGGTCATAGGGCGGTTGCGGGCAGCGGTGGGCACCGATAACCGCGTCGGCAGCCGTTGTCCGGGTGATTGCCTCGTGTGCGAGCAGCGCAAATCCGGCTGCCGACCAGCCCAGTCGGCCCGCGACTGCGACGGTGTCGCCCGGGCAGGCGCCGCGGCGAGTGACTGGATTGCGCCCGCCGAGATCGCCGAGTGCGGCCACGGCGATGGTGATTCCCGCGTCCCGGACGAGATCACCGCCGACGACCGACGCACCTACCCGGGCGCACTCGTCGCGCAGGCCGTCCGCGAGCTCGAGCGGCCAGTCGGCGGGTAGGTCCGCGGGCAGCGCGAGCGCGACCAGCAGCGCTGTGGGGCGCGCACCCATCGCCGCGATGTCGGCCAGGCTCTGCGCGGCGGCCTTGCGGCCGATGTCGTACGCGCTCGACCACGCCCTGCGAAAGTGCCTGCCTTCGGCCAGCAGGTCGGTCGTCGCGACAACGCGCCCATCGCCCACCCTGAGGACCGCGGCGTCGTCGCCCGGACCGATGACTACCTGCTCCCCCTGCGGCAGCCTGGCGGCGATGAGGTCGATGAGCCCAAACTCGCCGAGCGATCCGACCGTGTCGTCGTTGCCCATCTGACCTCTGCCTCCCTGAGGCGGTACGGTTGCGCTGCCGAGAATTCGAGCGGGTGAGGGAGCCACCGTGGTCGTCCAGGCATACATCCTCGTGCAGACAGAGGTCGGCAAGGCCGCCCAGGTAGCCAGGGAGATAGGCAAGATCAACGGCGTCACTCAGGCGGAGGACGTGACCGGGCCTTATGACGTGATCGTCCGCGCCGAGGCACACAGCGTGGATGAGCTCGGCAAGCTCGTCGTGTCGCAGGTGCAGGCCATCGACGGGATCACCAGGACCCTGACATGCCCGGTGGTTCATCTCTGACAGCATCGTCGCCGCCGGCCGGCACAAATGCCGGCGCCCGCCGCCCCGTTTCGCTGCTTCGCTGGGGTGTCGTCGGCGCCGCGATAGTGACCGTCGTGGGCGGAGTGGTGGCATTGCTCGCGATACGGGCGAACGGCCCTGTTGAGGTCGCCCTCCCGCAGCCGGCAGCAGCGCAGGCCGCTGCGTGCGGCGATCTGTCCGGTCGGCTGCCGGCTCGACTCGACGGCCGTGGGGAGCGGCCGACGCGGCCGTCCTCACCGCTGGTGCACGCATGGGGAGATCCCGCGATCGTGCTCTTCTGTGGTGTCGACCGGCCGGCTGAGCTGACTGCCACCTCCGAGCTCACCACTGTGAACGGGCTGTCCTGGTTGCCCGTCGAGGAAGACCGATCGTGGCGCCTCACGGCGATCGGAAGGTCAGCGTACGTCGAGGTGGTCGTACCCAAGTCCGTCGGCGCGCCGACTGATCCGCTGATCGACTTGGCGGGCCCGATCCTTGCGGCGATTCCCGCAGCCGACGGCTAGCACCTCGCGCGTGCCGGCTGGACTCCGATCGATCAGCGCAGTCCGGTCGGCCGGCGCAGGGCGAGCTGGATGAGACGCTCCACGAGGGCGGGGTACGGCAGACCAGACTCGCGCCACACGACGGGGAACATCGACGTCGGCGTGAAGCCCGGCATCGTGTTGACCTCATTGAGCACGAGCGAGCCGTCCTCACGGAGGAAGAAGTCGACTCTCGCGAGACCCTCGCAGTCAAGTGCCTCGAAAGCCGCCGCGGCCATCCGGCGGACCCGTTCCGCGGTCTGTGGAGGAACGTGTGCAGGCACGTCGTACTCGGTTGCCTCGTCGAGGTATTTCGCATCGAAGTCGTAGAACTCGTGATCCCCGCGGACCTTTATCTCCGCGACGACGGACACGTCAGGGGAGTCGCCGGTGAGCGATTGCAGCACTCCGCACTCGAGCTCGCGAGCGACAACGCCGGCCTCGACAAGGATTTTCGGGTCCCACTCGCGGGCCGCTTCGATCGCGGCAGAAAGCTCCTCCGGACCCCGCACCTTGCTGATGCCGATACTGGAGCCTGCCCTGGCCGGCTTGACGAAGACGGGATAGCCGAGTCGGGAGACCCGGTCCGCGACGCCGGCCTTGTCCCGCTCCCACTCCCCCGCCCGGACAACGATGTGCTCGACCACCGGCAGACCGGCCGCGACGAAGAGCTTCTTCATGTACTCCTTGTCCATCGCCACCGCGCTGGACAGGACGCCGGATCCGACATAGGTCACACCGGCGAGCTCGAGAAGGCCCTGGAGGGTGCCGTCCTCGCCATAGGGGCCGTGCAGCAGCGGAAAGACGACGTCGACCTCGCCGAGCGCGCGGGGCACCTCGCCTGGGTCGGCCGTGAGGAGCTGGCGGGCAGTCGGGTCACCGGCGAGGACAACGGCGGCACCTGACTCGTCGACCGACGGCAGCCGCCCATCGGTGATGGCGAGCCGGTTCGGCTGCCCGGACTCAAGGACCCACTTGCCGTCCCTCGAGATCCCGATCGGAATGACCTCGTAGCGTTCTCGGTCGATCGCGGCGAGCACGCTGCCCGCCGTGACGCACGACACGGCGTGCTCGGAGCTCCGGCCGCCGAAGACGACGGCTACCCGGGGCTTGCGCGGGGTGGGCTGCTCGTTCATCGCCGATGACCCTAGCGTGTTGGGCTCTCAGTGGCCCCAGCGTTCCGGCTTCGCGGCGCGCGACATGAGGCTGCGCAGTACTTCGCGCGGCGGCACGCCTTCATGCACGACGGCGACCACGTGCTCGACGATCGGAACGTCGACACCATGGTCGCGGGCGAGCTGGAGGATCGACTCGCACGACTCAACCCCCTCGGCCACCTGCCTCGTGCTCGCAACGATTTCGGCAACGCTCTGGCCCCGGCCGAGCTTCTCGCCGAAGGTTCGGTTCCTGGACAGCGGCGAAGAGCAAGTCGCGACGAGGTCGCCAAGCCCCGCCAGCCCGGAGAAGGTGTACGGGTCGGCGCCGAAGGCCGCACCAAGTCGCGCGGTCTCCGCCAGTCCTCTCGTGATGAGCGATGCCTTCGCGTTGTCACCGAAGCCCATGCCGTCGGCCATGCCCACCGCGATCGCGATCACGTTCTTCACCGCGCCGCCGAGCTCGGTGCCGACCACGTCGGTATTGGTGTATGGCCGGAAATAGGGCGTATGGCACAGCGCCTGTACCCGTGCTGCGACCTCCTCGTCCGCGCACGCGATGACGCTTGCGGCCGGCTGGCGCTGCGCGATCTCGCCGGCGAGGTTCGGGCCCGACAGCACGGCCACCCGCGCCGGCGGGAGACCGGTCACCTCGAGGACGACCTCGCTCATCCGCTTGGTGGTCCCGAGCTCCACGCCTTTGGACAGGCTGAGGACGACCCCGTCCTCCGGGAGCAGCGGAGCCCATGCAGTGAGGTTGCTCCTCAACTCCTGGGACGGAACCGCCAGCACGATCAACTCGGCGCCCTTCGCGGCGCCTTCGGCATCCGCCGTCGCGGCGATCGTGCGCGGGAGCTCGATGCCCGGCAGATAGTCGGGATTCTCATGCTTGGCGTTGATCGCTTCGGTCAGCTCGGACCGGCGCCCCCACAGGGCCACCTCACTCCCGGCGTCGGCGAGGATGAGGGAGAAAGCGGTCCCCCAGGACCCGCTCCCGAAGACCGCGACCCGGCTCACTATTCCACCCCTCGGTTTGGGTCGCCGGTCTCAGGGATACCCGCGCGGCGCATGTCGAAGCGCTCTGCGGGAGCCTGCTCGCCACGAATCTTCTCGAGCTGCTCTGTGATCGCCGTCATGATCTTCTCGGTGGCCGCCCGGAGATTCTCGTTGGTGATCGGCTGACCGGCGAACTCGTCGAAGTCCACCGGCGGCCCCGCCTGCATGTGCATCGTTTTGCGCGGGAAGAAGTGGAACCGCTTCGTGTACGGGGCCAGCACCTCTTGCGGACCCCACTGAGCCACCGGTATGACCGGCGCTCCGGTCGTCAAGGCGACACGTGCGGCGCCCGTCTTTCCGGTCATCGGCCAGAGGTTTGGATCCCTGGTGATCGTGCCTTCCGGATAGAAGATGACGCACTCGCCGCGGCGTACGGCGTCGACGGCGGCGCGGTAGGCCTGCGAGGCGTCGTACGTCTTGCGGTAGACCGGAATCTGTCCAAGCTTCGACACGATCCACCCGATGACCGGAACCTGGAAGACCTCCGCCTTGCCGAGGAACCGTGGCAGCCTGCCGTTGTCGTACACGAAATGCGCAAACGCGATCGGGTCGAAGTGTGAGACATGGTTTGCCGCGAGGACGACGCCTCCGGTCTGCGGGATCATTTCCGCCCCGCGCCAGTCCCTTTTCGTCAGGAGCAAGAGAGGCGGCCGGAGCAGCGCGGCGACCAGCCGGAACCAAAAGCCGTTCTTGCGGCGGGTCACCAGTCGTCTCCTCCTCAGCACCCAAAGGTGGCCGTCACAGTGTCGCCGATCGGACGGCTGGTGTCGAAGGCATCGTCGAAGACAGCATCCGAGGCGAGGGTGTCTGGTCGGCGACTCCTTTGTCCGCGTGTAACGATCGGTCGTGATGTCGATGAGCGGTCCACGAGCAGACGTGGCGAGGAAAGGCACGCCGCCTCGCACCATGGAGGCGCGCCAGCCGGACTGGTCGATCGTGGTCCCGGTGAAGCGCCTATCGGCCGCGAAGACTCGCCTATCGCTTAGCGAGCATCCGCGCAACGTTCTCGCGCTCGCCTTCGCCTGCGACACGATCGCGGCCGCCCTCGCCTGCCCCCTGGTCGCCACCCTTGTCGCCGTGACATCGGACCGGCGGGCGGCACGTGAGCTCGCGCAGATCGGTGCATTTGTGGTTCCAGACGAGCCAGAGGCCGGCCTCAATGCGGCTATCGAGCACGGCGCTCAGGTTGCTCGCCGGATCGCACCGAATCGGGGAACCGCGGCGCTGTCGGCCGACCTGCCAGCACTGCGGCCGGAAGCTTTGGGACGCGCGTTGCTGAACGCGTCGGCGCATCGCCGTGCCTTTGTCCCTGATGCCGATGGCGAGGGAACGACGCTGCTCGCCTGCCTTCCCACAGGGGAGCTCAATCCGGAATTTGGCCCAGGCTCTGCCGAGCGGCACCGACGCAGCGGCGCCTACGCCATCGAGGACGCGGGACTCGAGTCCCTGCGACAGGACGTTGACACCGCGGCCGACTTCGATGCGGCAGCGCGGCTTGGTTTCGGGCCGCGGACTTCTCGGCTGCTGGAAGGCAGGCAATCCGCCGCGTCGTGACACGGGCCGCACCTCACCCACGGGCGGCGGATAGTGTGCCCTCGAGTCTCCTCATGAGTGTGGGAGTGGCGGGTGCAGGCAACGGTACGGACCTTCGACCCGGCGACGCGGGCCGGCACTGTGTTGCTCGACGACGGCACGGAGCTGCCCTTCGATCGGCCGGCGTTCGACGCCGGCGGTCTGCGGCTGGTCCGCTTCGGACAACGGGTACGCATCGAAGTCGACGGCACGGGCGCCGGCCGGCGAGTGACCTTCTTGACCCTCGCGACGCTCTGAGCCGCCGGCTCGCAGAGCCGCGGCCCGGCCCAGCACATGCAAGGGCGCCCGTACAGGAGGATCCTGTCTCGGGCGCCCTTCGGCGATGCGATCCCCAGCCGCTCGGGCGGCTATGGGATGTGGCTGTTAGCGCGTCGTGGTTCGTCTGGCGGTCGCCTTCGCGGTTGTCCGCTTCGCCGGCGCCTTCTTGGCTGTCGTGCGCTTCGCCGTCGCCTTCTTGCCAGCGGCCTTCTTGGTCGTCGCCTTCTTGGCGGCGCTGGCCTTCTTCGTACTCGCCTTCTTTGCGGCGCTGGCCTTCTTCGTCGTCGCCTTCTTCGCGGCGCTGGCCTTCTTCGTCGTCGCCTTCTTCGCGGCGCTGGCCTTCTTCGTCGTCGCCTTCTTCGCGGCGCTCGTCTTGGCAGCGCTCGTCTTCGCGGTGATCTTCTTGGCGGGGCTCTTCTTGGCGCTCGCCTTCTTCGTGGTCGCCTTCTTGGCGGTGGCCTTCGTTGTCGCGGCCTTCTTGGCGGTCGTCTTCTTAGCGCTCGCCGTCTTCGTCGTAGCCTTCTTCGCTGCGGTCGTCGAAGCTGCGCTGGCCGTTCTCGCCGGCCTCGTGCCAGTCGCCCTCTTGGCAACCGACGCCGTCGCAGTCCTCGTCGTTGACACTGCCGCGACGACAGGCGACTGCTCTACGACGGCCCGCGGCAGCCGAGTGGCACCGCTGACAAAGCTCTTGAACGCAGCGCCGGGCCTAAAGCGCGGCACGACGGTCTTCTTCACCCTGACCGTCTCACCCGTGGCGGGATTACGGGCTAGACGCGCTTGACGCTCGGCCTTTTCGAAGACACCGAAGCCGGTGATGGCGACCCGCTCACCGATGACCACCGAGCGGGTAATCGTGTCGAGCACGGACTCGAGAGCATGGCCTGCGGCCTTCTTGTTCCCCCCGAACCGTGTCGCGAGCTGGTCGATTAGCTGCGCCTTGTTCACGGTTTCGCCTCCGGAAACTATTGGCGGGACACTTGTCCGCCCGACAACGCACGATAGGCCGTTACCAGCGGACACACAATCCAAACGCAATGGAATCAGCCATGTGTCGCAAGGCAATACGCGCGAGCGCTGCCCTCAAACACGTTGTACCGGTAGCGCGACCCACCACTTATCAACGATGACGATGACGCGAAAAGCCTTTGCCAGTAGGCGAATTGGCGGTCTTCCTCTTCACTTTGCGGACGGCGGTCGACGGATACCAAGGAGACGCGATCCGCTGAGATGCTTGTCGCGATATCGCCTGTGCTCTAAACCACGACTGCGGGGAGCAGACCGGATCGGTGCGACTCATACGCCGCGATGTCCGCCTCGTGGCGAAGCGTCAAGTCAATGTCGTCAAGCCCTTCCAGCAGCCGCCAGCGCGCGTAGTCGTTGACCTCGAACGGGACGGACAGGGGGCCGGCGCGTACCTCTCGCTCAGTCAGGTCCACGGTCAGCGGCGTCGACTGATCCGCCTCGACCAGCCCCCACAGGTGTTCAATTGCGCTCTGTGTGACGACGGCGGCGAGCAGGCCAGCCTTCAAGGCGTTGCTGCGGAAGATGTCTGCGAACCGCGCGGAGAGAACAACGCGGAACCCGTAGTCCTGCAACGCCCAGACGGCGTGTTCTCGTGAGGATCCGATGCCGAAGTCAGGTCCCGCGACAAGAATGGAGGCGCCGTCGTACCCCGGATCGTTGAGGATGAAGTCGGGGTCGCGTCGCCAGGCAGCAAAGAGACCGTCGGCGAAGCCTCTGCGAGTCACCCGCTTCAAGTAGACCGCGGGGATGATCTGGTCGGTGTCCACGTTGCTGCGGCGCAACGGCACCACCCGACCGGTGTGGACTGTGAACTGGTGCATCTGGCTCGTGCTCCTCATGTCTCCGAGGCGGTTTAGCCGGGCACCGACGCCAGCTCAGCCGGACTGGCGAGGCGGCCGGCGACCGCCGTCGCGGCCGCGACGTAGGGCGAGACCAGGTGAGTACGACCCCCGGGGCCCTGCCGCCCCTCGAAGTTACGGTTCGAGGTCGAGGCGCTGCGTTCGCCCGGTGCCAGCTGATCAGGATTCATGCCGAGGCACATCGAGCAGCCGGCGAAGCGCCAGTCCGCACCTGCGTCGATGAACACTCGATCCAGGCCCTCGGCCTCAGCTTCCCGGCGAACCTTCGCCGACCCAGGTACGACGAGCATTCGCACACCCTCGGCCACCCGCCGACCGCGGAGTACTGACGCCGCCGCACGCAGGTCCTCGATCCGGCCGTTCGTGCACGACCCGACGAATACTGTGTCGACGACCACATCTCGCAGGGGCATGCCGGGAACGAGGTCCATGTATTTCAGTGCGTTCTCCGCCGCCGCGCGTTCGCCGGGATCGGCAATCTCGGCGGGGTCAGGTACGTTCGCCGACAGTGGTACGCCCTGGCTGGGGTTGGTTCCCCAGGTCACGAAGGGAGTGATGTCTGGGGCGTTGAGGACGACCTCCTTGTCGAAGACCGCACCCTCGTCGGTCACCTGTCTGCGCCACCGGGCGACTGCCTCATCCCACCGCGGCCCGCTTGGCGAGTATGGACGCCCACGCAGGTAGTCGATCGTGGTGTCGTCGGGGGCAATCATCCCGGCCCGCGCGCCGGCCTCGATGGACATGTTGCATACCGTCATCCGTGCCTCCATGGAGAGGGCACGGATCGCCTCGCCGCGGTATTCGATGACGTGGCCCTGGCCGCCGCTGGTACCGATCCTGGCGATGACCGCGAGGATGAGGTCCTTCGCGGTGACACTGGCAGCCAGCGTGCCGTTGACGGTTACCGCCATCGTCTTGAACGGCATGAGTGCGAGCGTCTGGGTGGCGAGGACGTGCTCGACTTCGCTGGTACCGATCCCGAAGGCAAGGGCCCCGAGAGCACCGTGCGTGCTCGTGTGCGAGTCGCCGCAGACGATCGTCATGCCCGGCTGGGTCAGGCCGAGCTGTGGGCCGATCACATGGACGATGCCCTGGTCCTCATCTCCCATCGGAAAGAGCCGAACGCCGAAGTCCGCGCAGTTCCTGCGCAGCGTCTCGACCTGGAGGCGTGAGACGGCGTCGACGATCGGCCCGCTGACCGAGTCGGTCGGAACGTTGTGATCCTCGGTCGCCACGGTGAGATCAGGCCGGCGGACTCCTCGACCGGCCTGCCGCAACCCGTCGAACGCTTGTGGGCTGGTGACTTCGTGCAGGAGATGGAGGTCGATATAAAGCAGGTCAGGCTCAGCGGGCGCCCGTCGGACGAGGTGGGACTCCCACAGCTTCTGTGCCAACGTGCGGGCCGGCTCCGGTCCTCCAGCCTGGCTGTCCTCACTCATGCCCGACCTCGCACTTCCTCGTGTGGGCGGTGCCACCGTTGCCGAAGCCTCTCGCCCAGGACAGACCATGGTGCACTGAGGGTCCGCAACGGTTTCTGCAACAGGGTTGATATCTCGTATAGCGAGACGGCAGTATCAGCCCATGGACAACTCTAGCGGTGTCGGCGTGCTGGACAAGGCCGCCCGAGTCCTGAGCGCTCTCGAAGCCGGACCGGCAAGCCTGGCCGCTCTGGTGGCCGCGACCGGACTGGCCCGCCCCACGGCACACCGGCTTGCCGTCGCCCTCGAACACCACCGGCTGGTGGCCCGTGACATGCAAGGGCGATTTGTCCTCGGACCACGACTGAGCGAGCTCGCGTCGGCCGCCGGTGAGGACCGCCTGCTCGCCGCCGCGGCTCCGGTGCTGGCATATCTGCGCGATGTGACGGGTGAGAGTGCCCAGCTCTACCGTCGGCAGGGCGACTTTCGGGTGTGCGTGTCGGCCGCGGAACGAATGTCGGGGCTACGGGACACCGTGCCGGTTGGCTCGGCGCTGCCGATGACCGCCGGTTCAGGGGCGCAGATTCTGCTTGCCTGGGAGGAGCCTGACCGGTTGCACCGCGGTCTGCAGGGCGCCAAGTTCACCGCAACCACCCTCGCGGGCGTACGCCGCCGTGGCTGGGCGCAGTCTGTGGCGGAGCGCGAGCCTGGGGTGGCGTCGGTGTCCGCGCCGGTACGCGGACCATCCAACCGCGTTGTGGCGGCCGTCTCGGTCTCTGGTCCGATCGAGCGCCTCAGCCGCGCACCCGGCCGGCTATTCGCCCCGGCAGTCCTCGCCGCCGGCGAACGTCTCACCGAAGCGCTGCGCCGCGCCAACGCCGCGTAATGCTTCGCGCCTGACCGGCTCAGTCGCGCACGGCACGCTGCTCGCGGCACGGTCCTCGCCGCCAGCGAACGGCTCACCGAACGACCGCGTCGCGCGATGCCATCAGCTGTGCTGAGCGCCTCAGCGGTGAACCAGGTGGGTTGCTTGCCGCCGTCGCAGCCGCTGGCGACGTCTCACCGGACCTGCGCCGAGGGAGTTGCGCGGAGCGGCGCCAACGGGCAGCAGACGGCGTCACGCCACGCAGAGCCCGCGCGTCACGATGCGCAAGGAATCCCCTCAAGCGCTCACTTGTCGGCGCGCCCACCAGCGCGTTGCAGGCCTTGACCGCAGGCTGCTGATGTGTCCACAGAATGCGTGGCGGGGGCCGAAAGTGTCAGTGGCTTGGCCTAGTATCGAACATAGTTTCGATAGTCCGGGTCGAGTTTGGGGAGGCGTGCCTGGTGGGCGATGCGCTCGACGGTGTGCCTGTTCCGGTGCCAGACGGCATCGGAGCCGATGCCATGTCGCCGGTCGACCGCAACCAGCTCCACGACGTATGCGAGATGTCGGAAAGCGGCTGGGCGGCGGGAGCTGCCTGGACCGCTGACGCTGTTGGGTTCGACGATCCTGCCTGGGCCGCTGAGGTTGACGTGTTCGCGGATCGCGGCTGGGCCGCCGACGTCGAGGACGTTGGGAGCGATGGCTGGGCCGCGGATTTCTGGGGGTCCCCATGGCCGCTGGGTGGCTCGGTCGCGT